>NZ_BADT01000191.1 GCF_000239855.1 Pseudoalteromonas sp. BSi20652 | reverse complement strand
CGAAGCTAAGTTGATAATAATTCCCCGTTGGCAATGATTATCAACTAATTGTATTGGTGATAAGGAATTTATTTCCACTTGTGTCTTTTTAACCAAAAATACACGCCGCTTACAATAAAAAAGGTCAACGAAAGTGCGATTAATAACCATAAAAATTGCACTACAGGGCCAGCAAATTCACCAATATGAAACTTATATTTAAAGTTCCATACCTGTGTTGTAAGGTTAGTTTTACTAGCATCGAATGAATTTAGTATATTGGCGTTATAAGGGTTTACCCAAACCCAACTATAAGCGTGGCTTTCGTCAGGGTTTTTGATTCTGAGCGCCAATGGCTCGTCTGTCTTTTTTAGGTAAATATATTCTAAATAACTCGCCATTAGGAAAAATAGCCGTAGCATTTTTAATCGCTAAATTATATTGGTAGGGAAGGTTTACTGATATAGGCGTTTCTATTTTTGGGGGTTTAGGCCTGTTTTCTACTTTGTCAAAAGTGACAAACTCTACGATTGATTGAGTTTGTGTTTTCCAGTTAAAAGACATGCCAGTAAAGGCAATAAATATTAGCGGAATGAAAAAGAATACGCCTAAAACTGTGTGTAATTGATACAGTAATACTCTTAATTTTGCCCCAGGTTTTATAGCTAAACGTTTAATTCTATTTTTTGGCTTTACCCATATATAAAACCCGAGCAATACATTGACTAAAAGCATCAATGCACAAACCGACATCCAATTTCTAAAGGTTTTTTCACCCTTACTATTTTCAAATAACAACCAACGATGTAAGCCTTGAGCAAATCCGTAGATGGTGTCAGTTAATTCATAAACGTTTATTACATCGCCTGAGTAGGGGTTAACACTGGCATAGTGTTTATTGGTTAACCTGAATTGCCATGCAGCATTCGCTTTTTGTTCTGGCATAAAAAAGAATGACTTTTTGTCTCAGTTTGCATTTCTACATTTTGTATAAGCGCATCGTAATGTATTGAACGCGTTTGCGGCGTTACTTGCCATTTTTCTGGCTCTATAAAATGTTGAATATTTTTTGCATAAATCATAACAGCACCAGTTAAGCTAACTATTAATAAAAATAGTCCGCTTATGAGGGCAAGGCTTAAGTGAATTCTTCTTAACCAGAGTTTCAATGACAATATCTCAATGATGAGTTTAATGTGGTTTATTGTAAATGATAATGCGATGTATTTTCAATCAAATAATATTTTTGTTAAATGTATGGCCAATCTAACAGATGCTAGTTTTCGATTATGCCGTTTTTAATATTAAAGTGGCCATGTAAAACGTAATTAATACCGACTAATTAGTTTGAAATGTTTAGTGGGTTTGTTATTAACCATTTTCCCTTTGAGGATAACCGTTAATACATTGTGATACTGTATGTTATATGTTTATAACACCAGTAATGGTAAATCGTTTATTATTTTGCTGATATTTACATAGTTATAAGTACTGATGTGAGCGATTGTCATTTATAACCCATTTAAAAAATCATTTATAAAAATAGTGCTTATATCACCATAATTTTTAAACAGCTAAAAATGCGCTAAATATTTATTTTTTAAGGAGTTTGCAGCTCAAAACTTGCGTCTTTTAACATTTAGTGCATTAATATAAGTTATATAAAACAACAAAATCTGCTGGAAACCAAGCATGGATAAAGGTTTAAACTTTGGTCAGTTTACAGGCAAAGGACACACTGTTCGATATAAGCTGATTACAACTTTTATAATTATTGCATTAGTACCCGTGTGTTTACTTACCTGGTTTAGTTTTCAGCATGTAAATAATACCCTTAGGCACAATGCGAATAACGAACTTAATGAGTTAAGTAATATAGGCAAACAGTTTGCTAATATTTGGTTTTCAGACCATGTGAACGATCTATATTTACTTAAATCGCAGTTAGATAGTAACCCAGCCAAAAAGCAATACTTAACTAACGAATTTGTTAAACACTATGATTTTGTTAATTATGTTGAGTTTATCGATACCTCATCTTTTGATATTGCCCCTAATTCTTATTTTAGTCAGTCCCTGCAGCGTGATTTTATAACAATATACACTGAAGAAGGTAATACCTCTCAACCACTTTTTCGCACTATTGTGGTTAATGGGAAAGGCCACCACATAATTGCATTGCCAATAGTGAACACGCAAAATCAATTACAGAAAATATTACTCGCTGATGTGAATTTACAGGGGTTAGTAAATAATTTAAGTAAAATACACGCAGCTAGTAGCAATATTGCATTTTATTTAATGCATAACAAAAAAGTTGAAAAGCAAGCCACGACGACGACTCTAGATAATCAGTTTTTTTCTTCAAAATAACTCTCCTTCACAGCAAATATTTACATTTACAGATAACAGTGATCAGACATTTTATGCCTATATAAGTGATTTAGACTTTTTGAGTGAACAAGGTTGGCAGCTGTTCGTGTCAAAACCAGCCGAGGCTGCTCTTAAAGGGAGTGACTACTATAAACAGTTTGCTATTTTAACAAATGCCGGTGTCTTGATTCTTATTTTATGTTCATCATGGTGGTTTGCTCGCAGGTTGTCTCGCCCTTTAATTCGGTTAACCAAAATTGTAGAAAGCATTAAAGATGGTCAAGATATTACAGTTCCCATTTTAAAAGATAGTACTGAATTTAATCAGTTATCAATTAATCTTCACAAGCTAGTTAAAGTAAAAGAAGAGCAAAAAAGTTTGTTACAAAAGCAGCGCTCTGCTCTGCAAATAGCACTAAAACAACTGGCTGAACAAAAAGCAGCGCTTGATGAACATGCTATTGTTGCTATCACTGATTTAAAAGGGACTATTACTTTTGTAAATAAAAAGTTTTGTGAAGTGAGTGGTTATAAAGAGCATGAGCTTTTAGGTAAAAATCACCGACTTCTAAATTCGGGTACGCACCCTAACGCATTTTTAAAGAGATGTATAAAACTCTAAAAAGAGTTGAAATATGGCATGGGCAAATATGCAACAAGGCCAAGGATGGAGATTTTTATTGGGTAGATACGACCATAGTCCCATTTTTAGATGATGAAGGTAAACCACAAAGTTACGTTGCAATACGAACAGATATGACAGCGTTAAAATTGCAAGAATTTGAATTAGAACAACATAAAACACAGCTTCAATTAGTAATAGACAGCACTGCTGTAGGTATTTGGGATTGGTATATAGATACTAATAAAGTGACTTTTAACAATCGTTGGGCTGAAATAATAGGGTATAAGCTCAGTGAGTTAGAACCTTGCACAATTGATACTTGGTATAGGTTCGCTAATCCTGAAGACGCAGTTAAATCTGATTTAAAATTAAAAGAACATTTTGCTGGAAAAACGGACTATTACGTCAGCGAAGCACGAATGAAGCACAAACTAGGTCATTGGGTATGGGTGCTAGATACTGCAAAAGTAGTTGAATACAATAGTGATGGTTCGCCAAAAACGAATGATTGGTACGCATTTAGATATTACCAGCCAAAAACATACCGAATTTGAATTACAAATTAGTCGCGACCGTTTTGCATCGCTGGTTGCAAATATTCCCGGCATTATTTATCGATGTACGTTTGATGATACGTGGGTCATGCTTTATTTGAGTGAGCAAACTCTAGAGGTTACTGGCTATACCCCAGATGAATTAACAAACAATAAAGTGTTGAGCTTTTTTTGTTTAATGCATAAGCATGATAAAACTGAAGTTGAAATAGAGATCCGTAAGTGTATACAAGCTAAAAAATCATGGTCGGTAGAGTACAGATTAATTGATAAAAGTGGAGCACTTCGTTGGGTGCATGATCGCGGACAAGCAATTTATAACGCTAAAAATGAAGTAATATATCTCGATGGATTTATTCTAGATATTACCGAACGTTACAATACGCAATCAGAGATTAACCGCCAGCAAAGTTTGCTTGAATCAATGAGTAAGCAGGGTCGAATTGGTGCATGGGAAATTAACTTAAAGGCACAAACGCTTTATTGGTCAGATGAGGTAAAAGTAATTCATGAATTACCTGCAGATTATAAACCTGATTTAACAACAGCTATAAATTTTTATAAAGCAGGGGAACATCGCGAAAAAATATCACAGTTGTTTAATAAAGCGCTTACTTTAGGTGAAAGTTGGAGTGTTGAGCTTATTATTTTAACCAATAAAGGGGAGGAACGATGGGTTAAATCTATGGGACAAGCTGAATTTAAAAATGGTGAATGTGTTCGTGTATACGGATCATTTCAAAATATAGATGCACATAAACGACTTGAGTTAGAAAGTGAAAAATCAAATAGATACAATAAAAATCTTGCACAACTCACCATTGCCCCAGAAGTACAAAATAGTAACGTTACACAAGTTGAAAAGTTGATTGTTAAATCAATGTGCGACGTATTAGAAGTTGAACGTGCCAAATTATGGATATTTAATGACACCAGCGACGCCATGAGCTGTCACAGTTTATATATTAAAGATCAAGGATTTGTTGAATTAAGCGAAGTACTACATATTGCTGATTACCCTGATTATTTTCAGTTTATTAGGGAGCATAATTTAACGGCAATTAATGATGTAACCAACCATCCTGCTACCACTGAGTTTATTAAAGATTACATATTCCCTTTAAATATAAAATCTATACTTCATGCCTTTATTTCTATTGGTAACAGTGAGCTAGGCGTTTTGTGTGCTGAAAAAGTAGGTCAACACCATAATTGGACGCAAAGCGAAGAAACGTACTTACGCTCATTAGCAACGTTAGTAGGCAGTACGCTTGTATCACAACGAAGAAAAGAAATAGCAGAAGAACTCAAAATTGCATTAATAAAAGCTGAAGATGCTGCAATAGTTAAAAGCCAGTTTTTAGCCACGATGAGTCACGAAATTAGAACACCAATGAATGGTGTATTGGGCATGCTAGAACTTATTCAATTAGAGCCGTTATCAAAATCAATAGAAACAAAAGTAGGCATTGCTAAAAGTAGTGCGCATTCATTATTGGGAGTTATTAATGACATTTTAGATTTCTCAAAAGCTGAGGCGGGTAAAATTGAGCTCGAAAATATTAACTTTAATGCAAAAGATTTAATTGGTGAAATTGCTGCCGCACAAGCATTTACTGCACAAGAAAAAGGCATTGAAATTATTCTTGATTTAGTTCGCTTAGAGCCTGCACAGCTATGTGGCGATCCTGGTCGAATTAGGCAAGTACTTACAAACCTTCTAAGCAATGCAGTAAAATTTACAAACGAAGGTGAAGTTGTTATTAGCGCTCAAATAAATAAAGTAGAGAAAGGCTTAGCGTTTCAAATAAAAGTAAAAGATTCGGGTATCGGGATAAATGAGAAAAAACAACAAAAGTTATTTACGCCTTTTTCGCAGGTTGATGCTTCGACAACCCGAGAGTATGGTGGTACGGGGTTAGGTTTAGCTATTTGTAAACAGTTATGCGAGCTAATGAATGGCTCTATTTCATTGACAAGTGAAGCCGGTACAGGAAGTGAATTTACAGCGACTATATCGGTAACTCAAGGGGACCAAAAAGAACGTTATATTCACAAGCTTGATATAAAAAACTTATCAGTATTAGTTGTTGATGACAATAAAACAAATCGTATTGTAATATCTCAACAGCTAGAGCATTGGGGTGCTCAGGTCGAGCTTGCCAGTGATGCATACGAAGCATTGGAAATGTGTGAAAAACGCATTAATAACAAACAAACAATGTACGATATTGCTGTACTTGATATGCAAATGCCAGGTATGGATGGCATTGCACTTTGTAAAGCGCTCAAAGCACATAACGATTATAAAAATATGCCACTGGTAATGATGACCAGTATTGCGGGAATGGAAGGCGCCCAACGCTATTCAGACGCCGGATTTCAGGCTTATTTTCCTAAGCCAGTGACCACGGCCGATATGATTTCTGCGCTTTGTGTTATCACTAATAATAAACACAATGATGTATTACCTTTGGTAACATCTGGCTATATTTCATCTTTGAGAAAAGAAAAGCTACAGAGATATGCTCACATATTATTGGTTGAAGATAACTTAATTAATCAACGGGTGTCTACCTTAATGCTTAAAAAGCTAAACTGTGACATTACGCTGGCAGAAAATGGTCAACAAGCGGTCGATATTTTGAGTAAACACGAGGATGGCTACTTTAACGTGGTGTTAATGGATTGCCAAATGCCGGTTATGGATGGTTTTGATGCAACCGCTGCGATTAGAAATGGTGACGCGGGTGATAAACATAAAGACATTAAAATAATAGCGCTAACGGCTAATGCTATGGAGTCGGATAAACAGCGTTGTTTTGATGCAGGAATGGATAATTACCTAAGCAAACCAATTCAATTAGCTATTTTAAAAGATAAATTAGAACAGTATATTTAGGGAAAGTTAAATGAGTAAAGTAATTGAAATTCGTGATGCGCAGCCAAGTGATGCAAAAACAATTCTGCATTTTATTAACGAACTGGCAATTTACGAAAAAGAGCCAGATGCGGTTAAAACTAACGAACAAGCTATTTTAGATACATTATTTTGCGAAGGTGCAACTGCGCATAGTATTTTATGTTTAGATGGTGATGAGCCAATTGGTTTTGCGGTTTATTTTTATAACTACTCTACGTGGCTTGGAAAAAATGGTCTGTATTTAGAAGACTTATATGTGAGCCCCGATAACCGTGGTAAAGGAGCAGGTAAAGCAATAATGAAGCACTTAGCCAGTACGGCTCTACAAAACAACTGCGGTCGATTTGAGTGGGTTGTGCTTGATTGGAATAAACCCGCGATAGATTTTTACGACAGTATTGGTGCTAAGCCGCAAACTGAGTGGATTATTTATAGGTTAACAGGGAAGGAATTAATTGACTTTGCTAAGTAACCTGAGTTTAGTTTAAGTTATAAAAATTCATTTTCATTTATATTTATATTATGGGTTAGTCAATAAAGTATGTGATAAATGCACAGATGATTTTAGGTCAAAAAAAGTGATTAAATTTACTTTATCCTGAGTCAGCAGCAATCCCTTTTAATTGCGTTGACTGTGCACCTTTTCGATATTGTCTAACGTTTCAACTTTGGCAGCAATTATAATGATAATTCAAACAAAAATACCTAGCCCAATAGACGATATAATTATTCAAGCTAGTGACTTAGGTGTGAGTTACGTTGGATTTTATCCTCCAAAGGAGTATTCATTTACACCCTTAAGTAATATTACTAACAAAGCTGTGCTCATCTGCGTTGCGCAATTAAACGAGTATTTTAATAAACAACGAACCACGTTTGATGTTCCACTCGACACTAAAGGTACACCCTTTCAACACAATGTGTGGCAAGCGTTGTTAACAGTGCCTTTTGGTCAATCTCAAACATATGGTTATATTGCTAACATTCTAAAAAACCCAAAAGCAGTAAGAGCAGTCGGTGCTGCTAACGGTAAAAACCCGATTAGCATAATTGTACCGTGCCATAGAATCATTGGTGCAAATGCAAAGTTAACGGGTTATGCGGGTGGGCTTGATAGAAAACGTTGGTTATTGGAGCATGAAGGATTAATGTAATTTCATCACTTGCCACTAAAGAGTGTGATCTTTGTGGATTGAAATTTGTTCAATCTAGGGGCGATTTAATCGTGAAGCAAGGTGTGTAATCTAGTGGGCTCGGTAACTACTTCTGCGTTATCCACTGCCTTACATCCATGTAATAATAAGTAAAAACCGAGCAAAGCTTCCACGTCCTGCTTACGCCCTTCACCTGTATTAATGTAGGAAACAAAGAATCAATCGTCCCTAGGAAGAACCCAAAGCTCAACGCGCCTTAGTGTTTAAAGAATAAATATTATTGGCAAATTAACTATGCAAATTGGTATTAATTTAATATTGAGGTAGCATAAGCGCACTTTTTTATAAAATGGCACCCCAATGGCTCAATTATATTTTTACTACTCTGCAATGAACGCGGGTAAATCAACTACGTTATTACAATCTGCATTCAATTATAAAGAACGTGGTATGGAACCTGTTATTCTAACGGCAGCCATTGATGACAGACAAGGCGTGGGTAAGGTGTCATCTCGTATAGGCTTACAAGCGGATGCGCATGTATTTGATGCGAGTAAAGATGTATTTGATCTGATTCAATCACTTAATAACGACAAAAAACGCCATTGTGTGTTGGTTGATGAATGTCAATTTTTATCAAAAGAACAAGTAATGCAATTAACCGATGTAGTTGACGAGTTAGGCATACCGGTTTTGTGTTATGGCTTGCGCAACGACTTTAGAGGCGAGTTATTTGTTGGATCTCAATACTTACTTGCATGGGCTGATAAGCTGGTTGAGCTTAAAACAGTGTGCCACTGTGGGCGTAAAGCAAACCACGTACTACGAACAGATGAAAACGGTGATGCTATTGCAGATGGTAACCAGGTGGAAATTGGCGGCAATGACCGCTATGTGTCGGTATGCCGCAAACATTATAAAGCCGCGTTAAATATGGGTCGATAATGCCGTTATAAATGTATCAATATCTTTGCGCGTAATATCTAAATGCGTTACTAGCCTAAGTTGTTTACTTGGGCTAAATAATATTCCTTGTTGTTTAAGTGCCTCAGCAATCTCTTCAATGTTTATACTGCTAGTGTAGGTTGCGTAAACCATATTAGTGGTATTACTCATATCTACAGTAAAGCCACTGATTTGACTTAATTGTTGAGCCAGATAACGTGCATTTGCATGATCGTCTTTTAAGCGCTCTACATTGTGCTCAAGTGCATATTGTGCAGCAGCTGCAAGCATTCCTACTTGACGCATACCGCCGCCAAGTACTTTTCTCCAGCGCCTTGCTTTATTAATAAGTGCCTGCGTACCTAATAGTAACGAGCCAACGGGCGCACCTAATCCTTTAGATAAACAAACAGAGACTGAATCAACGTGTTTTGTGATTTCAGTGATATCAACGTTTAGCTCAACAGCGGCATTAAAAATACGTGCGCCATCTAAGTGCAGTGCTAAATTATGCGTATTAACAAAGTTGCGTGCTTGGGAAAAGTACTCAATAGAGAGTACTTTGCCGCCAATCGTATTTTCTAAACTTAGTAAACGCGTATTAGCAAAGTGGAAATCGGCTGGTTTGATTGCTGCGGCTATTTTTTTAAAGCTAATGCTGCCATCGGCTTCGTTTTCGATAGGTTGCGGTTGAATTGATCCTAAAACTGCCGCGCCACCGCCTTCAAATTTATAGTTATGCGCATTTTGGCCACAAATGTATTCGTCACCACGCTCACAATGTGCCATTAATGCAAGCAAATTAGCTTGTGTGCCTGAGCTACAGTAAAGTGCGGCTTCAAAATTAAAACGCTCACACGCATAAGCTTCTAACTGGTTAACGCTTTCATCATCACCATACACATCGTCACCAACAGGTGCATTGTGCATAATATCGCGCATTTCTTTTGAGGGTTTTGTAACCGTATCAGAGCGAAAGTCTATCATGATTTCCTTATCCTTTTAATGGTTTAAGCCAGTTCGCTGCAAATTTGCTCGCGTGTTTCTTTATCAAAATAGCTCCAGGCAATAAAGCGACTAATTTTTTGTCCTTGTGCCATATCAACTATTTTATATTCGGCTATTGGATGCGTTTTTAATACTTCTTCTAGCGGTGCAATGTTGTCTTTTTTAGAGACTAAAGAAGTAAACCACATTACCTGTTCAGCAACATCTTCGCTTTCTTTAATCATATTAGAGATAAATTTAACTTCGCCGCCATCGCACCATAATTCATTATTTTGACCGCCAAAGTTAAGTGCATTACTTGGTGTTTTACCTAAGTTTTTCCACTTTCGTTCGCTGCCTTTTGTCGCTTCTTCAGCACTGGCATGAAACGGAGGGTTACATAAAGTTAAGTGGTATAACTCTTTTTGATTTATTACGCCCTTAAAAATATGTGATGCATCTTTTTGGTGTTTTAACGTTACTTTTAAGCCATTAAATTGGGCAATTTGTTTCGCTATTTTTATTGATGCTGCATCAATATCGCTCCCCGTAAAATGCCACTTATATTCACTTGTACCAGTAAGTGGATAAACTAAGTTAGCGCCAGTACCGATATCAAGCACTTTAATTTGCTTACCAAAAGGTATTTTTTTTTGATTATCATCACTTAATAAGTCGGCCAAGTAGTGAATATAGTCAACACGACCAGGTATTGGAGGGCATAGGTTATGCGCAGGAATATCCCAAAAATCAATACTATAATGTGCTTTTAAAAGAGCTTGATTGAGTGTTTTAACAGCTTTGTTATCACTAAAATCAATGCTTTTAGTACCAGCAGGTGTTGTTATAACGAAGGGCAGTAGAGCAGGGTGCTCGGTTGTTAATAAATCGAAGTCGTACCCATTTTTATGTTGGTTACGAGGGTGTAATTTTGAACGTGCTTTATTTTCTTTCATGGCTTCATTTTAACAACAGATATGATGGGGTAATTGTAACAAATGCTGATGTGTAAAGTGCAGACATTTCCTTTGGTAAATTCAATATTACTGGTAGGATGAGTTGAAAATAATAAAAAGGAATAACTGTGGCAATTTCTCAGCAGTCAATAATAATTAATTTAGATAGTCAGCAAACCCTTCATTTACGTCGTATAGCCGATGATAATCAACAAGGTCCTGTTGTATTTTTTATGCATGGGGCAATTGAAAATGGGAAAATTTTTTATACTCATAGCAACAAAGGATTAGCCCCTTTTTTAGCCGAACAAGGCTATCGTTGCTATGTCGCTGACTTACGCGGCCGAGGCGATAGTAAACCGGTTATTTCACGTCAAGCACAATATGGACAAACCGAGTCCATTTTAGAAGATATTCCCGCCTTTATTAATCAAACAGAATTACTCGAAGGTAAAAAAGCCTGACTACTGGGTAGCGCATTCGTGGGGTGGTGTATTGATGAACAGTGTGTTTGCACGTTTTCCTGAATATATTAATGATGTAAAAGCGTGTGTGTATTTTGGCTCTAAGCGTTCTTTATTTAATAACCACCCTAAAAAGTTACTACAAGCCAATTTGATTTGGTTTTTATTGGCGCCATTGCTTGCTAAAAAACACGGTTATTTACCAGCAAAACGTTTAAAATGGGGAAGCGATGACGAAAGCCAAAAATCGCATTTTCAAAGTATGCAGTGGGCTAAAAAAACACCATGGATAGACTCTGATGACGGTTTTAACTATGCACAAGCACTTAAAAACCTGAATGTTCCTCCTACGCTGCATATAGCCGCAGTAAAAGATAAAGCATTAGCGCAACCAATCGATATTCAAAAATTTATGGATGAATCGGGGCCAGGCATTCAAAAAATGCTGATTTATGGGCGTAAACACGGGCATCATTTTGATTACGATCATATTAATATGCTCACTCATCCAGATGCCCGAAAAGATCAGTTTAAAGATTTACTTAATTGGTTTAACGCCCATCCTGCGATTTAACTTTCATTGAGTAATTTTAGTAATGGAGTTTTATAACGCTCCCATTTTGCAACAGCAGTGTTGTTTATTGGTTGACGAATAGCATGTTTACTTAGTGTGTTTACAGGCGAGTTACGCTTATAAAATGCTAATGAGCTTTCTTCAAATTGACAGCCTAAAAAACTCAGTAGTGATGTAAGCTGCTCTTTTGGGTTTGTTACTAACTCTTCGTAGTGAATGTTGTAAATAGACAGTGCGGGTATTGTTTGCCAGTGAATCATTAGCTTTGTATATAAAGCATGATATTGCTTAAATTCAACAAGTGAGCAAAAGTAAGGCTCGTTTTCAGCAAAGTAATTACTAAAAACAGAAAACGACTGTAGCGTTAAAGTCGCGGTCTAAGTTTATAAACTTCGCATTAGGAAATAGTATATGTATAAGCCCAATAGACTGATAATTACTTGGTAGTTTATTAATAATAAACGGTTTAATAGGCGTAGCGGTTTTTAACGTGGTTATATAAATTTCGCGCGCTTGAACAACAAGTTCATGTGTTAAATGGTTTAAGCATTGTGGATACGCAAAGCCCGTTTTTTGCTCTAAAAAAACAGCCACATTGTTACTTATACTTGTGCTTTCACCTATGCTGCTAAATTCACTGTGATTAGCGAGCATTTGTTCAAGTAATGTCGAGCCGCTTCTAGGCATACCAATAATAAATACGGGTGTAACATTGCCTGTAAATTGCTTACTGGCAGAGCTAATCAGTGCATTGGTATTATATTTTATTATTTCGTCATAAAACGTAGTTAAATCGTCAGTGTTAAAATTACTTAGTTTTCTCTGTAGTTTATTTGCCAGTACAAAGTAATTGAATGCTTGATCAGTATCTTCAAGGGCATCGTAACTTTTTGCCAAGGCATAATAACACACCATTTTTAATCGTAGATTATCTGTTTGAGTTAAAAAATGGTGCAAGTTACTAACGTAGTTATGTTCTTTATTAAAACGACCTAATTGAGCTAATTCAAATAAAATATACGCGGTAACGGGGTATACACCAATGCTAAGTGCATGAGCAAAGGTTGTATGGGCTTTATCTAGATCGCCATGTGTTAAGTAGTGTTGGGCTAAGTAATAGTGAGGATCTGGATTATGACTTGCCAACTTTTTTGCGTATTCAAGCACCGTTAGCGCATCGTTTGGCGAATTAACACCGTTAAATGCATCAGCAAGGGCGTGTAATGGTTCAAGCATATGAGGCATGCGCTCACAGGCTTTTTGGAGTAGGTATACAGCAGAATCATAGCGTTGTAGTCGTAGTGCAATTCTACCTAAGCCAAATAAAGCTTCACCATTATCAGGGCTGCTTTTTAGTAGTGCTTTATAATGAAATTCTGCTTCTTTGAGTTTGTTTTGCTGCAGTAGTTGGTTGGCTTTTGTAAGTAGCATAATTTACCGATTTTATTAAAAATATGATCATTTTATTGTGTTAAATAGCGCACTCACTGCATTAAAAATTATTCATAGTCGATTGAATGGGTGCAGAAAGCAATTACCGGAAGCAACACTATGTCATAATTTCGCCTTGTTATTACGCTATTACATCCACGCTATAATAGAACACTTATTTAATGCAATTAATATCATACATTATTATTTTTTATTCACTATAAAATTAAAAAGGCGAAATGTTTTAACATTTCGCCTTTGGTTCTTCATGAAAATAGTTTAGAAAGTATATGTTGCTTTAGCGTAGTAAAAGCCACCATTAATACCAAACGGAGATGTTTCGTAGAACTGACCACCCCAGTTATTGTTAGGCGTATCAATTCTATCAGCAAAATCTAGCTTTTCAGCATCTTGGTCAAATAGGTTTTGAGCACCAACTGAGAAGCTAATTGATTCATTTAAGAAGTAAGTTACTTCAGCATCAATAGTGACTGCAGAATCCGCAGTTTTAGCTGTTTCATCAAAATCAACATGAACACCTTGATATTCGCCGTAGTAATTTGCACGGGCAAATGCAGAGATTGATTCCCACTGTTGAGACAATGTGAACGTTGCACGATGATTAGGTAAATCTTCTTCTAAACGTTGTACTTTAAACGCGCCTGTAATATCACTAAATTGAGTTACTTCAGTGTCATTCCAGTTGTAAGCAAGACTAAATGTTGAACTGCCACCCATTAATTCAGCTGTATAGTTTGCAACTAAATCGATACCTTGCGTTGTTGTATCAAAGTCATTTGTAAAAAAGCTTACTTGTGCAAGACTCTGAACATTAGGTACACCTGCAGCTTCAAGGGTATCTTTGTCTGCTTGGCTTAAGTTGATTTTATCTGATTGGCTAATACGGTCATCTACTTGAATATTGTAGTAATCAAGTGTCAAGAATAAATCGCCTACTGTGTATACTGCACCTAATGTATAGCTTTGTGATTCTTCCGGTTCAAGTTCTGTTCCGCCAAGCTGTACAGCGATTGGGTTTGTTGGTGGAAGCAATGCAGAATCTTGTAGTACGCCATTATCTAAGCTTGTTTGGACGTTACTTACGTTAGCTTGACCCACTGTTGGCGCGCGGAAACCCGTACTTACAGAACCACGGATGTTTAAGTCTTCAGTAACATGATACTGAGCCATAACTTTGTAGTTTGTTGTAGTACCAAAGCTGTCGTAATCTTCAAAACGTAGAGCTAAACCAACCAAAAAGTCTTCAGTAAAGGGGGCTTCAATGTCTACAAATGCTGCGTAGTTACGACGGGTATATTCACCCGCATCTGATGGTTTAAAACCAGGAAAGCCATTAGAGCCTATACCAAAACCTTGTTCAGTAAATTCACCCGCTGTAAATGATGCTACATCGCCAGATATTACCGTAAATGTTTCTTCATGCCATTCTAGGCCACCGGCTACATTTACATCATAGGCTAAACCAAAATCAATTCCTTTGGAGATGTCAAAGTTAAAGTTTTTCTCTAGTTGCGAGTATTTACCTGGGCTAAAGTCACGTGGTGAGTCTAAGCCTAAAGATGCATTAACTGTGTCGAAAATAAAGTAGCGAGATTCATTAAGCCCTACTGTACCACTTAAGTCATAGTAAGCGTCTTTTAAGAAGCCACCAGTAAACATACCTTTAGTACCGATAGTTAAAGAGGTATCAGTAATGTTGCCACCAAAGTTAGGTGTAAACCCGCCTGGTATAGTTTCATTGAATGCAAAACAATTAGCAGAGGTTAGTGAATCTATTGCAGATTGATCTGGCGCACCGTTAGCTTGAATTTCCACTAGTGGACAATCTAGTTGAGCGTCATAACCATCTAAAGAACCCACTAATACAGTTGGAGTTGCAGCATCCCAAGCAGCTTGTCCTGCTTCATCAGTAGGGCGGCGCATATTAACGCCGTTAACTTCACGTATATTTCCGCCATATACGCCAGGACGAGTTGTTGGATTACGGTAGTAAAATCCACCACGTACATCTCGTTCAGAGTAATTACCAAACATGTAAAATTCTGAGTCGTTAGTTAGCTCTAAACCAACGTTACCAAAAATTGAAATGTCGTCATCTACTTCTGGTGCACCCCAAACTTGAGCTAAAGAAGATACACCTTCAACACCCGCAGCGGCTAAAGCAGCTGCATCTGGACGTTGAACTGAGCGACTTGTTGCATCAGATGTTTTGTATTGAAAGCTTAAATTGGCAAAACCGTTATCGGTAAATGGTAAGCCTACGTTACCTGAAATCTGCGTAGTGTCACCGTCGCCTTCGTAATACTGACCCTTACGAACTTCTAATTTGCCACCTTCAGATGCGTCTTTTAGTTGAAAGTTCATTACACCGGCAATAGCATCAGAACCGTACTGAGCGGCAGCACCGTCACGAAGTACTTCTACCTGTTTAATCGCAATACTTGGAATAACTGAAATATCAGAGCCCTGCGCACCATCGTTAATACCACCGCCTAAAAATGCGATTACAGATGCACGGTGACGACGTTTGCCGTTTAAAAGAACCAATGTGCTGTCTGATGGTAAACCACGTAAGTTAGCTGGGCGAACAAGAGATGCCGCGTCACTAATAGGGTTTTGGTGTACGTTAAATGATGGCACTGCACCTTTTAAAAGCTCAAGCATGTCAGTATTGCCTGATTTTTCAAGCTCTTCACCACCAATAATATCAATAGGAACCGGTGAATCACCGATTGAACGTGGAGCTGAGCGCGTACCTACTACGGCAATTTTCTCTAAATTCTTATTAACTTTAACCTGTGCTTGCTCATCTGCTGCTACAGCAGAACCTGAAATAAACAACCCTGCAGTGGTTGTTGCTAAGGCAAATTTAATTGCTTGATTTAGCGCTTTATTTTTAAGTTTCATTCTAATTTTCCCCAGTTAGAATAATTTTATGTTGCGACGTTAAACTGACACATCACTTGTTTTTAAATTTATTAAGTTCACAAAAGTATTTAAAAATTATCGTTTTTTTAAAACAGCCTAGTCAATTTGGCTTACTTTTTGTGATGTCCTATTAACAGCCTATACATAAAAAACGAGGAGGGCAATCGCTAATTAACCATTAAATAACAAAAAAGCACAAGAGAAGTAAATTTGCAACAATGGTGCATAAAGGGGCTGTAAATGAACTGATTCAGTGCAAAGTGAGTTTAATTAGGTGATTTAATGCAAAGTTATAGTTTAAATGTTACTGCTTTGTTTCTTTTTTGTTGTTTTTAAAGAGTGGAGGTTGCTTTCTATGGAGCTGGTTTTTCTTTGTATTCGCCTCATACACAGGCAGAACAGCTACCGCAGCGGCAATAGTCATCTGATTTAGGGTGCGTGGGTTTAGTTATGATGGAGCTTGGCGTTTGTTGCATTCTAAATTGCTTGTAAGTGCTAGATTGGTGCAAAGAGCAAAGTAACGGCCTTAGCAAGTAAATTATTCTTTGTTAACTAAGCGCCGTGTGTGAAAATGCAAGCTATGCGAATATATAAAGTTATTCACCGTGCACCTTGGCGGGTAGTTAAAATTAGTAAAAAACGCCAACAGCTGCGTTTTCGCCGTGCTATGGTGGCGCTTAAAATTGCACTTGCGCAAGAAAAACAAGAAACCAAAGAAATGCTCTCTATTTATAGACGCTACACTCAAGGTCAAACAAGTAAAGAAGAGTTAAAACGCGCAAATGAGCAATTTGTTGATATTTTAAAAGGGTTAGGACTCGGTGTGTTTGCAGTATTACCTTTTGCCCCGCTTACAATTCCTTTAGTTGTTAAATTAGGGAGTTTGGTGGGAGTTGATGTACTGCCAAGTTCGTTTAATATGAACAAATCTATTAAAGAACTAGATGCTAAAATAGATCAAGAAAATCAAAAGCAAGAATCTAAAAACAGCTTAAAAAAGTAATTAAAATCCCTTTAAATTAGCAATACCTTTTAGGTGCGCTTATTGATATGCTCTTAAGTACCATTTTTATATTATATGAGCTTTTTAATGAGTGCATTACTACGTCATACATCTTCTGGTATTTCTTTATCTTTTATTCTTAAAAACGAATTATCTGACTGGCAAGCACAGCAGCCTGCATTTATACAAAATTGGTTAACTAATACAGGTTTCGAAAAGCAAGGTGTTGCTTTAATCCCTGATGCTAAAACGGGCGAGTTAAGCCAGGTATTTTGTTTAATGCAAAGTAGCGATGATTTTTGGGCTGCGGGTAATTTAGCAAATACACTTCCTACTGGTACTTATCAAATTCAAGGCGAGAGCGCTTTTGTAGAGCAAGTTGCTTTAGGGTTTGTGCTTGGTGGTTACGAATTTAGTGAATATAAAGAAAAACCAACAGCAAAAGCGCAATTAGCCATTAGCGATAAAGTGTTGTTTGACCGTATTAGCCAACAAGCTGATGCCATTACACTTGCACGTGATTTAGTTAATACTCCAGCGGTAGATATGATGCCGCAACATTTATCGCAAGTAATGGAAGATTTAGCTGCAACTTACAATGGCGAATTTTCACAGTGGATTGGCGATGAGTTACTAGAGCAAAACTACCCGACTATTCACATGGTGGGTCGTGCAAGCGAAAATAAACCGCGTTTACTTGATTTAAAATGGGGCGCAACAGATGCTCCATTAATTACACTAGTAGGTAAGGGCGTATGTTTTGACTCGGGCGGACTTGATTTAAAACCAAGCTCTGGCATGCGTAACATGAAAAAAGACATGGGCGGCGCGGCGCACGTAATTGCACTAGCACAGCTTATTATGGCAGCTAACTTACCAATTAGATTACGAGTGCTTGTACCCGCTGTTGAAAATGCAGTATCGCGCAATGCATTTCGCCCTGGCGATGTTGTTAAAACACGCAAAGGCATTATGGTCGAAATTGATAATACAGACGCAGAAGGGCGCTTAGTATTGTGTGATGCATTAAGCGAAGCACAAAACGATAATCCTGAGCTAATTATTGATTTTGCTACCCTCACGGGTGCATGTCGTGTTGCGTTAGGCACGGAGCTTCCGGGCTTTTTCTCAACGCAGCGCGATGTAGCAAACGGTATTATTGATGCAGGTTTAAGTGTCCATGACCCTGTTTGGCAACTTCCGTTGTTTG
Organism: Pseudoalteromonas sp. BSi20652; assembly: GCF_000239855.1. Classification (GTDB taxonomy): domain Bacteria; phylum Pseudomonadota; class Gammaproteobacteria; order Enterobacterales; family Alteromonadaceae; genus Pseudoalteromonas. Next base: position 87,194 of record NZ_BADT01000191.1, on the reverse strand, counting down.
AGCAATATAAAAGCTTACTAAAAAGTGATGTAGCCGATATGGCAAACTGCGCAAGTACACCGTTTGGTGGTGCTATTACTGCAGCGCTTTACTTAAAAGAATTTGTTGAACCAACAACACCGTGGGTACATTTTGATGTAATGGCGTGGAACTTACGTGCATTACCAGGTCGTCCAACGGGTGGTGAAGCATTAGGTATTCGTGCTGTATTTAACTACTTACAAAATCGTTTTAATAAATAAGTTTTTGATTCAATAGTAAGAACTTGAGCTTATGAGTTTTAAACCTCATAAAGCTCAAGTGGCAAGTCATCTGGATCGGCAAAAAAGGTAAACTTTTTGCCGGTTATTTCATCCACTCTAATATCCTCAACGTTTACATCGCACGACTCTAAATACGTTTTTGCAGTTTGTATATCTGCTACCTTAAAAGCTAAATGCCTTAAGCCTTGTGCTTCGGGATAGCTGGGTCTTTCGGGCGAACCATCAAACGAAAATAGCTCTATTTGGCTACCATCGGGCATGGCTAAATCTAATTTATATGAATTACGATCAGCTCTAAAGTGCTCATTAATAACGTTAAGTTTAAGTACATTGCTATAAAAGTGTTTAGAACGTGCATAGTCACTACAAATAATCGCAGCGTGGTGAATACCTAAAAGTTTCAAATTTAATTCCTTAAAAAGCAAAAACGCACTTAAATAAGTGCGTTTTATATGTTGCTTATTACATGTTGTATTAGCTTGGCTGCGCTTCTTTACATGCTTTAACGGCCGGTGCTACAAGCTCTAAACCAGTTTTATCACACGGCGGTAAAGCAGCATCGCTTACACTAATAGGCGTTACACGTTCGCCCCATTTTATGTAACTTGCAGCCCAGGTAAGGCCTGCACCAAATGCAGCAGACATAATGTTTGAATGCGGTTTAATTAACCCTTGCTCAACGGCTTCACATAACGCAATAGCAATAGTAGCCGCCGAGGTATTACCATATTCACCAATGTTAACCATCACTTTTTCGTCAGGTACTTTTAAACGATGCTGAATAGCCTGAATAATACGTAAGTTAGCTTGGTGTGGAACGAGTACATTAATATCATCAAGGCTCAAATCGGCTTGTTTAAGCACGTCGTCGCACGCTTCACTCATGCCTTTTACAGCTCGTTTGAAAATTTCACGACCTTCAAATAATAAATCAGATGGGCCAATTGGCTCATATTTATTTAAATCGCTACCAAAATTAGTGATGTGTAAAATATCGCGGTCTTCACTGTCACAACCAGTTTTGGTACCAAGTAAACCCGCTGGCGTATCTGCTGCTTCAAGTATTACTGCACCTGCGCCATCACCAAATAAAACAGCGCTGTCGCGACGTGCCCAGTTTACGTACCAGGTCATACGTTCAGCGGCAATAACGACTGCTTTTTTGATCATACCGGCTTGAATTTGTGCTGTAGCAGCTTGCAATGCATATAAAAAGCCCGAACATGCTGCGTTTGTATCCATTGCGGCAGCACCGGTTGCACCAATATTTTTTTGCACTTGCGAGGCGGTATTTGCCACAACAGTAGAAGGTGTACAGGTTGCTAATATCACTAAATCAATATCTTTAGGATCAACGCCTGCGCAGGCAATAGCATGCTTAGCAGCAACGGTTGCTAGATCGGCGGTACTTACATGGCTCACTCGGCGAGATTTAATGCCTGTACGCGTGGTTATCCACTCGTCGGTGGTATCAACTATTTCACTAATTTCATCGTTGCTAATGCTTGCTGGTGGAATGCATTTACCCCAACCAGTGATATGTGCGTAAGGCATAGTATGTTCTCTTAAGGTGGTCTGACATGTGTTACTAATGGGGGAGTTATACCAAAAAACGGCTTTCAAGACTAGTTTATAGCATGCTTTGTATCGTAAATATTCGCAATTACAGGTTATTTAAGGTATTGCTAGTATAAAAAAGGAGCAAGTATGAAAACAACATTAATAACAACATTCACTGCAATAACGATGGCGTTAATAACAAATGGGGCATTTGCTCAACAGCATAAAATTATTTATGCGGGCAGTTTACTTGCATCCGAGGATCAAAAAGTAAAAACAGAGCAAACGTTAGTCATAACAGATAATACAATAACAGCCATTAAAAGTGGCTACCTTACAAAGGCAGAACTTAACCTACCTGATGCCGATATTATCAATCTTAAAAATCAATTTGTAATGCCTGGTCTTATTGATATGCATGTTCACGTTACGTTTGAGCGAGATGCTAAAGCAAACCCTCATCGCTGGGCAACAGAATATGATGCCGATTATGCTTTGCGCTCAATCAAATATTTACAACGTACGCTTGATGCGGGGTTTACATCAGTGCGGGATTTAGGTAGCGATCATAAAGTAATATTTCCGCTAAAACGTGCTATTGAACGAAATGATATTAACGGCCCTCGCATTTTTGCAGCGGGTAATACAATATCGCCTACCGGTGGACACGCAGATATGCACGGTTATCGAAAAGATATTACAGATGCGGTTACAGGCGGGATTGGTATTTGTAATGGCGCGGATGATTGTAGCCGTGCGGTACGCGAGGTAATTAAAAGTGGCGCTGATGTAATTAAAATTACTGCCACGGGTGGAGTACTAAGTAATACCGCTGCTGGTGTTAACCAACAACTTACAGATGCAGAGCTGATTGCAATTGTTGATACTGCTCATCACTTGGGGCGTAAAGTTACAGCGCATGCACACGGTACACAAGGTATAAAAGCGGCCTTAAAAGCCGGTGTAGATTCTATTGAGCATGGCTCTTATTTAGATAAAGAGGCAATAAAGTTATTTAAAAAAACGGGAGCTTATTTAGTACCGACGCTTTTAGCGGGTGCAACGGTAAGTGAAGAGGTGCTTACAAATCCAAATATGCCACCGGCAATAGCCGACAAAGTGCGTGAAGTGACTCCAAAAATGCAGGCTTCGTTTAAACTTGCACTGAAAAACAAGGTTAATATAGCTTTTGGAACAGACTCTGGGGTGTCGCGTCATGGGCTCAATGCTAACGAATTTAGTTTAATGGTAAACAATGGAATGAGCGAAGCCCAAGCTATTAAATCAGCAACCATACATGCAGCTAAACTGCTGGGGCAAAGCGCATTCATTGGCGACTTGAGTGTTGGTAAACAAGCAGATATTATCAGTGTGAATGGCTCACCGCTTAAAAATATCGACGTACTTAAAAACGTGCAATTTGTTATGAAAGCCGGGCAAGTTTATAAACAATAGGGAAGGTTATGAGCAGCAAAATAAAAGTGTCGTTGTTTAATCATTTGATTGACGCTGAGCGCCAGTTACTAGACCCAGAAGTTCGCCAATCTGAGCGCGCATTAGATGCTTTACTCGATGATGAATTTATCGAAATTGCTGCCAATGGCACTACATTTAATAAATACCAAGTACTTACCCGCTTACCTACCGAGGTTGTGCCACAGTTTTATAATCAGCATTTTAAGGGCCGAATGCTGAGCGATGATGTAGTGCAACTTAGTTATCAAGCAGCTTATAGGCGCTCTGCTCGCAGTGAATTTAATTATTCATTGCGTATGTCGCTTTGGCGTAAGCAAGGTGAGCAATGGCAAATGGTGTTTCACCAAGGAACGCCTTGTGCGCCGTTTTCAATTTCGATGGATGATGATTAAAAATTACATAACCGTTAAAATAACCTTATTAAATATTTGATTGGGCAATAACCTCTTGTTAATGCAAACCGACCCCACCATTAGTCGACTATTAATGCTGCGAAGCGGCGCTATTGCGGTGCAATTAATCGCGGTGCTTAGCGTTTATTTTTTACTTGAACATCAAATTGCATTACTGCCTTTACTGATTGTTATTGCCGTTGAGGCTGTGTTTCAGCTTATTAGCCTGTTTGCCTATCGTAATGTAAGCCGCGCTAAACCTTTGGGTATGTTGATGCAGCTAACCGCTGATGTATTATTTTTAACGGTTTTGCTCTCACTAAGTGGCGGTGCAACCAATGCATTTGTATCACTGTTATTGCTGCCAATAATGATCGCTGCTGTTACGCTGCGAGAAAAAGGATTAGCTTATATTGCGGTATTAGCTATTGCCGCATACAGTTTTTTACTGATTAAGATGCCCGATCACAGCATGCATCAAATGAATATGAGTGGTCACTTTATTGGCATGTGGGTTAATTTTGTTTTAAGTGCTAGCGTAATCGCATTAGTGATTGGCGCAATGAGCAGGGCACTTAAAGAGCGAGAGCGAATTATTGCAAACGTGCGTGAAAAACAATTACGTAATGAACAGCTTGTTACCCTTGATGGGGCCGCTGCACAAATAACCCATCAACTAGCGACCCCAATTGCAAATTTACAGCTATTGTTTGAAGAGTTATTAGAAGACCAACCAAACAACCCCATTGTTAAGCACATGCAAGCGCCGCTTACTCAGTGTAGTACGCAACTTAACGACTTTAGAAAACTCTCAGAGCAATTACGTCTTAAAAATTCGCAAGAGCATACCACCGTAAAGCAACTGCAGACACAAATTACAGACACACTTCTACTGCAATACCCTGATCAGCAAATTAAATGGATTACGCCACCTATTGCAGCAACATTGATAAGTGATGCCATGTTATTGCCTGCTATTTTAAATTTATTGCAAAACGCCGCGCTCGCTAATCAAAAACAAGGTCAAACTCAATTAGAGCTGAGTTGGCAGCAAGATAACTTACATAGTGAATGCGTTTACTTGTTAATTCGCGATTTTGGCCCTGGCTTTTCATCATCGCAATTAGCAGAGCTGGGCGGGCAACTTATGCCAAGTGATCAAGGAATGGGGCTTGCTGTGCTTTTATCAAACGTTACTTTTGAGCGTTTAAATGGCTCACTTACCTTGTTTAACCATATCGATGGCGGCGCTGTCGCCAAAGTTAAACTCGCTATTGTAAACACTGAGAATAACGCCTCATGAAGTTACTTATAATTGAAGACGACATTAATTTAGCCAGCACACTAGCAAGGCGCCTAACTAAACAAGGCTTTACCTGCGAGGTGGCGCATAATCAAAGTGATGCGTTACTTGCTGCGCGCAAACTATTGCCCGACTTTGTTTTATTAGACATGAAACTAGGTGACGACAACGGACTTGCACTCATAAAGCCGCTGCGTAGTTTGCTCACTCAGGCTCATATTGTTTTACTAACTGGGTTTGCAAGTATAGCAACCGCAGTAGAGGCAATGCGTTTAGGCGCAAACGACTACCTTACTAAGCCGGTTGATATGGCAACATTATTAAAAGCGCTTAACACCGAGCCTGTGGCATCGGCATCGAGTGTTATTGATGATGCGGTTATGTCACCAGAGCGTTTAGAGTGGGAGCATATTCAACAAGTATTACACAGTAATAATGGCAATGTGTCGGTTACCGCGCGGCAACTTAATATGCATAGACGTACTTTGCAGCGCAAGTTACAAAAAAAGCCGGTGCAGCAGTAATTTAGTACTTAATTTAAGGAAAGTGTTATGAGCGATGATGCAGCGACAATAATACAAAATCAAAAAATTATATTATTTGATGCGCAATGTAAGCTTTGCAGCGCGTGGTGTAACTTTATTATTGCTCACGACACTAATACTATTTTTAAATTATGCAGCGTGCAATCTCCAAAAGGGGAACTGTTGTTAACGCATTTTGGTTTTTCAACAAGTGAATATGTCTCAATGGTGTTTGTTGAAAACGGTAAAGCGTATACACAAAGTCATGCTTTTTTTAACGTTGTTAAGCAGCTAGGTTACCCATACAAGCTAGCAAACGTATTCAGTATTTTGCCAAATAGGTTTAATAATTGGTTATACGATAGGGTTGCTTTAAATCGGTATTCGTTATTTGGAAAATATCAGTATTGCAGAATTCCCAACCCAGAGGATGCTAAACATTATTTAACCTGAACGCAGGTAAAGAAATTTACTAATGTTTTGAATCATAGTGCTCCATTAGACAAATACTTTAAGCAGTGGAATAACCGCAATGATGCAATATAAGCTGCTTATGCATCGGTCAGCTGTTAGGGTTTTTTCTTCTTGCCTTTGGTTGATTACTACTAATCTTGAGGTATTAATTTATACAAATTGATAGGTTATAAAATGGCTAGGCCTCTCAGGTTAGAGTGTACGGATGCGTTATAGGGCTATCCTCCCCGAAAATTAATAGAAGCCAAATGTATAATTTTTCTTATTGTAAACATAGGAGGAAAATATGAAAAAATTTATATCTATGTCTAAATTGTTATTTTTAATAGTAGCTGTTTTTTCTGTAAAAGCATTTCCTTTACAGGAAAATATTGAATGTAAAAAAGTATCATGGGGTCAACTATTTAAGAATCAAAGTGAGCTGATTGGAACTAAAGTGTGCTTAGTTGGATATTATGGACACCTTGATTTTTATGAAGATCGTGCAGCTTTAGAGAATATGTCAAAGCAATACTTAGTATTCCCATTTTACGGTGATGTAACGGAGGGGTTTGTTAAGCGTTGTAGCAATAGAATGCTTTTAGTGGAGGGCGTTATTTCCAGCCATGAAAAAAGTAAAGCACCACGAATAAGGAAAGTAACTAGGTTAAGCCCATTCTCAGACCCTGAATATAGCTGCTTAGATCAAATATCAGGTTTCGTGAATTAAAGTGTACTATTGAGTGTTGCCAATTATTAGATTGGTTAGCTATAAGTAGATGCTAGGTTTAGGTGGCTGTGCTAAAATCGCCGCGTTTAATTTTAGCTAACGGTATAAAAGGCTTTTTTAATGGCAAACACAGCACATGCACTTCACATTTTGGTTAAGCACAAAGAAATTGCAGAAGATATTATTAAGCAATTGGGTAAAGGTGCAAAGTTTCAAACCTTAGCTAAAAAGTATTCGTCATGCCCATCGGGCAAAAAAGGCGGAGACTTAGGTGAATTTGGACGCGGCCAAATGGTTCCACAGTTTGACAAAATTGCATTTAAAGGTGCAATTTTAGAGCCACATCTGGTTAAAACAAAATTTGGCTGGCATGTAATTAAAGTACTTTATCGTACTTAGTTTATTTAAACTGTTTAATAATTGACGCGTCTTAGCAAGCGTCCTTCTCATCACCTATCCTAAATTTTATATTTTGGCGAACTAAGAATTAGGATGGGTATCATCTTAACTTTCTTAATTTCCTCCTTAATAAAAAAACTGTATAAATAAACAGCTCTTGTTGTTTTGTCTAATATTACTGATCTCCACCATTTCGGTGTATTTTTGCACTAACTTAAAAGGTTTTGGAGTTAACTAATTGTTTACAGGTGTTTATTTGATGGCTAAGATAAATACATTGTAATATATGGACATTTGTCTATTTATAAAACAAAAATGACGAAGACAAAATTTTTATACATTTTTGTGTAAATATCTAGATTAACTTGGGATTAGAATGAAAAAAATTTTATTTGTATATTTATTAATTGTTAGTTCTCTATCGTATGCCGAAGCTGAAAAGGAAAATACAGTTACTGAAACCACAAAGTCAATGGTTTCTGGTCTAGTAAAGTTCAGTAAAGATTTAATCGAAGGTGCAGACGAGGGGGTGGATGAAGGTCGCAAAACAGGCTTAAGTCAAGATGGAGCAGTTTTAATTGACAATGGAACCGATCTTGAAAAATATCTAAGTATAAAGCTATTGAACGTGAATAAGGAGTCGGATACGGTATCTTCCATTGAATTAGGTTTTAAAAATAGTAACGAACATCCAGTTCGAGTAATAAACTTAGTCGAGTCTGAAAATATAATTGCCATAGATATTGATGGTTATGCTACTAATCTGGCTAAAGGTGAAGGTAATCCTTTAAATGTCACCATACCCAGTAAAGCGGGTAAAAAGCAAAAGTTTTATTTTGAACTTGCACCAGACTCCATTAAAGAAATTAGGATAATGGGTAAAGTATACACTAAGTAAAATGTATAACGCAGCCTTCCATCAAACTGCATAAGCTTCGTTTTTTTTGGTGTGACTTTAGCGTAATAACCCAAAACAATCTATGTTTACTTCGCTGTTTAAGGCAGTGATATGCTCAGTTATAGGAAACCAATGAAGAAGCTTGTATCTACTGACAACGTCATTGGGAACCTGCATGAAATAGCATTGACACCCATCCTAACTTTTAGGACTCGTAACAGTTTGCTCGGTTCCGCTTCGCTTCACATTTTAGCAAACAATTACAAGCCGCTTAAAACGGCGTTATATGCTTTTATCGGGTTGAGTGTAATATTTTGAATATCGAGTTTAACCAAAAAGAATGCTGTGATCACTTTGGTGCTAAATTTTCACCTGTAGAACAAACTCAACTTGTAACTATTTCTAAAGGTATTTATGAGAGTGTTGTTCCGGTGGAAGGTGTTAGATACCCTTCACCAGAACATATGAGCGGTTGGTGGTTAACTACCGATGAATATGATGGTAATTTAGATTCACTGGTCACCGTACATTTCCATCATTTAATTGAGAAACGCCCTGAATTAGCGTTATACATGGCGCTACCATTTGGTTGGCTACCGTTTTAATTTAGGTGGTAAAGATGAACACGTTTGGCTAGACCATGAAGTGGCAAACGAAAGCATATAACAAGAATATTAAACGGAAAAATTACAGTTGGCTGTTTTTCGTTCCTCAAACATTATAGCCAACTATATTTTTCCGCTTATGTAAGCGTTATATTTTAAGGATGATTCGTGCGTAACCTTCTAACTATTTTACTTTGCTCAACTTTAATAAGTTGTGCGTCAACTCAAAAAGATCAAAATACAGACCCAACTGTTTATCAACTAGATCAAGTTGACGCTCCAACTAAATGGATTATTCATATCTCACCTATTTATCCTAAAAAAGCCGCAGAAGAAAAGCTTGAGGGATGGATTAAAATGTCTGCTGTTATTACCGAAAATGGTAAAGTTACTGAAATACAGGTTTTAGATTCTCAGCCCAAGGGAGTCTTCGAAAAAGAGGCTAAGCGTGCATTTGGCAAGTGGGTTTATAAGCCTGCATTGTTAAATGGTAAAACTGTCAAAGTATATCGAGAAGAAACATTAGAATTTAAAATATAATAAGCTGTTTAACAAGGACAAAATACAGTTGGCTTTTGCTCCTTCGTCGCTAATTTTAGCCAATAATATTTTGCCCATTAACAGAGAGTTATGTGCTTCAATAAGTCTGAGAATTACTCAAGCAAGGAGAGAGTATTTTGACATTAGATGAATACAGAAAAGAATTTGAAAAATCTTCAAACAGATCTATTTCAATGCCGGTTGCTGGAGCCATTATTTGGAGTTTAGTTGGGCTTTTAAGTACACAATTTAGCGCAAATATTTCTATTTATATTTTACTTTTTCAACAGGCGGGATTTTTCCTATAGCTTTATTAATTGCTAAATTTAGGAAAGAGAACTTAGTTTCCTCATCCAATCCTTTAGCGAAACTAATGGGTCTATGCATCTTAATGGTCAATCTTCTTTGGGTAGTCCATATACCATTACTTTTAAATATACCTGAATTTGTTCCTTTGAGTTTAGGCGTTGGATTAGGACTTCATTGGGTAGTATATTCTTGGATCGTTAATCATCCTGTTGGCTTAATTCATGCTGTGTTAAGAAGTATTTTAATTGTAGCAGCTTGGTATTTTTTCCCTAATAGTAGTATTTCAGCTATCTCTTGCGTTATTGTTTTAACTTATTTAATAAGTATCTATCAAATGTTAACTAGAGATATAATAAGCACATAACAACACGCCCTGAGGTGGACAGCAAGCGCTAAAGCTCACTTTCCACCGCAAATTTTAACAGCGGTGATCCCTTACTTTTTAATGCAGTTAAGTAAGTTGATTCATCGTAGGGCGTATGTGTCTTCCAGCACCTAAATAGGATTCGTATCTACTTAAATGCCAATGATCTGATGATGGTATTATGGGGTTTTCCTTTAGCTTCTTGCGAATAAATTAACGTGAAACCCATCTTAATTGGGTTAGCTTTACTTGTTCAATTGAGGTACCTGTCTTGCTTTTTTTTGCTAAATAAATTAGCTGTTTATGTTCGTCGAAACTCAAATAAGTTACTGTGTCGTATGGCGCTTTACTTATCCGACCTACGTTTTCAAATATATTTGAAGGGTGGTGGTTACCTTCTCTGCTAGGCTAGTTGTCTAATATTGAATATTCGTTGGGTTTCGCTACGCTCTATCCAACCTACGTGTTTAACTTAAATTTTTACGCAGACGAAAATAGCGTTGCCTGAGCGTTCTACCCATCAGCCGAGATTAGTTAACCACTACAGATACCTATCCTAATTTTTATACAGTGAAGTTCATTTACGAGAATCCAAAAGGCTGTGTTAGAGATAAACCGCTTGTGATATTACAAATAGTCACGCGCATTTAATACTGTCATTTGACGATAAAATATCAAATAAGTTTATAGTAAGATAATTCTTGTTCGCTTACTTATACGTAGTAAAAAAAGGCTGCACATTGCAGCCTTTTTTAAGTATTAAACAACAATTTTACTCGTTAAGCATCTTGCTTGGCTTCTTCTTCACTAATTTGTTTAAGTGCTTGAATGAATGAGTCGCTTGGTTGTCCGCCAGTAAGTGCATATTTATCGTTTATGATAAATGTAGGTACTGACGTAATACCCATCTGTTTAAAGCGGTCTTGCTCTTGGCGTACGTCTTGTACGTATTTGTCTGAATGTAGAATACCGCGCGCAGTTTCTTTATCAAGACCTACTTTTTCAACAACGTCGAGCAGTGCTTCTTCTTGATTTAAGTATTTTAAATCTGTGAAGTGCGCTTCAAAAAAGGCGAGTTTTAGCTTCGTTTGCTTACCTTCTTCACGTGCCCACATTAATAAACGATGCAAATCAAAGCTGTTGATCATGATGCGTTTGCCATCAAAATTAAAGGTAAAGCCTGCACGTTGTCCCGCTTCGAACATGTTTTTACGATTTTCGTCGCCTTGTTCTTCACTTAGGTTGTACTTTTGCATTAAATGTTCGTTTAAGTCTTGACCTTCAATTGGCATATCTGGATTTAGTTCAAAAGGATGCCACGTAATATCTGCGCTCATTTCGTCTTTGAGTTGCTCTAATGCAGTTTCTAGGTTTTTATAACCCACTACACACCAAGGGCACATTACGTCTGAAACGATATCAATTTTAAAGTTTTTCATATTTATCCTTTTGAGGATTGCTTATAACTAAGTATAAAAAAGGATATTGGGATTAATTTAGCTTTATCAATACCAAACTAAAAAGAGCAGCTAAACAGCTGCTCTTTTAGAAGGTACTAATCTTTAGGCATTAAGCCCAAATGGGTCGTCAATGCTATGGCTAGGCTCTGTAAACCAATGAGGGCCGTTGTCGGTCATGTAAAAATGATCTTCTAAACGTACGCCAAATTCATCAGGTATAACTAACATTGGCTCGTTACTAAAGCACATGCCTGGGACAAGTGGGGTTTTATCACCGCCAACTAAGTATGGCCATTCGTGAATATCTAGCCCAATGCCGTGACCCGTTCGATGCGGGCAACCCGGTGTTTGGTAATGCGGGCCTAGCCCTTGCGCTGCTAAATAGTTACGTGCGCCCGCGTCTACGTCTTCGCAGGTGGCACCAATTTTAGCTGCATTAAATGCCGCCATTTGCGCTGCTTTTTCATGATCCCAAAACATGCGTTGGCGCATGGTTGGTTCGCCAAATACATAGGTACGGGTTATATCTGATAGGTAATCGTGTACTTTACAGCCGGTATCAATTAATACCATATCGCCTTTTTTAAGTACTTGGGCGTCTTTAACACCGTGCGGAAAAGAAGTTGCAACACCAAATAAAACAATACAAAAATAGTTACCTGGCGCGCCTACTTTTTGGTGTGCTTGCTTAATAAAGGCTTCTACTTCGGTGGTGGTTATTCCCTCATAAAGCATGCTTGCTGTGGCTTGATGTACGGCTAAGGTCATATCCATCGCGCGCTGCATTAAGCTAAGCTCATTAACTGATTTATGCATGCGGCAATGCGCCGTTACAGGTTGTGCGTTTATGAGTGTTAAACCCGTTTGTGCTTTATTAATGCCGTCGAATATAAAAAATTGTGCGCTTTCATCAATGCCAATGGTTGCGTTTTCATTAATATTTAACTTTTTTAGTACTTCAACAAAAAGTGCATAAGGATTTTCGTGCTCTTGCCACCCGTGAATAGGACCATCTATAACTTTAAATCCGTTTAAAGAGCCAATTTCGAAATAAGGCGCAATGTATTGTACTTCACCAAGGGCGGGTAATATTGCGCCAACCATGCGCTCGCTCGCGTACCATTTCATACCTGTAAAGTAGGTTAGGTTGGTGCCAGCGTTTAAATAAATTGCATCTATGTTGTTTGCAAGCATATACGCTTGCGCCTTTGCTATGCGCTCTAAATGCTCGGCAGGCGTAATAGGGGCTAGCGTTTGCGTCATATTACTTAGGCTTGCCAGCGCTTGCTCGCTTGATTGTGTACCTATACCTATGGTGGACATATTTTTCTCCTTGGATTTTATTAGGGCGCGTTGGTTTTTGGTGGTTGAATTTTCAGCAGTGTGTTTGGTATTTAAGCAAGGCAGAGTCTATGAAATGTGGTTGTTCCCCATAAATAGGCGATAACGCAGGATAAATGCCAAACATGCACTGCCCGAAGGGTTCTGTCTAGGGACAATTTACTCTTTGTTGCTCGGTTTTTACTTAGCCCACTAGGTTACAAACCTTGCGCCGCGATTAAATAGCCCCTAGATTGAACAAATTTCAATCCACAAAGGCCAACACTCCCTAGTCTGTTTCATACCAAGGTAAAATTCAATGTTATGCGATGAGAGGCTATTAGTTTATAGCCTCTTAAAAGGTCATGTTATTTTTTAGCGTATGGTAAGCGCGTTAGTTTATTACTTGTGTGGTAGCTATCAAGCCCTGTTACTGCCACTGTTTCTATTGCTTGTAAATCTAGGAAACCATCACTTTGAAGTGCTACTTCATCTAAATACACATCCATAATTTCGCCAATGACGAGCTCAGTGCCATTAATAGCTAAATGCTGGCTTTCTACAAATTTAACAGAATATTTTAAACGACTTTCTTTTACAAAAGGGGCTACAAAGTCGTTTAAGTATTCAGGCGTTAGGCCTGTTGCATCAAACTCAGATTCTTCTTTGTCGTAACGAGCCGAGGTTTGATGAGCTTGTTTGTAAATTGATTTATTTACTTGATTTATAGTGTAAGTGCCCGTTTGTAAAATGTTTTCAAACGTATGACGAGGAACACTATGAGGGCGCATTATCATACCTACCAATGGCGGATGTGCGCCCAAATGAATAACAGAACTCACTATCGATAAATTCGTATTTCCTTGTAAGTCTTGTGTGCCAATTAAATTTGCACTTTTAAAACCTGAAAGTGAATTTATTAAATGTGTACGGGTATGTTTTTCAAGTGCGTCAATTTGTGCTTTAGTAAAATGCATTAAAAATCCTTACCAAGGTATGGTTGAGCCTTGCCAGTCTAAATAAGCGGGTTCGCCGTTTAGTTTTAGATCAGGGTTATTATTTGTTAATTCAAAAAGTTGTTCAGCCACAAATTCAGGCGTGAATAATTTACCTTTGGGTACATTTTTTTGAAAAGGCTTTGAAAGTGCTGTGTCGGTAGTCCCTGGATGGAACAATATAAGTTTAGTATTTTTAGCGCGCCTAGCAAGCTCTATAGCGGCTGTTTTAAATAGCATGTTAAGCGCTGCTTTTGATGCGCGATACGTATACCAACCACCTAATTTATTATCGTTAATGCTTCCTACGCGAGCGCTCAGTGCTGTAACAGTACACTGCGTTTTGTGTGTTAACAGCGGCATTATGCTCTGTAAACACAATAATGGCGTGAGTGTATTTGCACAAAGTAATTCATTAAAGTAATCAGCGTTTAAGTCTTCTAACTTTTTTTCTGGCATGTGCTGAGCGTTATGAAGCTTACCATTAAACATAATAACTTGATGTAAGTCAGCTTTTATATCTTTTAATAGTTGTGTGAACGATGCCAAACTTTTAGCACTGTAGTCGGTACTAAAGTGCTCAATATTTGTAGAGGTAATACTGTTTTGTTCACTTGAGCTTACACACAGTACTTTAAATTGCGATGCATGATTATTTAAGTGCTCAACATACGCTTTTGCAATAGCGCTACTAGCGCCAAATAAAACAATGGTTTTCATTTTCTACCCTTGGTTTTTAAACTGCATTGCCCATTAGAACAGGTTGTGTTTGGCATTAATAATTGGCTGATGGAGTGTCGGTACTTGGCAAATAACAAATACCCACAGTCTGCGAATAAGCGAATTATTGGCAAGCGAAAAATTTTCAACCAGCTATGTTTACCTACTATTTTCCAAGCTTCGTAAGTTACATCAAGCCCGTAGATCATTTCACCTGATTGCTTTTGTGCTTGAAGGTAAGTCATTGCTTTGTCTTTATCAATATGTGAGTAGCGCTCACTGAAGTCGACCGCGTTAAGATCTTCAAGCGTAATCAGATTTTTGCTGTCAGCATGTTTTAGCTGATTCATTTCTGTACTGCATAGTGGGCAATTTCCATCGTAAAAAATGATCATATAATCGCTTTGTGATTATTTTATATATGCTTTTTTACGGGCATGGTTTGTAAATCGATCTATTAAATTTGCTCTCATAATGATATTAATAGTGTCCTACGAAAAAATGGAGACTGATAAATGAGTGAACAATACGCCGCCTTGCGAGGTAATGTAAATTTACTAGGGCAACTACTAGGACAAACAATCAAAGATGCCCAAGGTCAAGCGATTTTAGACAAAGTAGAAGAAATTCGTGCTTTATCAAAATCATCTCGCAGTGGTAACGAAGACGACAGACAAGCGCTTATAGAAGTACTTCATGCGCTTAGTGACGAAGAGCTTTTACCGGTTGCCCGTTCATTTAATCATTTTTTAAACCTTGCTAACGTAGCAGAGCAATTTCATACCGTTTCGCGTTTTAATGATGTTGGCTTTGGTCAACAAAACCCTCTCACTCAAACATTACAAACGTTAGCTACAAAAGCAGAACAAGGTCAGTTAGATGGTAATCATTTGGCCGAAACACTTTCAAAACTCCACATAAATTTAGTCTTAACCGCTCACCCTACAGAGGTGACGCGCCGTACTATTATTAACAAACACGTTGAATTAAGTGATTGTTTAGCGTCGCTTGAACGAAAAGATAATTTAGTGCAAGAGCGGGACAATATTTTGAATCGTATTGAGCAACTGATTAGCCAAGCTTGGCATACCGATGATATTCGTCGTTCTCGCCCAACGCCTGTAGATGAAGCCAAATGGGGTTATGCCGTAATAGAAAACAGCCTTTGGCATGCAGTTCCGCGCTTTTTACGTGAATTTTCAGCAAATGTTAAAGAGCAGTTAAGTTTAGAGTTACCAACAGATTATAGCCCGATTGAGTTTACGTCTTGGATGGGCGGAGATCGTGATGGTAATCCATTTGTAACATCGCAGGTAACAACGCAAGTCCTTGACCACGGTCGCTGGATGGCGCTTAACCTGTACTGCAGCGATTTAGACACGCTCAGTGCTGAGTTGTCTATGTCAGATGCTAGTGAAGAGCTAATTGAGCTTGCAGGGCAAGAGTTTGAACCATACAGAGCTGTTCTTAAAAATCTTAAAAGCCAAGTAGCTGAAACCGTTGTGCATTTAGGCGCTAAGATTAAAAATAAGCGCAGCGATTCTCAAGACTTAATTACAGATATTAATCAGCTTAAACACCCGGTTGAGGTTTGTTATCGCTCATTGTTAAAGTGCAATATGAAAGTAGTTGCTAATGGCTTGCTGCTCGATTTGTTGTATCGTATAAACAGTTTTGGCCTGCGTTTAGCGAAGTTGGATGTTCGACAAGATTCATCTCGCCATGGCGATGTATTTTCTGAGTTGACTCGTTATTTAGGTTTAGGCGACTACAACCAATGGCAAGAGCAAGACAAACAAGCATTTTTACTTGCTGAGCTTAATTCACGTAGACCGCTTATTCCAAAGCATTGGCAACCAAGCCCAGATGTACAAGAAGTACTTGATACCTTTGATGTAATTGCCAAACAAGACGAAGCGACATTTGGTTTGTATATTATTTCGATGGCACGAACAGCGTCAGATGTTTTAGCCGTTCAACTGTTGTTAAAAGAAAGCGGTTGTAGCTTTGATTTACCTGTTGCGCCGTTGTTTGAAACACTCGATGATTTAAACGCAGGCAGTGATGTTATTACTACATTGCTTGATAATGTTTGGTATCGTGGGCACATTAAAAACACACAAAATGTAATGATTGGTTATTCGGATTCAGCTAAAGATGCCGGCATGATGGCAGCAGGCTGGGCGCAGTACGAAGCAATGGATAAACTTGTACAACTGGCCGATGAACGCGGTATTGAGCTGATTTTATTCCATGGGCGTGGTGGCACAGTAGGGCGTGGTGGTGCACCCGCTGCACAAGCGCTGCATTCACAACCGCCAGGTTCACTAAAAGGTGGTTTACGTGTAACCGAGCAGGGCGAAATGATCCGCTTTAAATTTGGTTTACCCGATGTAGCACTGCAAAGCTTAAATATTTATGCCGGCGCCGTACTACAAAGTAACCTGTTACCGCCGCCGGAGCCAAAACCAGAATGGCGCGAAGTAATGAAGCTAATAAGTGAGGAGTCGTGTGAACACTACCGTAATGTGGTTCGTCATGATGAAAATTTTGTGCCTTACTTTAGAATGGCAACTCCTGAACTTGAACTCTCTAAGTTACCGCTTGGTTCTCGTCCAGCAAAACGTAACCCAAATGGTGGCGTTGAAAGTTTGCGTGCTATTCCGTGGATTTTTGCTTGGAGTCAAAACCGTTTAATGCTTCCTGCATGGTTAGGAGCTTTAACAGGCTTAAAAGCCGCGCTTGATAAGTATGGTGCAGAAACGCTCAATGAAATGAGCTTACAGTGGCCGTTCTTCAGATCGCGCTTAGAAATGCTAGAAATGGTATTTAGTAAAGCCGATTGCTGGTTGAGTGAACATTACGATAACGCGCTGGTGGAAAATATGTACAAACCACTGGGTGTAACGCTTCGTAAAGAGCTTCAAGAAGCCATTAGCTTAGTGCAGTCTCTTAGCCCGCAAAAAAGCTTATTAGCTGAACAGCCTTGGATTAAGGAGTCTATTAGCTTACGTAACCCATACACAGATCCACTTAACTTGTTGCAGGTTGAGCTTTTACGCCGTGCCCGCTCAGAGGAAAAACACAACGAAGGTGATATTGATAATGCATTAATGATCACGATGACTGGTATTGCAGCAGGTATGCGTAATACTGGCTAACATTTTATTTTGTCAGTCATATCAATTGATATTAAAAGGGAGCACGCGATGTGCTCCTTTTTTGCGTTGAATAGGCTGGTATTTAACACACTAACCTTTTAAACTACTTAGCCATTGAATAATTATAAAATGTTATGGCTTCAGCAACTTTTACTGTACAGCAAGATACAGCACTTACAAATTCTCACATCACATTAAGCGTAGCGCAAACAGCGTCATTACGTAGCCAGTTAAAATCACAACGTGGCATATTAAATTATAATAATATTAAGCAGTTATGCTCGCAACTTAATGTGTCAGATGATGCATTATTACAAGGTTTAGTGCCTTTAGCTTCTGAGTATGCCGTTGCGCCAGTATCAGACTTTCATGTGGGTGCTATTGTAAAAGCACTTGATGAAAAAGGGGAGGTGAGCTTTTACTTTGGTGCAAATGTAGAATTTGATCATCAAGCATTAAGTTTGGTGGTTCATGCAGAGCAATCGGCTATTAATAATGCATGGTTAAACGGCGCTAAAAAAATAGTTAAAATAGCCATTAGCGATGCACCATGTGGATATTGTCGCCAGTTTATGAACGAACTAGCCGATGCAAAAGAGTTTGATATTTTACTTCCTACTCAACAATTTAAACTTGCTGAGTTACTGCCGTATTCATTTGGTCCTACCGATTTAGGTAACGAATTTAGCTTATTTAATCCAAAACCACAGCTAGCCACGTTCAGCGTTGATGACCTTGATAAAAAACTTGCTCGATTTGCGCTCCATGCTTATGTGCCTTACAGCCAAAACTTTAGTGCCGTAAAAATAAGTACTTTTGATGATGGAGACTTCTACGGAAGTTACGCCGAAAATGCCGCTTACAGCCCAAGTTTATCGCCATTACAGAGCGCGTTAAGTCAGTTCTTTTTAGCCGGGCTTAGCTTTAACGAAAGCACAGTGAGAGGAATAACATTGTTAGAAACGGCAGGTCAAGAAAATCAGTCGCAAGTAGCAAAGGCTGTGCTTGCCAGTTTTACGCATTTACCCGCACTTAGAGTAATTAGCGCGCCATTAAAATAGTTGCCCGCATACAATAAAGCACAGCTAAGGCTGTGCTTTATTAAGCGTGTTATTGTATCGAATTAAATAACTCACTAACTAAAAACTATTGATATAGCCTTTATTAATCAAGTAATACTTTAGCTGCTTCTAATACTACCGCTACAGATTTACGCTCAATTTCACCATGGTCTACATTTGGTATTTCTTGGCGAGTACGATTAACAAGTACGCCTGCAACACATGCGGCTTGTAAACCCAATGCCGCACACATAGTGAATAATGTTGCAGATTCCATTTCGTAGTTCATCACGCCTAGTTTTTGCCACTCTTCACAGCTGCCTTGTAGTGATTTAGGAACGTAACCAGAGTGCGTATCGTAACGCTCTTGTCCTGGGTAGAATGTATCGCTTGATGCAGTTATACCAATATGGAAATCGATATTTAAGTTTTTACATGCTTGTACCATAGCTTGTGTTGCATAAAAGTCAGACACAGCAGGGTAGCTAAGCGGTGCAAAATGCTGACTTGCACCGTCTAAACGTACAGACGCTTGGCTAATTAAAATATCGCCTTCGTTAATGTGTGGCTGAATCGCACCGGTTGTACCAATACGTAAAAATTTACGTACGCCAAGTTGTGCTAATTCTTCTACTGCAATTGACGTTGATGGACCACCAATACCTGTAGAGCAAACAACCACAGAGTGACCATTTAATTGACCTAAATAAACATGGAATTCGCGAGTTTGAGCAAGGCAGGTTGGATTGTCTAGGAATTGTGAAATGCGTGCAGCACGATCAGGGTCACCTGGTACAATCGCAAGTTTTGCACCTTTTAGATCGTCAATACATAGTCCTAAGTGAAATACCTTTTCCATAGCTAAGCCTTTTTATAATAAATTATGTCAATCTAGCATCATTACTAGAAACGTTTATCAAGTACAGGACGATTGTCCGTTTTACCTTAACTCCTCCAAATAAGTCTTACTAATTTAAAGTAGCTATTTGATTTATTCATCAAGTATGAATATTCAACCACGCACTCATATGCACAAAAAAGTTACGCTGTTGACTTGTGCAAGCAGACATAATAAGTATCACCTGAGCGCGTAGCTGGCATTAAATAGTTAATAGCTTAATTTTGTTAATACCTCATAGATTCAATGGTTTAAATTTATATTGACTGCTTAAAAGCCAATGTGTCTATTTGTTTTAGGCACTAATTTATTTACCAAAGTGACATTAATCTGAAGTTTAGGCATTTTTATTTATTTTGCATAACTAATCAAAACTAATTAGCTACGTACAGAAAAAACCAAAGGAGTTTATTATGAGCACACAATTTGACGCATTTAAAAACAAAGTTGAGCACTGTTTGTGCGCACCGGGTGATGGCGTATACACTGTAAACACTGCAAAAGAGCGTAAAGCCGCACTGCGTAATAAACTTTATGGGCAAACTGACAACGTTGATAACTTGTGGCGTGAGTCTTTAAATGAGCTACCAAATTCTCCACATAAAGCGGTAATGCTAGGTATTAGCTCAGACTGTGGCGGTGGTATTTTACGCGGCGCAAACTGGGGGCCATTGTTTGTGCGCTCAGCATTAATTGATCAGCAACCGCAGTGTCATTCGTTTGATTTAGGCGATGTACGTGTAATCCCACATTTACTTCATGATAAATACCTAAATGATGAAACCATTTCGAATTGCCAAAAAGCGTTATACGGTAATGAAGATAACGAGTATTACGTAAGCCCATTATCAATCACTGAAGATGTGTGCGACAGTTTTTACGCAACATTTAAAGATAAAGGATTATTTGGTATTGGTGGCGATCATTCAATTAGTTACTCACTTACCAAAGCGTACTTAAAAGCAAAACGTGAGCAAGGTAAACGCACGGCTATTATTCACTTTGATGCGCATACCGATTTACTTGTTGAGCGCTTAGGTATTGATTTATGTTTTGGCTCGTGGTGTACACATATATTAGAGTTTTTACCGGCGCCACATCATTTAATTCAATTTGGTATACGCTCAAGTGGCAAGCCAAAAGCGCACTGGGAAAGTACCTTTGGTGTTAAGCAACATTGGGCACATGAAATCATTGAGCGCGGCGCAGCAGCGGTTGCTGCCGACGCAATTGCACAGTTAAAAGCCGATAACGTAGATGAAGTGTACGTAAGCTTTGATATTGATGCGCTTGATGCACAGTTTGCATCTGCCACAGGTACGCCGGAGCATAATGGTTTAACACCACAGCATGCGCTTGATATTTTATCAGCCATTGCAGATGAGTTCCCGATTACGGGTGCGGACATGATGGAAATAGCGCCTTTTACCGACAGCTCTTTAGTTGGTCAATCAAGCTCTGAAATAACGCTTAGAGAAGGAGCTAAAATTTCAGCTTTTTTAATTAGTGCAATGAACAAGTAGCTGTAGGTGCTATAAAAACTAGCACTATCAGCGTATAAATGTGCATTACACGGCTAAAAACTAGCAGTTAATAAAGCCTCAGCTATATTTATTAAATACTTATAATGAGTTAGTTGAGGCCTTGCTAAATGAAATTGTTGATTTTTTTATTGTTCATTAGCTGTATTAAAGTTGATGCAACTGAAATTACAATAGTAACGGAAGTCTTTCCGGACTTTCAGTACCTTAGCGAAGATAACAAACTCGCTGGCCGGTCCGTCGATAAAGTTCATAAAGCGCTGGAAGGTACAGGCATAAATTACACTATGTTTGCCCATAGCTGGGCCATATCTTACAATGCAGCACTACGCGATAAAAACACCTGTATATTTTCAATTGTCCGATTACCTAATCGAGAAAGTAAGTTTAAGTGGGTAGGTGAACTGGAAAGCTTTGATTCTGCTATCTATGCCCTTAAGTCTAGAAATATAAAGTTAAATACTCTCAATGATGCCAAAAAATATAAAATAGCAGTGCTGCGTGATAACTTTAGTCACCATTATTTACTCGAGCGAGGTTTCAGTGAAAGCAGGCATTTATTACTCATAGATAACCTAGATAAAATAGACAGGCTTATCCGTACCCGCCACAATATTCTTGACTTTGTTGTTCTTAACAAAAAGCAATTTAACTACCGAGTTAAAACTGAGCCTAAGCTTGAGCTACTTGAGCCTATACTTAGCTTAAATACAGCCCAGTCTCCATTATTTTTTGCTTGTAATATAAATATGGATCCGGCCTTAGTTGCTCAATTAAAAGTCGCCTTTGAAGGTGTTTAAACAGTTTTAAAAACAGTTAAATCAATGTAACTCCATGAAATTAAATCACTTTAATATATTTTATAAATATAAATTGCCGCATTTAAAAAACCGATTATAATCCAGCTGCTTTTTGTTTTAAAAAAGCATTAACTTTTTGGAGCGTTAAATGGGTGATTTAATCGGGATTAGCTTATTGATCTTGATCAGTGCGTTGTTCGCTATGTCAGAAATAGCAATTGCAGCATCGCGTAAAATAAAACTGCGAGTTATGGCAGATGAAGGGAATATAAAAGCAGCAGCGGTACTAAAGCTACAAGAAAATCCAGGGGCTTTTTTTGCCATGATCCAAATAGCACTCAACGCGATAGCTATATTGGGTGGTATTGTGGGCGAGCAGGCTTTATCGCCTTATGTAGAAAGTGTGTTGGTATTGTTTTACCAAGGTGTGCATTTAGAAAAAATTAGCTTTTTATTCTCGTTTTTTACTATTACATCCTTGTTTATCTTATTCGCCGACTTAATGCCAAAGCGTTTAGCGATGATCATGCCAGAGGCTGTCGCCGTTAGAGTGGTAACTATAATGCGCTGGGTGACCTTTGCATTAACGCCACTGGTTATGTTTTTTAACGGTGTAACTAATTTTGTACTGCGTTTATTTAAAGTACCTGCTGAACGAGAAGACAATGTTACAACAGAAGACATTGTAGCAATGATGGATGCTGGTGCTGCCTATGGTAGCTTACAAAAACAAGAGTATGAATTAATTGGTAATGTGTTTGACCTAGAAGCACGTTTTTTATCAAGCGTAATGACGCCTCGTGACCAAATTGTCTATTTTGATTTAAATGAAAGTAGCCACGATATTGCGACTAAAATTATTGACCATCCTCATAATCACTTCTTGGTGGTATCAGGAAGCTTAGATAAGCTGCGTGGCTCTGTTGAATCCAAAGACATTTTAAGACAAGTGCTCAAAGGTGATGTAGCAAATATAAATGATGAACTTATCGATAAAGATGTTTTTTACCTTCCAGAAACGTTAAGTTTATCTGAAGCATTAAATGCGTTTAAAAGTGCAGCTAAACCGTTTGCCGTTGTAGTTAACGAATATGCTTTATCCGTTGGTATTGTTACCGTAAAAGATTTAATGAAAGGTTTTATGGGCGATTTAATTACTCATCAAGGTGATGAACTTATAATTGAGCGTGACATAAACTCTTGGCTTGTTGATGGTTTAACCCCTATTACTGATTTAGCTAAAGTATTAGATATAGAGGAGTTTCCACAGCAAATGCATTACGAAACCGTTGCAGGCTTTTTAATTTATACCATGAAACGTATTCCTAAACGGGCAGAACACTTAACGTATGCGGGTTTTAAGTTTGAGGTTGTTGATGTAGAAGGAATTAGAGTGGAGCAGTTACTTGTTTCGCGAGTTGCGCCAGCGATAATTTCAGAGCCAACAGTGGAGTAACGCACACTCGGGCCTATGTTTTTTTAATTACAAATAAATTTATGAGCCAAGCTATGCTTGGCTTTTTTGTGTTTTTAATTAAGGTCAGCGACATTTTATTAACAAATTGCCCGCTGCGCTTTCATTAAATTAACATTACCCGCTGTTTAATGCTTACATTGCTTTTTGGAGTGTAAGTTTCTGTAAATTTATCGTATTAAGATTCATAATTGACCATTTTTAATTTAGAATGATCGTTCATTCTAAATTAAAAGGTATTTGTTATGCAGCGTTCCCGCATTGCTTTATTTATATTATCAGTCCTTGTTGGTTCTGTTGCGTTAACTGGTTGCGACCAGAGAGCTGAACAATCACAACCTTCTGCACCAAAAGCCGTTCCAGTAGGAGTTATTACATTAAAAAGCCAAGCGCTTACTCTAAAAAAAGAATTACCTGGTCGTATTAGTGCATTTCAAATTGCTGAAATACGCCCACAGGTAAGTGGTATTATACAATCGCGTTTGTTTACTGAAGGTAACCGAGTTGAACAAGGCCAAGGGCTTTACCAAATAGATCCTGCTACATTTAAAGCCAATTTAGCAGCAAGCGAAGCGGCTGTAGCACGTGCCGAAGCGAGTATTTCAAGTAGTAAATCTAAGGCATCACGTTTTGCTGAGCTTTTAAAAATTAAAGCGGTAAGCCAGCAAGATTTTGACGAAGCAGATTCGGCATACAAACAAGCAAAAGCAGAATTATTGACCGCTAAAGCGCAGTTACAATCAGCAAAAATTAATCTTAGTTACAGTCATGTGTATTCGCCAATTAGTGGGCAAATTAGTAAATCGAACGTGACTGTTGGTGCTTTAGTGAGTGCAAACCAATCAACAGCGCTGGCTACAGTGACTCAACTTGATCCAATTTATATTGATTTAACCCAATCGAGTAATGAACTTACAAAGCTTAAAAAACTGATTACTTCAGGTGATTTAACGGTTGACTCTACAAGTCAAACTGATGTTGAACTAACAATGGAAGACGGTTCAATTTATCCCCATAAAGGAGTATTACAGTTCTCTGAGGTGACTGTTGATCCCAGTACGGGCTCAGTAATATTACGTGCCAAGTTTCCAAATCCAGAAAAACTGTTATTGCCAGGTATGTATGCCCGCGCGTCTATTGTTGAAGGTGTAAAAGCGGGGGCTATTTTAGTGCCGCAGCGTGGTGTTAGCCGAAACAGCAAAGGCGAGCCAACAGCAATGGTGGTAAGCAAAGACAATACCGCACAAAGCCGCGTACTAAAAGTAGACCGTACAATTGGTGCTAATTGGCTTGTTAGCGATGGTTTAGCTGATGGTGATAAGTTAATAGTGGAAGGTTTACAAAAAATTCGCCCAGGTGCACCAGTGAGTCCTTCTGAAGTTCAATCGTCTATTACAGCCGATAAAGCGCAATAACGGAGATTTTTAATGTCACGATTTTTTATCGATAGACCTATTTTTGCATGGGTACTTGCTATCGTAGTGATGCTGGCAGGTATTTTGGCGATTAAAAATTTGCCAATTGCACAGTATCCGTCAATTGCACCGCCAGCTATTAGCATTACAGCAACGTTTCCAGGTGCATCTGCACGTACGCTCGAGGATACGGTAACACAAGTTATTGAGCAAAAAATGAAAGGGCTTGATGGTCTGCTTTACATGTCCTCAACGTCTGAGTCTAGCGGCTCTGCAACACTAACACTTTCTTTTAGTGCCAATACAGACCCTGACATAGCACAGGTCCAGGTTCAAAATAAATTAGCAACTGCGACCCCTCTGCTACCTGAAGAAGTGCAAAGGCAAGGTATTGTAGTTGCAAAGTCTGCGCGTAACTTTTTAATGGTGTTGGCGTTTGTATCAAAAGACGGCAGCATGAATAATATCGACATTGGTGACTATGTGTCATCAAACGTGCAAGACATCGTATCGCGTGTTGAAGGCGTAGGTGAAGTACAGCTGTTTGGTTCTCAGTACGCGATGCGTATTTGGTTAGATCCTTCAAAATTACAAAATTATAAACTGACTCCAGCAGATATTAGCGCATCGATATCTGCACAAAATGCGCAAGTATCAGCGGGTCAGCTAGGCGGTATGCCTGCCGCAGCTGGGCAACAACTTAATGCAACGGTAACGGCTCAAAGTCGGCTTAAAACGCCACAACAGTTTGAAGAAATTTTAGTTAAAACAAATTCAGACGGCTCTTTTGTTCGTCTTAAAGATGTTGCTCGCGTTGAACTTGGTGGTGAAAGTTACCGCGTTGTTGCACGTTATGATGGACAACCTGCGTCTGGTTTAGGTATTAAATTAGCTAGTGGCGCTAATGCACTTGATGCAGCTGATGGCGTAAAGGCCGCAATTGCCGATCTAAAAGCGTTTTTTCCTGAAGGTTTGGACGTAGTTGTGCCTTACGATACAACACCGTTTGTATCGTTATCAATCGAAAAAGTAATACACACATTAATAGAAGCTGTTGTGTTAGTGTTTGTTGTTATGTATCTGTTTTTACAAAACTTTCGAGCAACACTTATACCAACAATTGCTGTGCCTGTGGTATTGCTTGGTACATTTGGTATTTTATACACCTTTGGTTATTCAATAAATACACTGACTATGTTTGCAATGGTGCTTGCGATCGGTTTACTCGTAGATGATGCGATTGTTGTGGTAGAAAACGTAGAACGCTTGATGACCGAAGAAAAACTCTCCGCGCTTGAAGCAACACGAAAATCCATGGATGAGATTAAAGGCGCGCTTGTTGGTATAGCAATGGTGCTCTCGGCGGTGTTTATCCCTATGGCATTTTTTAGCGGCTCTACGGGTATTATTTATCGTCAGTTTTCTATAACACTCGTATCGGCAATGGGTTTATCTGTTTTAGTGGCTCTTATTTTAACGCCAGCATTATGTGCTACGCTTTTAAAGCCGAGCCATGTTCACGATAATACATCATTGTTTGGTAAGTTTTTCTCTGGTTTTAACCGTGGGTTTGATAAAACAAACAGCGGTGCGCAAAGCTTTGTAAGCCGCATGATCAATCACTCTAAACGTTATTTACTTATTTATGCAGTGATAGTGGGTGGAATGGTGTATGTATTCTCGCATTTGCCAACGGCATTTTTACCAGACGAAGACCAAGGTATTTTATTTAATCAGGTTTCATTACCTGCGGGTTCTACAACTCAACAAACTTTAGAAGTTGTTAAAAAAGTAGAAAACCATTATTTAAATGAACAATCTGAAGCAGTTAACGGTATTTTTACTGTGACGGGGTTTAGTTTTGCCGGTTCGGGTCAAAATTCAGCAATTGCGTTTGTTAACTTAAAACATTGGGATGAACGTCAGCGCGATGATTTATCGGTGCAAGGTGTTGCCGGTAAAGCAATGGGATATTTTTCAACCATAAAAGAAGCGTTTGTATTTGCGTTCCCACCGCCTGCAATTGTTGAACTGGGTACTGCAAATGGTTTTAATATATTTTTACAAGACCGTGTAGGTCTTGGTCATGATGCACTTTTAGCTGCGCGGAACCAGTTATTAGGACTGGCAAGCCAAAGTCCAATTTTAGCGGGCGTACGTCCAAACGGTCAAGAAGACATGCCAGAGCTACAACTCGATGTTGACTTAGCTAAAGCACAAGCACTTGGCTTATCGCAAGGTGATATTAACAGTACACTAGCCACAGCATGGGGCAGTAGTTATGTGAATGACTTTATTGACCGTGGTCGTGTTAAAAAAGTATACCTACAAGGTAATAAAGACTCGCGTATGGTTCCAGAGGATCTGAATAAGTGGTACGTACGCAATAAAAGTGGCGACATGGTGCCGTTTTCAGCCTTTGCAAGTTCCTATTGGACGTATGGTTCGCCTCGTCTTGAACGTTACAATGGCTTTTCAGCAATGGAAGTTCAAGGTACGGCTGCGCCAGGTTACAGTACAGGTCAAGCAATGGATGAAATGGAACGTTTAGTTAAGCAATTACCAAATGGTATTGCTTCTGAGTGGACTGGTATTTCATTCCAAGAACGTTCAAGCAGTGGTCAAGCGCCAATGCTTTATGGCATATCGCTTTTGTTTGTTTTTTTATGTTTAGCAGCGTTATATGAAAGCTGGTCTGTGCCTTTTGCGGTAATGATGATTGTGCCACTGGGTATATTTGGTGCAATTATGGCGGCATTAACGGGTGGGCTATCTAACGATATTTACTTGCAAGTAGGCTTACTAACCACCATTGGTTTAGCATCCAAAAATGCCATATTAATTGTTGAGTTCGCAATTCATAAAATGGATGATGGACTTGGGTTAGTTGAAGCGGCGGTTGAAGCTGTGCGCCTTCGTTTACGTCCAATACTGATGACTTCAATGGCATTTATTTGTGGCGTTATTCCACTTGCGATTGCGTCAAGTGCGGGTTCTGGTGCGCAAAATGCGTTGGGTATTTCTATTATTGGCGGTACGTTAGCGTCTTCAATTTTAGTTGTTGTATTTGTGCCATTGTTTTTTGTATTAGTTCGTCGTGTGTTCCCTGGTAAGTCTAAAGACCCTATTGAGGAAAATGCACAGTGAGCTTAAATACATTTACTCTAGGCGAGTTAGCGCTTGTGGTTTTAATTTTATGTATAACTGTTTAATACAGTCGTAAGTCTAAATAGGTGTTGAAATTTAGCCCGTTAAATATACTCATATACGT
Source organism: Pseudoalteromonas sp. BSi20652 (assembly GCF_000239855.1). GTDB lineage: Bacteria > Pseudomonadota > Gammaproteobacteria > Enterobacterales > Alteromonadaceae > Pseudoalteromonas. Next base: position 59,262 of record NZ_BADT01000191.1, on the reverse strand, counting down.
ATTTAACTTGTGATTTAAACACCTTTTGTCGAACCAAGTGGTTCGGTAATGGAGTTTAGTATGAAAAACAAAAGACATACAGATCCCGCTCTTGCAAATGCGCGAAGAGAACAAGTACTTTGCGCCGCAGCTGACTGCTTTCGCCGTAAAGGTTATCACGGTGCAGGTATGGCTGAAATATCAAGAACAGCAGGAATGAGTGCAGGGCATATTTATAATTACTTCGAAAGTAAAGAAGCAATTATTGAAAGTATTATAGAAAAAGACATGGAAGAAATGTTTTCTATATTTCAAAAATTTGAAGAGCAGCCGGGTGACATTTTAACGGTTTTGTTGGATGGCTTAAATATTGGTGTTAAAAGACACATGGATACAGGGTCATGCGTTGTTGATTTAGACATGATGGCTGAAGCGGGAAGAAACAATAAAGTAGCCAGTTTATTACGAGATGCTGATACTCAGGCGCGCAACAGAATGCGTCAGCTTCTTACAAGTGAAAGTAGTGTAATTAAAGACATTGATGAGGCAGAGTTAGATAGTCGCATAAATGTTATTTTTTCTGTAATGGCAGGTTTATTACTGAGAAAAGTACTCTACCCTGAGCTTACAGAAGAAACGGTGTTAATAGCGCTTCGTCCAGCTATGAAAACCTTACTGATGCCATTTGACAAAACACAGTAAGGCTCAAACTAAATAACCAAAAGTGAGCTAGCCAATATTTTGGCTAGCTTTTTTATTTTAGTCTTTTTAAAAGCGCTCGATTGACCATTGAAGTGCAATGATTGCAATAGCAACGGAGCCCATTGGCATTACCCACTTTTTATACCAAGTGTAGTGTCGTACATAAATGAGTATTGGTAAGGCTATCAGTAATATACTAAGTTGACCGATTTCGACGCCTAAATTAAACGCCAATATACTGAGCAGTTGATAGTCGCTCGACAGGCCAAGCTCGCCAAGTACGCTCGCAAATCCCATCCCATGCAGTAAACCAAAAGCAAAAGTAAGCCAACCTAAACGAAGTACCAACGGCCACACATTATTTAATGCTGCAAATAAAACCGATATAGCAATTCCAAGCTCTACCCAGCGACTATTTGGTGAGACTAAGTTCATAGCGGTGGCGGTAAGCGTAATAGAATGCGCAAGCGTAAACGCGGTTACTATCCATGCTGTGTGTTTAATAATGTGTTTTTTAGAGCTAATACCTTGCCATGCTTTATCGCTGTGTTTTAAAACACAGGTAAGTAACAGGGCGATTAAAAATAAAATATGATCAATACCAATCCAAATATGTAAAACACCTTGGTAAACGTATTGATTAAAGGTACTTAAATAACTTGTTTGTTCAAAGCTGAACGTTTGTTGTGCCTCATTGATATTAAATACACGAGATACACCGTTAATATTTACGATGGATTTATGGTTAGCATCAGTTTTGAAAAAAGCGGAATAGGAAAGGGTGATTGCTTCATTGTCATCACAGCTAAACTGCAGCGGAATTACCAAATAAGGTTGGTTAAAATGGTTATCTAGCTGATAGATACCTTCACTTTTTAAAGGGCATATTTGCGCGCTTTGCGTGATATTTAAATTTTCTTTAATGAAGTTATTTATTGAGCTGCGTTTTGCTTTTATTTCTGCCCACGAAATTTGTCCGTTTTTATCTAAATCCAGAGGCACTGGGTGCTCTAAGTCGGCAATATTAATTTGCCAGGTACCCGTGTATAGATTTTTGTTGGTGTCGTTATTGTTCTCGCTATTTAAGGTTATATAACTTGTGCTTAATTGATGGGCAAAGCTGTAAGTTGAAAAAATGCACAGCATTAAAGTGAGTATAAATAGATAAGGCGTTTTCATAGTGTATCTCGTTGCATCGCTTTTGCTTGAATAAGTAATTGCTCATCGGTGCTCATTTTAGCCTGTTGCCAATTAATATGAGCCCAGTAAAGTGCTTTTTCGCGATTTGGTTGTACATCAAGGTAATATTTAGCTAAGTCACTTGCATGAAAAGAATCATTACGAAGCTCTCGTAGCGTAACTCTTTGCGCCATTGTATTTTGCCATTTTTTATCGCGTTTATTCAGTTTTTTTTCTGCGATGGAAAGTCTTAGTAAAATAGCATCCTCTAAATTACTTTTATCAGTAAGCAATACGCTTAATGTATTTAATACTTGTTGCGGTTGATTTAGCGCAATTTGAATATCGGCCCATAAAACAATAAGACTCACTGGGGCTTGAACTAAATCTACACTTTGTAAGTGAGACAAAGCTTGTTTGTAGTTATTTAAACGATAGCTCATTTCACTTAAAACATGGTTTGTAGCTAGGCTAGTTTGATTATTATTTATAATTTTTACTAATGCTTGGTAGCTGTCTAAAACGCTTTCATGTTGGCTTTGTACATCAAGTACACAGGTGCTAGCAGTAATCGTGCTTACTTGTCCAATTAAGGCTACACAGTGTTTTTTTGCTTGTGTAAACTTACCTTGAGTCATAAATATATTGGCTAGCAATAAATGGCTATTACTATGCTGTGGCTCTTTAATCAAAACGTTGTTAGCAATATCAATAGCTTCGTTGAAAAGGTGCTCTTTTTGTAAAACGCGAGCATATAAGTAACCAATTTGAGACGTGGGTGTTTGTTTATATAGCTGGGCTAAACGGGTTTTAAGTAGCCCCTGTAAGCGCTCTGTTTGGCCAGCATATTGGCTGTTAGTGACTAATGTATTTATTTCGTCAACAGAGAGAGACGCACTAAGCGTTGAATTACTTTTAGCAATAATTGCATCATTTTTTGGGGTAAAAGGCGCAGCGTTTAACGTAAAAGGTGTTAGGCATAAAGTAATAAATGCGACGGACTTAAAAATTGATAAATGCATTATAAATATCCTTTGAAAAAAGCCATCCATGGCCTGTCAGCTTAATTACTTGGTTAGTTACCGTTTGTTGAAATTAATCCATCAACATCGGTATCGGTGTTTGTAAACACCCGACCGTTAACAGTTAACGGCTCTGCATTTGGCGCTTGATTAAATGCATCGGTTGCAAATTGAGCAAAGTCGACTTGTAGTGCGTCAATTGTAATGTTCACTGTTGCAGTTACTTGCGAATTAACGCCATCACTTACACCAAACATAAAACTATCTGAACCTGTTACTTCTTTATTTGGGGTATAGGTAAAATTACCATCGCTGTTAACGGTAACAGTTCCGAGAGTTGGCTCACTTGTTAACGAATAAGTAAGCGAATCGCTATCATTGTCGGTTGCGCTAAGCATATCGGTAATGCTTACCTCAGTTTGTGTAGTTAGTATTGCATCACTTGCAGTAGGCGCTGTGTTTACAACCGGTGTAGGCTGTTTTTTATCATCATCGCTACTACATGCTCCCAATGTTAATGCACTGAGGAGAACACAAATATGGGTAGTTTTTAAATTACGCATTATTTTACTCCTTATTTAGAGCCAGCAAGCGGTGTTGCAAGGTATGGGAATGATGAGTCCATCATTGTTGCATCAATAGGTGCGCCATCTGTAAATGGTACTGTGCCTGTATTAGCATCCTCTGGTGCACAAAGTCCTAAATCAGTGTCTTCACCATTTACAGGAATAGGATGACATAAACGACCCATCACAACACGAAGTGCAATATCAACCACATCATCACCTGGGCGACGACCATTTGGGAAGCCGGCTAAATCATTACCCGCTACACCAAATGCAGATTGATCAGCTTGCGCTGTTGCTGCAATGTTTGTATTTAAACGCAGCATTTCTGAAGGTGTTACCGTTGCTTGTTGATTAACGCCTGCAAACCCCGTTAAAAATGCAGTGATTAAATCAGTACGCGGGAAGTTAGTGGGTGCCAGTGTTTCTAAGTTTGCGCCAAGGGTCGTATTAACAGCATCTTTAAACAAAATGTTTAATAACTCTGGTAATGATGGGTGCGATACATAATCTAAAAATTGTGCATCGTCCTTAGGATGTGCAGTAGAGAATGTGTCTTTGTCTTTGATGCCAATTACAAGCTCGTTTACAAGCGGGCTACCCAAACGTGAAACTTGTGTTAAAGCACCACCATTAACGGCGTTATTAGCAAATTTAGCATTAGGGTTTAATACGCGAGCTTGAGGCAGGCTTGCTGTTGTCCACGAACCTATTACGCCGTTACCTTCGCCAACAACACAGCTTTTAGGTATTTCGATAGCGATTGATGTTACGTTTTTATCTGCAAGGTCGTCGTTATCAGCTGATTGTGTTATACCACCTGGAAAACCACCGCCGTCACCAGCACCAGGGGCACTATCACCTTCTACAGGTACATAGTTAACTAAATCAAATGTTTTACCTAGGTTAACTACAAATGGGTCTTTACGTTGCCCTACAAAAACTTGTGCCATGCTTTCACAGTTAGGAATTGAAACCTGATACACAAATTGGTCAGCGTAAGTTTGGTAATCGCTCATTGAACCAAATGTTTTATTGCCCACATAATCAAGCGGTTTAGAAAATGTGCTGGTGTTTGATGCAGTGTTATTTAATACCGTTGTTTCGCCAGTACGCGCCGCGCCGCTTATCATGCTTACTGTGTATGATTCGCTAAAATTTGCTGCGCTGTCATCACCTGCAGCCACGCCGCCCACATTTTTAAGCGGTACAGACACCGTGCGTTGATTACCTTCAGGTCCAACCGTTAATTGCACGCCTTTATTATCGTTAGGGAGCATGCTTTTAAAGTTAAACGCAAATGTAATATCTTCAACAGCATCGCCGTCGTTATCTATATGAATGCTGTAGGTAGCATCTGGGTCCATTGCAAAGTAATTAGGACCGCCGTATGCATCTTGCAGCGGGATATAGTTAGCTATTAGTGTTACAAAATCACCACGACCTTGCTCGTAACTATTAAATACATAAAAATCGGTTGAATCTAAAGTCGGGAAACGGCTTATATTTGGCGCTTCTCTGTGGCTAGATGCTTCACTTGGTGCACTTACAAACGTACTACATATTACTACTGCGAGTATTGATGGAGTTAAAGCTTTCATGACTTTGTCCTTTAGTTTTGATTGAAGTCATAGCTAATAACGGGGCAGGATTTAAATTGGATGCAAAAAAATTAAATTATTTCTATTTTTTAGTTAAAAAGTTTAAAACAAGGTTGGCTGTTTTATGTAAGCAGCCAACTTTGGTCATTATAGTAGGGTTATAAAAGTACTAGCTCTGTGGTGTATAACACCTCGGTCGGTGATCCATTTGGCGAGCCGCCAATAGGCTCTAAACTCACTGCTAGCAATGCGATATCACTTGCGTTAAAACGGTTATCTTTAAATAATATTTTACTGCCTTGCTTGGGCAGTAAACCCAGTGAAATAGGTGCATCTTGCCCTTTTAAAATCATCCAGAGCTCATAATCTTTATTAGTTTGAGCAACTAATTGGCTACTTGCTTTAATTGAGAGCCCTTGCTCGTTTACATCAATAAACCACAATGATTGTTTATCTTGATTTTGAACCAAAGCAATTTGCTGAGTTTGCATAACATTGGTGCTAGGTTGAATAACCAAAAAGGCTAAAACAATACACGCGGCAGTTGCCACAAAAGACCATGTACGCCAAATTGAAGGCTTGGTATGTATGACTGTTTTACTTGTTTGTGGTCTGTTTTCAACAAGCTGTAGTATATTTACCCATACATCGTCACGTGGCGTTTGCGGTGTAATAGCACTCGCTAAGTTGTTTAGGTTTTGCTCCCATAGACTTGTTGCTTCACGTGCTTGATTTGAGTTAAGTAACAGACGCTGAAAACGCTTACGGGCAAGCCCTCTAAGTGTGCCAAGCACGTACTGCCCAGCAAGCGCGTCTAATAGTTCGGGTTTATTATAATTCATAATGTTAAACACCTTTGTAGCTGCATAAGCCCACGCCTGATCCAGCTTTTAACTGTACCTAATGGCGTTTCTATATGATCCACTAACTCGCTATGACTTAGCCCCTTGTAATAAGCTAAGTGAATAGCTTGTTTTTGTTGCGGCTCAAGCTGTTCGATACAATTAACCAGTTTCGTTTCTTCATCGTAATTAACGTCAACACTTTCATTTTCATTTTCATATTCGTCATCGCCTAACGACTGCTCTTTTCGTACTTTGTGATAGCGCAGTGAGTCAAGACTTCTATACCTAACTATACTTATCATCCAACTAATAACGGTGCCTTTAGAGGCGTTATATTCAGATGCGTTATGCCAAATTTTTATAAAAGCGTCTTGTAGTGCCTCTTCCGCATAAGCTCTGTTAGTGAGCATATTTAAACTAATAGCAAAAAGTTTGCCGCTAGTTTGTTGATATAAACTTGAGAAAGCATTTTTGTCTCCTTGTGCTGTTGCGCACAAAAGAGGGAGTAAATCATCGTTATCCATAGGGGTCCTGTTTTTCTTATTATCATTGAGTAAACGGTTGAGAGTGTGATTTGGATGCAAAAAATTTAATTGATTTTTAGATTAGCTGTTTTATACGTTAGTACAAGCAATAACCGATCAGTGTTTGAAATTTAGACGTGTAAGTATAATTTATTCACATGTTTGTAAAAAATGCACAAAGAGCAGATTGCACTTAAATTTATTTTATTATTAACATTACATATCAATAACTTATTATTTTAATTTGAATTTAAAATGCCATTTATATGGCGTGATATTTGCAAAAGAGTACATAAAGCCGTTTAAATTAAAATTAGAAAATCGGAATTATTTACACAAAGGAGAAACTATGTGGGCTGCAATTGGTTATTCACTTTTAGCATTACTACTTATTTTTATTGGTTGGGAAGTAAACTCTGTTTACTTTGCTATTGTTTTTTATTGGACTGCACTGTCACTTTTATTAGTGAGTACCGCATATATTTTTAATACAGCAAAAATATTTAGAAAACGTGAAAATGGGGTGATCCCATTTTATATACGTTGGGCGTTTGTGCCATTTTTATTTGGTGTGCAAATTTATAATGCTTGGGCACGTAAGCATGACAAAGTGCCGCCCATCCAACAAATAAATGAAAACCTATTTTTAGCTTGCAGATTATTTCCCTCAGACATAGACACATTAAAAGATAACGCAATTACGGCAATTTTAGATGTAACGTGTGAATTTGACGCTCTTGAGTGGAGTTCAACACAAGAGAATATAAATTACTTAAACATTCCGGTGCTCGATCATAGTATTCCTACCCATTCTCAGTTAAATCAGGCTATTAATTGGATACATCATCATATTAAAGAAAACCGTCGCGTAGTTGTACATTGTGCTTTAGGCCGTGGGCGGTCTGTTTTTGTAATGGCGGCTTATTTATTGAGTCAAAACAAAAATGCAGATGTACATGAAGTACTTGCACAAATAAAAGAAACCCGCGAAACCGCAAACTTAAATAAGCATCAGCTTCGTCATTTAGCTAAGCGTCATAAAAAAGGTGAGCTGCTGATTAAAAACAAAGCAGTTTTAATTGCAAATCCAGTATCTGGTACACGATTATGGCAAGAAAAAGAGCACTTAATTGTTGCGCGGTTATCGGCCTATTACGATTTAAAAGTACTTACTACTTCACAAGACGTAAACGGTATTGAGCTTGCTAAACAAGCGATTACGCAAAAACCAGACATAATAATAGCGTGTGGAGGCGATGGTACAGTGGCCGAAGTTGCAAGCGTACTTGTAAATACACAATGTAAGCTAGGTATTATACCAATGGGGACTGCAAACGCACTTGCGCATGTATTGATGGGGATTAGCTCTAAATTTATTCCTGTTGAACAAGCCTGTGATTTAATAATTGATGGTCAAACAAGCACAATAGATACCGCTTATTGTAATAATGAATTAGTACTTTTATTAGCGGGCATTGGTTTTGAGCAATCAATGATTGAAAAAGCAGATAGAGAGTCGAAAAATAAGTCGGGGCAACTTGCCTATTTAAATGGTTTTTTTGAAGCCTTTGGTGAGCAAAAATCACAGTTACTTAGTGTAAAACTCGATGATAATGAGCCCAAAGAAATATGTACAAATAGCTTTATTGTGGCCAATGCTGCGCCTTTTACAACATTGTTGGCTCAAGGTGGTGGGCAGCCAGATCATAGTGATGGGCTGCTCGATATAAATTGGCTAACACCCAATAATGAAGATTCAACCACAGTACTAAGTATTGCAGAGCTGATGTTTAGTAGCTTAACGCAAACACATTTAGCTATAAATTCGCATCATACAAATGCTAAAAGAGTAGAAGTTACAGGCGAAGGAGAGCTTAAGTACGTACTTGACGGTGAAGTTAAAACTGCTCACAAACTCGTTATTACTATTGAGCCTGCCTCATTAAATGTGATTTGCAAAGAGCAATAAATCGCGCTAATTACAATCAAAAAGGAGCTTAATTAGCTCCTTTTTTACTATCATTTTTTAATTGATGGCCAAACAAACCCTGTTGTATCCGGCGCTTGAGAAGATGTTTCTCTCGGTGCACTTTTCGGTCTACGAATAGGTTTATTGTTTATAGTGTGAATATAAAGTGCTTCTACTTTATCGCGAGCCCAAGGCGTTTTACGCAAAAACTTTAAACTCGACTTAATGCTCGGTTGATCAGTAAAACATTTAATTTTCACTTGCTCGCCAAGTGTTCTCCAGCCAAGTCGCTGTTCTAACTCAACAAGTATTTGTTCTAACGTTACCCCGTGTAAAGGGTTTTTAGGTTGATTATTCATAGCCATACTACTTATTTAAACTGCGTGCATTGTAGCTCAAATCAGCTTTTAGCGCTAATTCACAGTGATTGTTTTAGGAGCTGTTGGGTAAATAGCATTACCTTGTTTATCTATTTTAAGCCAAATGAGTTGGCTGTTACTGTGCTGAGGGGTTTTAGCACCGCACAAAAGCGTAAAAGAGTGAATTTGTATTAATGCGCCTTCGCTATAGCGTTTGTTGTCGTACCAACAGTTTGATTCTTCATTTACAAACTGGTTTGCATCAATAATTGAATGGGTTTTAAGTGTTGCTGCCTCACTAAGTATTGAATACGATAAGCTGCTAAAACAAAAGCATAGAATTAAAAAGTTACGCATTATAGGCCTTTAAATAGGGAGGGTTAAAAATAATACATTAAGCTAAAAAACGTGCTAGTGTAAAGTACACAAAGTGATTTTAATTATAAACTTAGTTACTCACAGAGCAACTTGGATTCAAATAAAAAGGTGCACACAATGCAATTTAATCAAACAATGATCGAAGAATTCACACTATTAGCAAAGTTTCCTCGCGACAGTAAAATGCAGGGTATAAAATTACACTCAGACGCAGAGCCAAGCTTACTTAGTGCAGCGCAACGTTTATTTGAAAAAGGGATTATAGATAGCCCAGATGGCGGATATTTAACTGATCTGGGCTTAGATTTAATTGAGCACATTACGGTTATTCATAGTGCGCTACAAAGCTAGCTAACCTGAACTTTGGTTAGTTACTAAACTAGCTTAATTTGCATCGGGTTGATTTTGCGGTGCAGCATCATTAAATGCAGCTAATTTATTACAGTGTTCGTAAATAGCTGCAATTTTTGGATAAGCGCTCATATCTACGTTAAAACGAATTGCGTTAAATACTTGCGGCACTAAACAAATGTCAGCAAGTGTTGGTTGGTTACCAAAACAGTAGTCATCATTTTCGTTTAGCATCAGTTCTATTTTTTCAAAACCCACTTCTATCCAATGTCGATACCATTTATTTTTAGCCTCGTCATCAACACCTAATTCGTTCGATAAATACTTCAGCACGCGTAAATTATTAACAGGATGAATATCACACGCTATTGCAAAGCTTAAATTTCTTATTTGTGCTTTTTGCCACGCAGTTCCTTTAATTAATGGCGATTGCGGATATGTTTCATCTAGCCATTCCAGTATTGCAAGCGATTGTGCTAAAACACCATCATCGGTTTCAAGTGCCGGTAGTAACCCTTGAGGATTAGTCGCTAAGTATTCTTCCCCAAGTTGCTCCGATTTTAAAAGGTTAACAATAGCAAGTTCATGATCGATTGCTTTTAAGTTAAGCGCTATACGCACTCTATAAGCCGCTGATGAGCGAAAGTAGCTGTATAATTTCATAATTAATCCTGTGAACCTGTAAATTGTTTTTTAATAGTACGCCAGCAATCGGTGTAATTTGGTTGGCGCTCTTTACCTTCTAATGCATATTTTGTCGGTGAAATTATATAGCGCGACTCAAACATAAAGGCCAATGTGTTTTCGTATTTTTGTGGTGTAAGCTCAGCGTTTGAGGCTTTTTCAAATACGTCGGCTTCAGGTCCATGTGGCGACATACAATTGTGTAAACTTGCGCCACCAGGTACAAAACCATGCTCTTTTGCATCATACACACCCTCAATCAAGCCCATAAATTCGCTCATAATATTGCGGTGATAATACGGCGGGCGAAATGTATTTTCGGCTACCATCCAACGCGGTGGAAATATCACAAAATCGACATTTGCCGTACCCTCAGTAGCAGAAGGAGAGGTTAGCACAGTGAATATAGACGGGTCAGGGTGATCAAAGCTCACTGTATTCATTACATTAAAACGCGATAAGTTGTATTTATAGGGCGCACTATTACCTGTCCATGCAACTACATCAAAAGGAGAGTGCTTTATTTCACAGCTAAATAAATTACCGTTGAATTTAGAAACAAGTTCAAAGTCACCTTCTTTATCTTCAAAGGCAGCTACAGGGTATTGAAAGTCTCTGTCGTTGGCATAACCGTTGGCACCAACAGGTCCTCGCTCTGCAAGCTCTAACGCATGGCCATAATTTTCACAAATATAACCACGGGCTGTATCGTCAATTAAATCCACAGAGAACTTAATTCCTCTGGGAATTACAGCAATTTCACCTGGTTTAATGCTTAACTTACCGCACTCGGTGTGAATTAATAACTCACCTTGCTGAGGGACAAACAACATTTCGCCATCGGCATTGCAAAAATAACGTCCTTGCATTGACTGATTAGCGACATATACATGAATGCCAATACCAGATTGCCCATTAGCACTGCCATTAGCTGCCATCGTTACTAACCCATCAATAAAATCAGTAGGCTGTGAAGGTATATCAATAGGGTTCCAACGTAGCATTGTTGGTGGCGTTATGGCTTCAGTGATTGGGGCTGTTCTTATTAGGCCATTATCAATTGCTTGGTAATCACCTTGCACTACAGACGGGCGAATGCGGTAAAACCAAGTGCGGCGATTTGAAGCGCGAGGAGCCGTAAATGCAGTAGAACTAAATTGCTCGGTGTATAAATCGTATTTAACCTTTTGTGGGCTAAATTGTCCTATTGGCAATGCACCAGGTAGCGCTTGTGTTTCAAATTCATTACCAAAACCGGTCATATAACTTAACTGTTCTGCCATTACTGACTCCTGTGAGAGGGGGTTGGTTTAATATAATTTTTATTTCAGTTAAGATACTCTCAAGTGAGACTAATATCAAATATGCAACTACGCACCTGCGTAAATATTAATGAACACCAAAGTAAACCTTATAAAGCTGGGATAACCAAAAATGAAAATTGATTTAGCAACATTCTTACCTTATCAATTAACCAATGTAGCAACACGTGTAAGTAACGACTTTGCCAAGGTTTATCAAACTAAGTACGGTTTAAATATTCCCCAGTGGCGAATACTTGCTAATTTAGCGCAGTATGGTCAAAGCAACGCAAAGGATTTATGCACGCAAGCAAATATGGATAAATCGACCGTTTCACGCGCGATAAAAGTATTAATTGATAAAGGTTTAGTGAGAAGTGAGTTAAATGCACAAGACAAACGCGCAGCATTACTTGTGCTGAGCCAAGCAGGGCAAAGCTTATATGAAAATATAACGCCCGATGCGCTGAATTGGGAAAAACAATTACTGAGCACTTTAACTAACGAAGAATACGAAGTGTTAGTGAGTATTTTTGAAAAGTTAAATAATAAATTAAAGGCATAAAAAAGCCCACAAAGTGGGCTTTTAAAAGATGTTTTAGGTTACAGTTCTAAATTAGAAAGTGTAACGAACGCCTACACGCATTTGCCATACAGATGCATCAGTTTGTACTGATGTATTTGCATTGTTTGCATTAAAGTCAGAGTAAACGTAGCGACCTTGATCATCAAGTGATGTTGAAATCATGCTAGCACCTACGAAAGGACCTTTCTTAAGTACGCCCCAATCATCGTTTAATAGATTTGTAAGGTTATCAATTACGAAGAACGCTTCACCTTTATGTCCGTCCATAAAACCAGGAAGCTCTTGTGTTAACTTAAAGTTAAACTTAACAAACCAATCAGAGTTTTCTGCGTTACGACCTGAAATTTCACCACGTTTTAAGCCTTCAGAGGCAATAAATTCATTGAATTCATTGATATCAGCAGCACTCATGTTGTAAACAACGTTAGGATCGTTTTCAAGTGGAACATACAATAGTTGGCGGTTGCCATTCCAGTTGTTGTCACCGAAGGTATCATCACTATCATCAAACGTGTAGCTGTAAGGTAAGCCTTTATATGCTTCACCGAATAGGTTAAAGCGAGTAGCAAATCCATCAACAAACTCATGGCTATAACCAAGAGTCATAGTAAAGCGATGTGGAATTTCGTAATCAGATGAAGCAACACCTGGGTTACCCGGATTTGTTAGGGCAATGTTACCGTAGTTAGAACCAGCTACAGAGCTAGTCATTGGGTTAACATCATCAGAATCTGTGTATGCATAACCAAAGTTAACGCTTACACCATTATCAAACATCTTGCTAACCGCTAATGAAATAACAGATGAATCACCGCTATCACCGCTCACATTTGTTAGTAAGTATTCGTTAGAACGACCTTCAATTGATTCGTAAAGAGGGCGGCCATCAAATGTAGTTTCGCCAGAATCTTGAAGTGCGATGTCACGCATTAATGCAGCATCTTTTTTCTTCGAGTATAAGTAATCTAAAGAAATTACATATTCGTCTTCTGTCGTATATGTCGCACCAAGTGAATATTTCCACTCTGAAGGAATTTCGAAATCTGGGTCAACAGCATTTGCAGTTGAATCACCTGAGCCGATTACTGTGCCAGCTACTTTATCAAATTGAGACTGAGGTATTTCAAATCCAGGAGTACCATTATTAACATTAGGTGTTGCGAATAAATCGATAGCACCAAACTGATTTGCGCTAATATTAGTAATGCCGTCGTTTGAGTAAGAGTTAGATAGCCAAACGTTAGGGTTACCACCTGAGAACAAGCCAACGCCTGCACGAACTTCAAGTGCGTCTGTAGCGTACCATTGGAAGCCAACACGTGGTTGAATTAAATCAATACCATCAAATGTACTTTGGTTACTGTAGCCATAGCGGTCAGTAAAGTTTTGATTTAAGTTAGGTACGTCATCACTAGTGTATTTATCGTAGCGTAATCCAAACGTTATGTTTGCATCTAAATCAGTGAATGAATACTCGTCTTGCACGTAAAATGTATGCTGAGCATATGAGAAGCTCGCAGCAGCATCATTTGGATCATTCGTAGCTGCCGCATTGTTGTAGAATATAGCACTTGCAATACCGTTTTCAAAATCATTGATATTGTTAAAACGATATTCACCTTCAGTGTGCTGAACGAATAAGTTAAATACATCCAACTCTTCAAACTCGTAACCTGCCGTAATCGTATGCTGGTCAAGGTAGTAAGTACCTGCTACTTTAAACGTTGTAGTATCGTAATCTAAGTCATTTGATTGGCGTGAGTCATCTGGACCAATATAAACTGTACCACCATCTTCGGTACGAATTTGCATTTCACCAAAGCTACTTGCAGCATCTAATGATTGTACTGTTGCATCTAGCTCAGATTTACCTAAACGAACTTCAGTAGAGAAGTCATCTGACCAATCAGAGTAAACAGATGCAATGATTGAAGTGAATTCCGCACTTTGGTTATAAAAGTGATTAGATAGTGATACACGGCTAGAACCAGTATCAGACTGTGAAACAGTATTACCATCGTTGTAGTTGTAGATTAAGTTTGCACGGTGATCTTCGTTGATATTCCAATCTAGTTTAACTAAGATTTTTTCATCTTCAACAGGCATACTTGAAGGCATTCCGCCTACATCGTAACCATATACAGTTTGAGCAATGCTTGTGATACGCGAGATATCATCAGCAGTTACACTGCCACTGCTTAAACCATCGTAGTTAAATTGTTGAACACCTTCAAGTTTTTCATATGAAGTGAATAAAAATAGTTTATCTTCAATTAGTGGAAGACCTACGTTGAAGCCGTAACGTTTTTCAGTATAGTTACCGTTATCAACGTCATCACCTTCAATTTTATCACCCTTGAAAGAGTCGCTAGTGTAATCGTAGAAAACAGCGCCATGAACATCATTGCCACCAGATTTAGTTACTGCGTTGATGTTACACGATGTAAAACCACCGTATTGAACGTCAAATGGTGCAAGTTCAGCTGAAACTTGTTCAATTGAATCAAAAGAGAAAGGGGCGCGAATAGTAGGGTAACCATTTGAGCTTAAGCCGAAGTTATCGTTCATACGAACGCCGTCTAGCGTTAAGCTGTTGTAGCGAGGGTTACCACCACCACAGTTAATTGAACCACGGCTATCATCAATTGTGATACGCGGATCGATACGAATAATGTCTTTTAAATCACGGTTAATAGCTGGCGTATTTTCAAGATCAGTTAGCGTAAATGTAGACGCAGGACCAGTACCACCAGACATAGAGCTAATTGGCGCGCCAGAAACCACAATTTGTTCCATGCTTGATTGTGATTCAAGTGAAACGTTTACTGGGTAGTCGTTACCAATATTAAGAATAATGTTATTGAATTCTTGGTCTGCATATACATCAGAATCAACAATTACTTTATAAGGACCGCCAACACGCAGGCCTTTAGCTGTGAAATAACCAGCGTCATTTACTTCAGTTGTTTTTACTGATCCAGAAGGCACATGTAAAATTGTTACTTTTGTACCAGCTGCTGGGTTGCCATTAGGACCCATTACTTGACCTTTAATTGCAGAGGTCGTTTCGTTAGCCATTGCAGCGCCACTTACACCAACACATGCTGCAATAGCAAGTGAAAGAGCTGTTTTGCGTAATTGAGTTTTCATTTAATTTTCCCGTGTAGTTAATCATTAAATTTTTATATTTTTATTTTAAATTTTGCATAAAATAAACATTCAAGGTTCATCTTATTTAAAATCCGCTGCTAGTGTACCTCATTTATTCGTTACAAATAAAATACAACTGCAATATTTTTTAATAAATAGTACGATTATTGTCTATTTACATGTTTTCTTGAGTAATAACTCTATAACAGGAGCATATGTTACGTTAGCTATATGACAAAAATGTGAAATTATAAGGTCAAATACAAAAACGGATTGCAAAATTTGTATCGTGTTTAAGATTAAATATCAGCCATAACTACACTTTTAAAATAATTAAGCCAAGGCCAAAATTATTGTTCATGCTAAATTTTAAGGGTAAAGATTAACTTTAATCGTACTTTGTTTGTTAGTCGTCATTTTAAGTGCAGTTTTAATTCATTTGCAGAGGGATCAAATAAAGTATTTAGCAATCCCGCTAAGCGAATTCCTGCTTGTTGAAGGCGTTTTTTTACAATTGGGGTATTTTCAAAAACGTAGCTATAACTCACTTCTTCGGTTGTTGATTCATAAATTTTATTAGCTAAGTTACGCGATTCCTCTAACCACGTTGTTGGCGTGCTTTGTAAATATTCGGCAATTAATTCACTATTATTTGTATCTATAAATTGAGCAAATTCGGTATACGATAAATTTTGGTTTTCAATCAGTTTTGTATCCCAGAGGCTATGAAGGTTTGTATCTTGTTTAAAGAACGCTACTTTTATGCTGTTACCGCCTCGGTCTTCACTTCGACCAGCATGAAATGGTTGATGACTGTCACCTACTAAATGAACTAAAAAACGTAAACTAAATTGTTTATCGCTTAAAGAACTCTTATCGTCAGTCAATGTTTGCATTGAATAATGGATACCTTCAAGAATATTACTTACCGATTCTTTGGTCTTTGTATGGGAGTGATTAAGGCTTAAAGGTTGGCCTGGTGCGGCATTAATATAATGCCAGCGAGATGAATTTTTTTGCCAAAATACACCAGGGTCAGAGCGCATTTCATCTGGCCATGTTGATATTTGAGCAAGCGATTCACCCTTTAGAAGCGGTAATATTGTTGTTTTTGTTGTTTCGTTTAAATGTGTCTCGGCTATTTTACCTATAATACGATGACCATTTTGACCCCATGCGTACGCATCACTACTTGTAAAAATGGCACTAATTAATAATGCTGAAGTTATTGTGAGCTTGAAATTGTTATGCATTAGCACTTCCTAAGTTAATTTTTATTTTGCTATTATAACTTATGCAATCGATTATCCTTACTTTTGCGATTAATGGAAAGGAGTTAATTAAATTCATGGTTTTTTGTTTATAGTTATTATAAGTCAGTGGGTTACGGTTTTTCGCATCGTTTTTAAAAAGTAATAAGTGACAATATTCAGGCATACCGTAGTCTTTTTTTATAACGTTTACTTTATGTTTTAAACGTACTTTGTAACACAGGATGTTGCTTAATTTGGCTTTGGTGTCAACTAAGTGCAAGTAAAGCAGGGCTTCATTTTTCTATTGTAATTGCACTTTAAGTGAATGTTGTGGTGAACTAATTCATTATCTGTAATGAGTTCACCACAAAAAGAGGCTGAAGATTTTTTATTGATAGGGTTTACTTAGGCGTAAACTCTGCTGTTTTAAGTGGACTGTTTTTTTGATATAAAGTCTTGAAGTGCCTGGGCATCTGTTTCGTCGGTACTAACAAAGCCTTTTTTATTTGTAAGTTCAGGATAACCATCACCTCCAGAGGCATTGTAGCTATTTAGGCTCATTCTATACGTTTTATTTTTATCAAGCGGCTGACCATTAATTACTACATTAAGCAACTGGTTATTTTTACGCTCAAACGATAATTTATGGTATTGCAAATAAGCGCCAGCATCCGGTGGGAAGCTCGTTACTGTATTTAAATAATCCCATAAATCACTGCCTTGCCAATCAATATAGGTAATACGGTTTTTAAAAGGATGTACTTTTAAAATATCTTTATAGCTCACTTCACCAGCTTCTATTGAGCTTCGAATACCACCACCACTTATTAGTCCAAAGTCTGCACCTACTACATCCATTTGAGCTTGAATAATTACGCGAGCAAGATTTGTTTGTTGGTAGCGAACTTTGTTTCTGTCACCTTCTAAGCGAGCATCTACTTTACCAATGGTACCTTCAATTTGTTTAGCGCCTTTAGCTTGGTATACCGCTAAATAAGATTCAAGTTTAGGGTCTGGTTTAATGTACTCGTTTGCTAATACTTCTTTAGTAGAGCCATCAGCTTGAACTTTATCTACATACAAATTAACAGGCATAAGTTTGTACTCTAGTAACGTTAATTTTCCGTCTTCAAGCTTAAACTCTGCTTTACCAACATACTTACCCCATTCATGGGCTTGCATAATGTAAGTACCGTTTTGCTGATCGGGTTTACAAGCAAGGCCAGGTTTAAAGTTATCGTCATTTACATTTGTATCACTCATACACACAGGTTCTTGTGAGTGGCCACCAATGATCATATCAAGCGTGTTTGCAGGAAGTAAGCGAGCAAGCGTTACATCACCTGGCGCATTTATACCAAATTTAGCATCTACAAAATGGCCCATATGCGTAAGTGCAATAGTAATATCTGGATTGTATTGAGCTTTAATTCTTTTTGTTAATTTAGCGGTAACGTGAACCGGATCTTTAAACTCTAAATGGCCAATATATTGTGGGTTACCAATTTTAGCTGTGTCTGTTGTTGTTAAACCTATAACAGCAATAGTTAAGCCATTCTTTTTGAATATTTTATAGCTATCAAACGCGTGTTCGCCTGATTCTTTTTCAAATATATTGGCAGATAAAAAAGGGAAGTTCACCCATTTTTGCTGTTGCTTCAATACATCAATAGGGTTATCGAATTCATGGTTACCTAATGCCATTGCATCGTAACCAATTAACGACATACCTTTAAAATCAGGTTCCGCTTTTTGTAAATCTGACTCCGGAATACCGGTATTAATGTCACCACCAGAGAGTAGTAATACTGCATGACCTTGCTTTTGGGCTTCATTACGTAAAGAGTCAATTAACGTTTTGCGAGCGGCCATACCGTATTCGCCTTTTTCGTTTTGCCAAAAACGGCCGTGGTTATCATTAGTATGAAGAACAGTTAAATATTTAGTAGGAGTACCGCTAGAAACAGATTCAGGAGCAGGAGATGTGCATCCAAGTACACTAAAAATAATCGAAAATAAAATAATTATACGCATAAAATACCTATGGATTAAGGTCTACTTAATTTATCAAGCGGGTAGTTTAAACTAGTTTTATGCTAAAAAAACGTACTTATTGACATTTTATTTAGAAGGTACAGTTAATCGATTTGTGGCAGCACGTTCGCGGCGCTTTAACTCTGCATCCGCATATTCCCGCTTATTATGGTTAGTACCTATCATCCACGTTAAAAAGCTTGCTGGTAGTTTTGTGTATGGTTCGCCTTTGTGTAAACCAAAGTCGCAAATTGTTTGTTTAGTGTGTGGCATTGTTAGTTCCTGTTGTTTGTGTTTTTTAAATTTAACAAAAAGTTGCCACACTTTTAAGATGATTTAATTTAAAATAATTAGATTTATATAGCAAAAAAGAATATAAATAATGGTATATGTAATTAATTTGTTATTAATACGGTCTTAATTGTACCAACTCGCACTTTAGAATCGATTTTAATCGCCGATGGCATTAATGTGCTAACGGATAAAATAATTATCTAAAAACTATAACAACAGGAATACACCATGAAAAAAATTTTACTTGGCTCAGTACTCGCTGCAGCAAGCTTTACAAGTGCTGCCACTATTGTCGAAATGAACACCAGCCAAGGTACAATAGAAATTAACTTATTCGATCAACAAACACCTAAAACAGTCGCAAATTTTTTAAGTTACGTTCAAGACGATTCATATAACGAAACAGTGATCCACCGCTCTGTTAGTAACTTTGTTATTCAAGGGGGGGGATTTACATTTTCTGACTCGCTAGATGCGATTACTACAAAGCCTGCTGTAGAAAATGAACCTGTTTTTTCTAATGTTAAGGGCACCATTGCGATGGCTAAACTATCGGGTGATGCTGATAGTGCAACAAGCCAGTGGTTTTTTAATATCACAGATAACAGTGCTGCACTTGATACGCAAAACGGTGGCTTTACTGTGTTTGGACAAATTACGGCAGCAAGCCAATCAACGTTAGATAAAATTGCAGCGTTAGTACACTGTGGTGAAACACCTGTGGTTGGTATTACTGCTGAGCAATGTGCAAGTACTGATGTAACAATTAGCAATGCTAATTTAGTGACTATTCAAAATGTGGCGATAATGGATGATGATCCTAATTCAGCGGCAGGTCTTACTGTTATTGAAAATACGCGAATTGATTCTAACTCATCAACAGACTCAGGTAGCAGTTCTGGCGGTGGGTTAATTTGGCTTTTAGGTGCTTTTTTACTTGCGGTTCCTCGTTTAAAACGTGCTAAATAATTAAAATTAACAGTAATGTGGATGGCGTAAACCAGCCGCCCACATTATTATTAAACTTTGCTGTTTAAAATAATACTCGCCAAACCATCGTAAGCCAAATTGAAAACACACAAACACAACCTAGTAAAAACACGTTAAAACGTGCGCGTACGTTATTTTCACCTAAATGAATAACACTATGCACAATACGTGTTGCTACAAATAAACAGGCCAGTATAGCTACAAGCGAACTGGCACTATTTAGTTGTAGTGCAAGTAAGCACCCTGCGTAAAAAAGCACAGGTATTTCAAACTGATTTGAAAAGTTTCTATCTGCAACCCTAATAGAATCGCCAGCTTTATCTAATTGCATTGTTTTAAAATCGCTCAAATCTAGTTGTTTGTTTTTAGCTGCTGCAAATCGCCTTTTACCCATAATGAGCATGACAATCAGTGAAAGCGTAACTTGTGCAAACATGGCAAGTATGATGATTTTTTCCATTGTTTTTCCTTATTATTATTTAGATTTTGTGTATCTTTTGATATTGAATGATTTTTAATCTCGAAGGTTGGCAGACTCGCAACTAATAGCCGATTATGAAGACATTTTTCACAATGTGTTACACAAAATAGCGTTATTTTGTAGAAAGTTATTAATTGAAAATGTTAGTTTAGCGTAACTATATTGCTTTGAATTGGCGCACGCTCTTTTGCGCAATACTTTTTAATGGAAAAAAAATGAAAAAGATTATTGGTTTTAGTGCTATTGCACTTGCAGTTTTAAGTGGTTGTTCAAATACTGCTTCGGTTTCTGTCGCGCCTCAGGTTTCTGTATTATCAGATACGTTAGTTGTAAGCCCTAACGATAACCGCGAATATAAAACACTTAAATTGGCAAACGACATTGAAGTTATTTTAGTGTCTGATCCGAGCGCTGAAAAATCAGCAGCGGCACTAAGCGTCGGTGTTGGTTTACTACACGACCCGATGTCGCAACAAGGTATGGCTCACTACTTAGAGCACATGCTGTTTTTAGGCACCGATCGTTACCCAGACACAAAAGGGTATTCTGATTTTATGACCAAAAATGGTGGCGCGCATAATGCCTATACGTGGCTTGATATTACTAATTACATGTTTAAAATTAATAATGACGCGTTTGATGAAGGGCTAGACCGTTTTGCTGACTTTTTCAAAGCGCCTAAGTTATACCCTGAGTACACAGATAAAGAAAAAAATGCAGTAAACGCAGAGTGGTCAATGCGTCGTGAAATGGACTTTTTTGGTCAATTTAAACTCGCGCGTAAAATGATGGGCGAACATCCCGCTAATCGCTTTTTAATTGGTAATCTAGAAACACTTGGTGACAAAGAAAATAGTTCACTTCATAAAGAAACGGTTGATTTTTATAATAAATATTATTCTTCAAATATTATGAAAGTAGCGCTTATTTCTAATTTACCTATTGCTGAAATGGAGCAAAAAGCGCAAAAATACTTTGCTGATATAAAAAATAAAAACATCGAAAAACCTACAGTGACTGCAAAACTTGATTTTGATAACGCTGGCGGAAAACGCGTGTTTTATGCACCAAATGAAGATGTAAAACAGCTGCAACTTGATTTCACCATTGCTAATAATAATAGCGAATTTGCGCTTAAACCAAACCGATTTGTAGCGTATCTACTAAGTAATGAAATGCAGGGTAGCCCAGCGCAACTGCTTCGTGACAAAGGGTGGGTATCTCAGTTGTCAGCTTCAGCTGCACCAAATCAATATGGTAACTACGGGTCATTAAATGTAAATGCAGAACTTACAGATGAAGGCATGAAAAATCGTGACGAAATAGTCGCGACTATTATGCAGTACATCGACTTAATTAAAAACGAAGGGGTTGATAGTAAGTACTTCAACGAAATTCGTACATCACTAAACAACCAGTTTAAGTTTTTAGAAAAAGGTGATGAGTTTAATTATGTAAGCTCGCTTACACAAAGCATGCAAGACTATCCGTTAAATCACGCTATTAATGCGCCATATTATTATGCAAAATTTGACGCTGACGCGGTAAACAATGTACTTGAGCAGTTAAATGCCGATACTCTTCGTATTTGGTATGTATCACAGCAAGAAGAAACTGACTCGCAACTACACTTTTACGACGGCAAATACCGCATTAGTGATATTAGCGATGATGAAATTGCCAGCTGGAAAATACCAAGCGAGTTCAAGCTAGCATTACCGACTGTAAACAATTTATTGCCTGAAAATTTCGCGATAAAAACTCAAGCATTTAAAGAGCAAAAACACCCTGAGCTTGCTTACGATAAAAATGGTGTAAAAGTATGGCGCCAAGCAAGTCAAAAGTTTGCAGAGCAGCCAAAAGGGCTTGTCGAAGTTTATATAAATACTCAACCAGGTTTGAACGATATTAAAGCTGAAGTCCTTTATTCTGTTTGGGCTGATTTGTACAATATTCAACAAAGTCAGTTAAGTACCGAAGCAGCAATCGCTGGTATGAGCGTAAGCTTAGCACCGAGTAATGGTCTTGTTTTATCTATGAGTGGTTTTACAGATAAGCAAGACGTATTGCTTAAACAAGCCTTAAGCGGATTAAAAGCCGATGAAACAGCACAAGCATTTAGCCAAGCAGTAGATCGCTTTAAACGTAATTTACTAAACCAACAAAAACAGTTTCCGTATGCACAAGCATTTGGCGAGTATTCAAAACTAACGCGTACAGGTGGCTTTGATACAGACGCGCTTATTAAAGCGGCTGACTCAGTGAGTGTTGCCGACTTAGCACAATTAAAAACCGCTACGTTTGTACAAAACGATTTACGCGTATTTAGTTACGGTAACTACAATCAGCAAGATATAGACGCGATTGCACAAGAGTTAAGTGCAACATTACCAAGTAATCATAAGCGCAGTGAATTTGCGCAAAGCAAAGCATGGTTGCCACAACCGGGCGAAACGTTGGTACTGCAAAAAGATATTGATGTAGCTGATGTAGCTGTAGTTGATATGACGGTCCACCCAGTTGCAGGCTATAAACAAAAAGCAGCAGCAGCTGTATTACAAAGTCACTTTAGAACAGTTGCGTTTGATAAAATGCGTACTGAGGAGCAACTTGCATACGCAGTAGGTGCATTAGCTCGCCCAATCGAGGATTACTCTGCAATTGGTTTGTATATTCAAACACCGGTTAAAGGTCCTAAAGAAATACAAGCCAGGTTTGATAAGTTTAAAAAAGAATACGCAGTTGAACTTGATAACATGAGCGAAGAGACGTTTGAGCAGCTTAAAAACTCTACTCTTGTATCACTTAAAGAGCAGCCTAAAAACTTGAGTGACGAAATGAGCCCACTTATAAACGATTGGTACCGTGAAAACTTTACCTTTGATTCTAAGCAAAAGCTGATTGATGAAGTTGAAAAAGTAACGCTTGCAGATATAAAAGATTACTACAAGCAAACAATGCTTAATCCTAATGCCGCACGTTTAAATGTGCAATTACGCGGTACTAAGTTTATAAAAAGTGACTTTGCCGATTTACCAAACCAAACTAAAATCACGACGCTTGATGCCTATTACAATGGTATTAAACTACAAAAATAAGCTTTATTTATGTAGCTAAAAATAAACCCCAATGTATTACTACATTGGGGTTTTTATTTATTAAGCTAATTAAGTCATTACTAAAGCTTAAGCCATTACTAAAAAGCCTATAACAGCTAATGCCGCAGCAATCAGTGTATATGGCAATTGTGTAACGGCATGGCTCATTAAATTACAACCAGAACCTTGCGCTGCGAGTACGGTTGAATCTGAGTAAAAACATGCTTGGCTACCAAAAGAAGAAGCCGATAATAGCGCACCAATGACCAATGGTATGTTTGCATCAACTGCATTTGCCAGTGGCATAACAATCGGAATTGATACAGCAAAAATACCCCAGCTAGACCCTGTTGCAAACGCTAAAATAGCCATTGAAATAAATACCACGGCTGGTAAATATGCAGCGGTCATATAAGGGCTTAAGCTACCAATAACAAACTGAGGCAAACCAATTAGGTCGCATACATCTTTAAATATAAACGCTGCTATAACAGTACCAATAGCGGGAATCATACTTTTAAAGCCATCAAGCATGCGTTCAATCATTTCACTTACGCTCATTAATTTTTGTAATGCATAAAACGGGAGAGTGACCGCCATTGTTGCTAATAAGCCTTTGTATACGTCTATTTCAAAGTAAACAGTAAATGCAACCAGTAAAATAATCGGCACTAAAAAGTTACGTAATTTACCTTTAGGGTCGGCATCTTCAAAGCTTTCTTCTACTGCTTTTACTGCATATTCATCTGCTGTTTGAACGTCATTGTATTGGGCTGGATCAACTTGAGCTTGCTCAATTTGCGCCATTTGTTCTGCTTTTTTCATTGGACCAATAGCAGGAATAACACCCAACACAACAAGTAAAACAACAAGCACTGCAAACCACGCATAAAACATATACGGAATAGCTTGAATATAAACCGCAATACCTTTGCCTTCTTCAGCAATACCGTTATCTACGAGTAAGCCACCAAAAAATACCGCCCAGGTAGATAAAGGAACAAGCACACAAATTGGTGCAGCAGTTGAGTCAACAACGTAAGCTAGCATTTCACGACTAACTTTAAATTTGTCGGTAATGCGTTTCATGGTTTCACCCACAGTAAGCGCATTTAAGTAGTCATCAATAAAGATAACCACACCTAAGCAAAAAGTCATAAACAAAGATGAACGCTTACCTTTGGTGTACTTAAGAGCTAGTTTGCCAAAAGCAGACGCGCCACCTGTACGCACTAATAGCGCGATAAGTGCGCCAAAACCACCACATACAAGTATTAGCCAGCCGATGGTTTCGTCTGTCATCACTTTTAGCGATGTACTCGCAAAGTTAGTAAGTACCTGTGCAGGATCGGCTATAACTAAACCAACTAAAGCACCAATAAGTAAAGATAAAATAGGGCGGCGTAATACAACAGCCAATACAACCACCACTAATGGTGGAAGTAAACTTAACGCAGAAGGTTCAAGCATTTAAGTATTCACAAAATTAAAAGCATAGTTTAAAAATTAAAAAAGTATTAATTTTTAAACTGCTTATACAAAAACAAAGAAGATGATAAGTTTGTCGTTAAATCATCTTCCAAGTCACTGCTTTTGTACGCGTGGGAGGGACACATAAAAAGTTATGTTAAATAGCTGTTTAAGTGAAACGCGTTGGCTTTGGCGCCAGACGGTGCAAGGAGTGCAAACCGCTATTGTTGTGCCTGTAAAAACATCGGCGCAAAAATAATCCGCTTTTTAATTTCAGTCAACAAAAATTTACATGTTTGATAAAGTTTTATTAGAGGCGGTTTAATTGAGTGCTTTGTAGCGCTAATTCCTTGATGTAAAGAGATGCCATTCATCAACTTAAAAAATTATTGAAGAAGCAGCAAAAAGTAAGATTCGACGGTAATTGATGTTAAAACCGCCGTGATTATATTGTCACTTAATGATTAAAGTCTTGCTTGTTCTATTTGTTTTGCAACATTTAGGTTTATATTTAGCCATGTTGCTTCAAGTGTCGAAACCAGACCGTCATAGCCGTCATCATCTATAGGTACTAGGTTTGAAAAATTATGAATACTTATAAGACGTCGGCCTGTTTCAGGGTGTGTGTAATATAAACGCCAAAGCCCAGAAATATCAGCGTTACCTCCCATATCGCCATTAAAGTGCTGAATCTCGTATTCAAGCTCATAAAACGTTTGTTGATCGAGTTCAGTAATGACCGGTAAGCCTTTTATTACCATCCAGTTGGGCATAGCATTAAAAAGTGTTTGCTGGGCTGTTGCAGTGAGCATTACATCCGGCGATTCGCCCCACAGGTTGTAATTTGCAGCATGAATTTGGTTGCTGTCTATTTTCATAGCAATGCCCAAATTATTTAAAGCACCTCTGAGTACAACGGTTTGTACTCTTAATTGCGCATCTGTGTCTGCTACATTTCGAGACGATGCACCTATAGGCTGCTCAAACTGATAATACTGTGTGGCAGTTTGTATTGATGAACTACAACCTGCCAATAGTAATAATAAACTTGCAGTTAAAAAAAACGATTTCATTATTGCTTCCTTGGTTTTGGGTCGGCTGGTAATGACTTATCAAAAATTAGCATGTTAGGTTGCTCGTTTAATCCGCGAGTTAGAGGCTGAAGGCCCTCACTTAAACGTTTAAACTCTTTTAATGTTTGCTGTATTTGATGATGAAGTTCTGAGCCTGCTTGGTAACTGGCCATGGTTTTATCAAATTGGCGCATAGTGACTTCAAACTGCTCCATGCTTTTTGTCATCTTTTCGAAATTACGGTTAAAGTCACCCGGTAAATTTTGTGTATCTTTTTGGCTTAGCAGCTCTCTCATTTCATTAGCAAGCGCTCGATAATCGGTAAATGTGGCTTGCATTTGCTCTAAGCTATCTTCAACTTTTAAGTTGTTTACTTTATTAAGTACATCAGAGACTTGATCTGCTAATACAGTTATACCGCTAGAAATACTCGGAAAAACATCATACTGCACAAGTTTACCTAGGTGTGCTTGCGGTGCATCTGGGTATATATCAAAATCTACATACACAGCACCCGTTAATAAATTACCAGGCTTTAACGAGGCGCGCATACCACTTTCAATCCAGCCCTTTAGGCTACCTTGCCAATATTCTTTAGCTGAGGCACTGTCATGATACAAACGTCCGTATTCTACTTTTATAAGCACTGGAACCGCTGTATTGTGATTTCTAAAGTGGGCTGGTTTACCGTCAACAATTACATTGGCAGGGGTTTCAACAACAGTACCTACGCGCATACCCCTATATTCCACAGGTGCACCCGTGCGAAGTCCGCGAACCGATTGCTCAAATTCTATAAGGTAATAGTCAAAATCATAAAAACGCTCTTCTAACGCTTCTTTATAGCTCTGGCTTAATGAAAAGCCATGTCCATCTTTTGCTATTTCACCTGGCGCTTGTTGCTCAGGAAAACCAACTGAAATACCACCTTTTAAAAGCTTGCTTAAAGAGCCTGTGTTTATATTAATGCCATCGGCAGATAGGTCTATTTCAATACCTGCATTTACCCAAAAAATTGAGTTCATAGTTATGAGATTTTGATAAGGCTCTTTAATAAAAACACCATACTTCATTGCTTGGTTTTTCCAATCGAAAGTAGCTGTTTCTACTTGACCTATTTTATAGTTTTTAAAAAATATGCCAGTGCTAACATCAAGTACTTCAGCGTTGTAACTCATTAATTTAAAACGGCCACCCTCGACATCTTTACCGATAAGAGCCGGTTCATCTTGTAACTCAAAACGCTCTTTTAGCTCTTTACTCTCACCAGGAGAAAATTCTAAATAGACACCTGATAGCAGTGTACTCATTCCGCTAATACCGGTTTCATCAATGCGTGGTTTAACGACCCAGATTTTTGCATCATCAGTTAATAAATGATTATAGTTTTTATCTATTTGCGCTCGGGCAATAACACTGTCTTGAGAATCGGATAAACGAATGTGATCAATTTGACCTATTTTTACACTGCGAACTTTTATTTCTGTTTTACCTGCAATAATACCTTCAGCTTGTGGCATTTCTATAAAAATAGTGGGACCTTTATTTGACAGATACTGATACAGCATCCATACACCCATCAGTAGTGCAATGGCCGGAATGATCCAGATAGCTGAAATTCTGGGTTCTTTTGTTATTTCGGCTGTTTCGGTCATTCTTTAGTCTCTGAAGTTTTGTTTTTAGGTGAATCCCACAATAATCGCGGATCAAAGGCGTGGGCAGCCATCATTTGGCATATTACCATAACTGTAAAAAATACAATGCCTAATCCTGGCGTTACTGACATTAAATTACCCAACTGTATTAGGGCAACTAAGATGGCGACCACAAATACGTCTATCATTGACCATTTGCCAATAAACTCAGTAAGTTGATAAATTCGTGTGTAACTTTTTGTGTGACTGTTTGCAGGCCTTGAAACCATAATGCATAAAAAGATCAATACAAAGGCTTTGGCAAGTGGCACAACAACACTGGCTAAAAATATAATAGCTGCAATAGGGTAGGAGCCACCGTTCCAAAGTGTAATTACACCACCAATTAAAGTAGAAGGCGTTTCATCTCCTAAGCTCGTGGTGTGCATAATAGGTAATATATTAGCGGGGATATAACAAACAACAGAGGTTATTAGCCAAGCTGCTGCTTTTTGTACGCTATGTGGTTTTCTTACATGTGTTTTAGTATGACAACGCTGGCAAATATGGCTAGTGCATAGTTGATGGCAAACATGACATGCTTTGATATTTTCATCTATTGCGCGTTTTGCATGCTGTGCGCCTTCGAGTATTTTTACTGGCTTTATTTGAGCCCATAAGCGCGGGCGGTTTAAGTGAACAAGCGCTGCTATGTATAAAATAACAAACCCTACATAAGCCCAAAAACTTGTGCCAAAGCTAATATCAGCCAGTGACATTATTTTTACCATACTGACGAGTACGCCGATTAAAAATATTTCCGACATAATCCATGGCTCTAACGCAAGCGTGAATTTTAATAGTCGCCTTGCAATGCCCTCGGGCAACGTTTTTAATACCCCAAGGTGCAGAGGAATTAAAATAAGAAGTAAGCTCATAGGCAAAGCAATGATGCTTAAATCAATAAAAAACCCGAGTAATTCGCTATCGTGATTAAATAAAATTCGTGCAGCATCGGGCAGAGTAATTGTTTGCGTAATGCCACTACTGCTAAATGATAAAAAAGGATAAAACATACTGCTCAGCAGCATTAGTAGCGCGCTAAAGCTGAGTGCAACTATACGACTGTCGTGATTCACATCGGCTTCGCAAAGTTTATGGTGACAATGTGGGCATATCGCCATTTGTTTTGCGATTATGCGAGGTATATCTATGATCAGATCGCAGCAGGGGCAGACAGTTTGCAATTTAATACCAAGCAAGAAAAATGTTTGTCCAATTTTGCAATATTTAATGCATTAATACAACGCGAACAGCGAATAAGCCTTTAAAAGCCAAACATTTTAATATTGTTTGGCTTTAGTACTTTTAGTCAAATAACGCCACTGTTTGGCGTGTAAGCGCTATTAGCTCACCGGATTGTGACCATATACAGCCATCTTCTAAACCGTAACCATCTTTTGAATGATGAGTGATTGCTTCAAAACCAAGCCATTCGCCAGGTGTTAAGTTTGGCTCTTGCACAAACTCTAAATACCACGACATGCTACTTGCAGGAGCAGGCTGTTTAAACATTTGTAAAAGTGTTGGCGGCCATGCATCTGTCAATGCAATCACATGGGCTTCAGTTATTTGCTCTGGGGTGTGCTTAAAGCGCATCCAGCCACCTAAATGAGAGGTTTCTGCACTACTAAATGGCATACCCCCTTGCTGTGGGCATAAATCAATATGTTGAAAAAACTCAGGCATTTGGTCTTTTATAAAAGGTAATGTATGTCGCTCGTCTACCTGCTTTAAACTCAAAGACTTTGAAACAGGCACATGAATACCCGACTCTCTACCTTTAGCAAAACACGCTTGTACAATAACGCAAACTTGCTCATTTTGAATTGCTTTAGCGAGTACCTGCGTGCTGCTTTTCCCTTGTCGCAGTATTTCAATTGATAAAGAGAAAGGAGTATCAGCTAGTAACGGCCCGACAAAATTAGTGCTGAGTGAAAGTAGGCGACGATCATCCGTTACCTTACTTCTGATTGCTTGATATAATAGTGCAGCCGAAAGTCCACCAAAGGCTGTTCTGCCTTGGCACCAATTTTTTGGAAATTGCATTGTACTAGTTAATTGTTCTGTATTTTCGACTTGACCAATTTTTTCCGCTTGTTGAAGTAGTTGCTCAAAATGCATGAAGATGTCCTTTTATAGTGCGATTTAATAAATTTATAACATAACCCAACTAGTCAGACCAGTAATTAAAAGCACCTCTGGCAATGCAAAAACCGTCATTCCTTACAAATATTAGGGTTATTTTGTAAATAAATCATAAAAAATGAATTTTTTTCATTTTTACAGTTGAAATAAGTTTGGAGCAACCCTATTAACTAGTCATCGAACGTTTAACGAATATTGAAGTTGGAGAAATTTCATGGGTAAAATTATTGGAATAGATTTAGGTACTACAAACTCTTGTGTTGCAGTACTTGATGGTGGCAAAGCACGTGTTATTGAAAACGCGGAAGGCGATCGCACAACCCCGTCTATAATTGCTTACACGCAAGACGGCGAAACATTAGTAGGTCAATCTGCTAAGCGTCAAGCGGTTACTAACCCGACAAACACATTATTTGCAATTAAGCGTTTAATTGGTCGTCGTTTTGAAGACGAAGAAGTACAACGTGATATCGGCATCATGCCGTTTAAAATTGTTAAAGCTGATAACGGCGATGCATGGGTAGAAGCGGGCGGCGAAAAACGCGCTGCACCACAAATTTCTGCTGAAGTACTGAAAAAAATGAAGAAAACAGCTGAAGACTTCTTAGGTGAAGAAGTAACTGAAGCCGTAATCACAGTACCTGCATACTTTAACGATTCACAACGTCAAGCTACGAAAGATGCTGGTCGTATTGCGGGTCTTGAAGTTAAACGTATTATCAATGAGCCAACGGCTGCGGCACTTGCTTACGGTATGGATAAAAACCGTGGCGAAAACGTGGTTGCAGTATATGACTTAGGTGGCGGTACTTTCGATTTATCAATCATTGAAATTGATGAAGTTGAAGGCGAGCACACTTTTGAAGTACTTGCTACAAACGGCGACACTCACTTAGGTGGTGAAGATTTCGATAACCGCGTAATCAACTACTTAGTAGCTGAATTCAAGAAAGATCAAGGCTTAGACCTTAAAAATGATCCACTTGCAATGCAACGTGTTAAAGAAGCTGCTGAGAAAGCAAAAATTGAACTTTCATCTGCACAGTCTACAGAAGTAAACCTTCCGTATGTAACTGCCGATGCATCTGGTCCTAAGCACATGAACGTGAAACTAACACGTGCTAAGCTTGAGTCACTAGTTGAAGATTTAGTAACTAAAACAATTGAGCCACTTAAACGTGCACTTGCTGATGCTGATTTATCAGTAAGCGACATCAACGACATTATTCTTGTTGGTGGTCAAACACGTATGCCTTTAGTACAAAAAATCGTTGCAGAGTTCTTCGGTAAAGAGCCTCGTAAAGATGTTAACCCTGATGAAGCAGTAGCCGTAGGCGCAGCGATTCAAGGTGGTGTACTTGCTGGTGACGTTAAAGATGTACTATTACTAGACGTTTCTCCATTATCTCTAGGTATTGAGACAATGGGTTCAGTAATGACTGCATTGATTGAGAAAAACACGACGATTCCTACTAAGAAATCGCAAACATTCTCAACAGCTGAAGATAACCAATCTGCTGTAACAATTCACGTGTTACAAGGTGAGCGTAAACGTTCAAGCGACAATAAATCTCTAGGTCAATTTAACCTAGAAGGTATTCGCCCAGCACAACGTGGTACACCGCAAATCGAAGTAACATTCGATGTTGATGCCGATGGTATCTTACATGTATCTGCGAAAGATAAAGATACAGGTAAAGAGCAAAAAATCACAATTCAAGCATCTTCAGGCTTAAGCGATGACGAGATTGAAGCGATGGTTCGTGATGCAGAAGCACATGCTGAAGACGATAAAAAGTTTGAAGAACTTGTAGCTGCTCGTAACCAAGCTGACGCTTTAGTTCACGGTACACGTAAGCAAATTGAAGAAGCTGGCGATGCATTACCAAACGAAGACAAAGAAGCAATTGAAGCTGCTGTTGTAGATTTAGAAGCTGCAATTAAGAGCGACAACAAAGAAGAGATTGAAGCTAAAACTCAAGCTCTTGCTGAAAAGTCTCAAAAACTAATGGAAATTGCTCAAGCGAAAGCACAGCAAGGTTCAGCAGACGCAGGCGAACAACAGTCAACTAAGCAAGACGACGACGTTGTTGATGCAGAGTTCGAAGAAGTGAAAGACGACAAGTAATTGTTGCTACCGCTTCTCGCTAGCCAAAAACACTTAACTCAGTTAGGTGTTTAGGTTAGGATGAACAATTGAGGCGCGCGAGCAATAGCTTGTCGCGCCTTTTGCATGTATTCAAGGTTTAAAAATTCAATGATAAATCGATGCGATTTATCGATTTATCCTGCAGCTTACGCTGTAAACAGAAAAGAGTAGTGTGATAGATATGTCAAAACGCGATTATTACGAAGCCCTCGGCGTAAGCAAAGATGCGAGTGAGCGAGACATAAAAAAAGCGTATAAACGCTTAGCGATGAAATATCATCCAGATCGTACCGCAGGCGATAAAGATCTCGAAATAAAATTTAAAGAAGTTAAAGAAGCTTACGAAATCTTAACCGATCCTCAAAAACGCCAAATGTATGACCAGCATGGTCACGCGGCATTTGAGCAAGGCGGTGGCGGTGGTCATGGCGGCTTTGGTGGCGGTCATGGCGATTTTGGTGATGTATTTGGTGACGTATTTGGCGATATTTTTGGTGGCGGCGGTGGTCGACGTCAATCTCGTCAACAACGTGGTTCTGACTTACGTTACAACATGGACTTGAGCTTAGAAGAAGCGGTTCGTGGTAAAGAAGTTGAAATTAAAGTACCAACATGGGTGGGTTGTGAGCCGTGCGATGGCAGTGGTGCTAAAGCAGGTTCTAAACCTAAAACATGTACTACGTGTCATGGTGCTGGCCAAGTACAAATGCGTCAAGGTTTCTTTGCTGTTCAGCAAACGTGTCCAACGTGTCAGGGACAAGGTCAGATTATTTCAGATCCTTGTAACAAATGTCATGGTCAAGGCCGAGTAGAAAAAACTAAAACGCTTTCAGTTAAAATTCCAGCTGGCGTTGATACTGGAGACCGTATCCGCTTAACTGGTGAAGGTGAAGCCGGAATGCACGGCGCGCCATCTGGCGACTTGTACGTGCAAGTATCGGTTCGCGAACATGAAATATTTGTACGTGAAGCAAATAATTTATACTGTGAAGTACCAATTAGCTTTACTACAGCAGGCCTTGGTGGCGAAATTCAGGTGCCAACACTTGATGGTCGTGCAAAACTTAAAATACCATCTGAAACTCAAACGGGCAAAATGTTCCGTATGCGTGGCAAAGGTGTTAAATCTGTACGCAGTGGTGCCCAAGGCGATCTAATTTGTAAAGTAGTAATCGAAACGCCGGTTAATTTAAATGAGCGTCAACGTGAACTACTTCAAGAGTTAGATGAAAGCATGGGCACAGATAGCTCTAAAAACCGTCCAAAAGAGCAAGGCTTTTTTGACGGTGTTAAAAAGTTTTTTGATGATTTAACTAAATAAATTTAAATTATTATAAACAAAAAACGACGCTTTTAGCGTCGTTTTTTTTGCTTTAAACTTAATTTTTGTTACTGTGAATAAAAAAGATGAAACAGCATGACGCCAGCAATAGATCTACTTAAAAAGCAAAAAATCCCCTTTGAATTACTCAGTTATGAGCACGATAAGAATAATAGCCATTACGGGCTTGAAGCCGTTGAAAAGTTAAATTTAGAGAGTGCACAAGTATATAAAACCTTAGTGCTTGAAACACATGAAGGACAATTAATTGTTGCTGTAACTCCTGTATCTGAACAAGTTAATTTAAAACAGTTAGCAAAATTATGTGGTGCCAAAAAAGTAGCCATGGCTGCACCACAAAAAGTACAAGTTAGTACTGGCTATATTTTAGGAGGGGTGAGTCCGCTTGGACAGAAAAAACGTCTAGCTACGTTTATTCATAGCAGTGCTTCCCTCTTTGACACTATTTATGTGAGCGCCGGAAAGCGAGGCTTAGAAATAGCACTTTCACCAACAGATTTAGCCTTATTAACCAATGCAAAATTTGGCGATTTATAAATTTTATTTTTATAATTACCTTCTATACAAAAAATTAATTCAAGTTAAGCTATTTGCTCAATCTCCTATTTATAACTACATTGGGAGTATCTTTATACCGTTAATATTTAAAACCAAACGGTATTACACTTTTTGTATACGGCTGTTTGTATGAACCTTTCAGATGTTGATTATTTTGCGATACTAGTGGCTGCACTGTCTTCTTTTATGCTTGGTGGTGTGTGGTACTCAAAAGTACTCTTTAAAAATGCTTGGTTAGAAAGCATTGGTTTAACTGAGCAGGATTTACAATCGGCTAACCCAAAGTTGATATTTGGTGGCAGCTTATTTTTAGTTTTTGTAGCTGCTTTAATGTTGTCTCTTTTTTTAGGGAAAAACTCAGATATAGGCGAGGGAATTGGCACGGGCTTTGTTATCGGTTTATTCTGGGTCAGTAGCTCACTGGGGTTAAGTTATATTTTTGAGCAACGACCTGTAAAACTATTTTTAATTAATGGTGGTTATCACATTTTGCAATTTTCGCTGATGGGGCTTATTTTAGCAATGTGGCCCTAGTCACTTAACAACAAGCTTTGTATATAAATCTAATTAAAACAAGCATTCATAAAACATTCGTAATGGAGGTTATATCTGTTTTGTCACCTTTTTAATAGTTACTTGCGAGGATAATGGCAGAAGTACCTAGGTTTAGATTAAATCTGTATAATCTGCGTATTTTATAAGTTCAGTTAAACCGATGCTTTATTAGAGATTAACAACCTTGTTCTATCTAAATACTAACATAAAGCCCTAACATAACCTCTGAGATTTAATGGCTAAACCAAATAAAAAAGGACCAACTAGAACGGTTGATATTTTTTGCTCCGCTTGTAAAGCGCCTTTATTTAAATATAGAAAAGGCGGCAAAGGAGCACTTATTAAATGTTTTATAGAACGCATCACCGAAGACTTCACAAACGAGGCCTGCATATGCCCAAACTGTAATCGTCCTTTTGCAAGGCATGCATTAATAAAAGGCACACCAGCTTATAAAATGATTGGTGGTAAAGTAATATTTAAATAAGCACCTTACTTATACGGACATATGCCCTTGTTAGAATTTAGCATATTGTTAAGATCGCCCGGTTTTGCTGTTTCAATGAATGAAAAACACCCTCCCCATGGATCGGGCCAGTTTTTTGGGTTATTTAAAAATGGATAAAGGATAGTTTCGTGATAGCACTCTTGTTTGACATTATAGGTATGACTGGCACTTTTTTGGTTGTTGGTTCATTCTTCTTACTACAGCTAGGTAAAACATCTCCAACTAGTTTAATGTACAACATGATGAATTTAACAGGGGCAATTTTATTATTAATTAGTCTTTGTTATAACTTTAACTTGGCAAGTTTTGTAATAGAGATATTTTGGATTGCAGCATCATTAATTGGCTTGTATAAATATGTTAAAAACAGAACCGCTTTAGCTGCGAAAGCAGCAAATTGATTACTTTAATTTAACGCTAAATAAGTCGCTATAAATATAATTGTTTATAGCGACTTATTTAAATACGATTGTTAATAAAATCTATATTTTTGTCAAAAATTATCCACAGCACCAGCCCTAAATGACCTCTATTGTTTATTGCTATTTTAATTTAGTATCAATTGCTTATTTTTAATTTAAATCTTATCTGCCTTCAAGGCTTGTTAATAACGCTTTAATTATTTTCAGCTCCAAGACACGCAGGATAAAACAATCCTCAATTTGATGAAATAGTCATTATGTGGTTTGATGCAGTCAAATTAGAGCAATTGATTTTTAGTTTAATTATAAATACTAACTAAGCAATGGATGGCTCTGTTATACGTAACTTATGTTTTCAGTTGGCGTATTTTGAAATGTGTGTAAGGTTGTAGTTACTTTACTTTTTAATCACACAAGCACCGTTTTGTGCACCCTTAACCAGCGCTTTGTGAGGATTAAATCTTCATTAAAACCAGAAAATGACACAAAACCCTGCAAGCTTTCTGAAGCTATGTAATGAAGCAGGGGTCTTAAATTTAAATATTAGAGGTCTGCCATGAGAGGTAACATACTCAGCCACCCCCCCGATAAGAATAAGTATCTCCAATGGTTTTTTTTAGCATTAGGCCCTTTAGTCATGCTATCAACATGTTTACTCGATCCGCCAACGGGTATGTCCGTTGTTGCTTTTAAAACTGCGGGTTTAGCATTTTGGATGGCATTGTGGTGGGTGAGTGAAGTCGTGCCAATACCAGCAACTGCTTTGCTGCCGTTAGTAGTATCGCCACTTGCAAACATAGCATCAATTAAGAGTGTTGCAGCTCCGTACGCACATCCGTTAATATTTTTATTCTTGGGTGGTTTTTTGATTTCTATTGCCATGGAGCGCTGGGGATTACATAGACGTATTGCACTTAGCACGATGTTATATGCAGGTAAAAAACCAAGCCTACAAATTTTAGCCATGATGCTGGTTACCGCATTTTTATCTATGTGGATGTCTAATACAGCAACAGCAGTAATGATGCTGCCTATTGCGCTTTCTGTAACTCATTTAGTGAAGCAATCAGATCCAAGTAATGAAGGGTTTGGCAAAGCATTATTGTTATCAATCGCTTATGGAGCCAGTATTGGTGGCATTGCGACTTTAATAGGTACGCCGCCTAATGCATTAATGGCTGCGTATTTATCGGATAGTTATCAGATAGAAATTGGCTTTGCGCAGTGGATGATTGTGGGTTTACCTTTGTCTTTGAGCATGCTAATTATTAGCTGGTTTTGGCTTACTAGGTTTGCATATAAAGTAGATCTAGGCGTTAAAACGAATCAAAAAATTGATACAAAAGTGGTTTTCTCTGAGCAGTTAAATGATCTTGGAATAATGCAACGTGCAGAAAAAGGCGTGTTGTTTGTATTTGTGCTTGCTGCTTTTTGCTGGATATTTAGACCTGTACTGGGTGATATGGTAGGTCTTAAAATTTCAGATACTACAATTGCCATTGCAGCAGCATTACTATTGTTTGTAATGCCTGCAAATAAAGGCAGTGATGAGCGTATTCTTGATTGGCAAAATGCATCAAAAGTACCATGGGATGTATTACTATTGTTTGGGGGCGGACTTACACTAGCAGCACAAATTAAGTCATCAGGGCTTGCTGATTTTATTGCTCATATAATTGAAGGCGTAAGTGCTATTCCGCTAGTTATGAGCGTGCTAGTTGTCGTTGCTTTCATTACGTTTTTAACTGAAATAACAAGCAATACAGCTACAGCGGCTGGTTTTTTACCGTTATTAGGCCCTGTTGCTGAGTCTATAACAGGGTCACCTCTTGTGTGGGTTATTCCTGCAGCTATTGCATGTAGTTGTGCATTTATGATGCCGGTAGCAACACCTCCTAACGCGATTGTATTTGGCTCAGGTCAGATAAAAATGCGTGATATGATAAGAGCAGGCTTTGTACTTAATCTCGTTGCAATTGTTTTAATCACCTTAGTAACAATTACAATTGCAGCGCACGTATTTAACTTTTAAATACGTGCTAAATTAATGTCAACCAGCCTGTATAAGAGTTGCTTTGTTTACAGAAACAACGAAAACAAAGGGGCTCTTTTATTTGACGCATTTGAGGTGAATTCACTGTCTTTAGTGTTATTGCCCGAAATACATAACAAGGTTATAGTCTTGTATTATTTTAAAAGCTGAGCAATCTATTTTGACCACTGACACATCACACACTGCTTCTTTGATCACACAATTTGATGAGTTACAAACGGCCTTTTTGGCTACCCCGTGTTTATCAATAAAAAAGCGTATAACTATTTTAAAAAAGTTGCGTGCACGCGTTGTAGAACTTGAAGAAGAACTAGTGAATGCAGCATCAAAAGACTTTGGTTACAGAACCGCGTTTGATACTTTGCTCGGGGATATATTACCGACAGTGCAAGGGCTTGCTCATACAATAAAAAAATTACCAACATGGTCAAAACCAAGCAGGAGAGCGGTTGGTTTAAGTTTGTGGCCGTCAAAGGTTAGTGTCATCTATCAACCTAAAGGGGTTGTTGGTGTAATTGCTCCGTGGAATTACCCGATTCAATTAGCCATTGTGCCTGTTATTACCGCTATTGCAGCGGGTAACAGAGTAATGCTTAAACTAAGTGAATTTACACCTCACACTAATACGGTGCTTGAAAAGCTATTTAACGGCGAAATGCAGGAACATTGTAAAGTAATACTAGGGGAGAGTGATGTAGCGACTGAATTTTCGTCTCTCCCATTTGCTCACTTACTATTTACAGGCTCAACAGGCGTTGGCAAATTAGTAATGGCTTCTGCTAGTCGTAATTTAACACCTGTAACATTGGAGCTAGGGGGTAAATCGCCGGTTATTATTACCGAACAAGCAGACATTAGAAAAGCGGCTGAGGCTTTGTTGTTTGGGAAGATGGCGAATGCGGGGCAAATTTGCGTCGCGCCCGATTATGTATTTGTGCCAAAGGCACTTGAGCATCAACTTGTCCAACAATTATGTGAACTGTATAAAAAGCACTTTAAAGATGGTGTTGAAGGAAAAAATTTAACATCGATTATTAGTGATTCACATTACCAGCGCTTAACTGGCTATTTAGACCAAGCAGAGGAGCTTGGCGCGAGTATTGTAAAACCGCTTGATCATAATCAGCAAGATGCAGATAAACATCGTTTAGGATTACATATTGTTACGCACGTCACTGATGAAATGCACCTTATGCAAGATGAATTATTTGGTCCAATACTACCAATAATGAGTTATGACAAACTCGACGATGCGATTGATTACATAAAACGTCATCATCACCCATTAGCGCTTTATATATTGGGGCAAGACAAGAGTGCTCAAGAATATATTATAAAACAAACGCTAAGTGGTACTGTTGCTGTTAACGATACGCTTGTACAAGTGACAGCCGATGACGCGCCATTTGGCGGCGTAGGGCATTCAGGAATGGGGCATTATCATGGTAAGGAAGGTTTTTTAACCTTTAGTCATGCTAAAAATACGCTTGTTTCAGGCTCACTTAATCCGCGAATTGGGATGTTACTTAAGCAAAGTAAGGTACTTATTAAGTTATTAAAATGGCTTTATATTCGCTAACCTAATTTACGATTAAAATTAAAAAGCCTGAGCTATACTTGAAGTTACCTTCTTTAGTTATCAGGCTTTTTATTCATTGAATATTAATAAAGGTTTAAAACAAACGACCTTCACCAGCATAGGTACCCGCTAAAATTCTAGCGTAAATAGCATCTGCTTTTTCTTTTGCCTCTTCGATTTCTTTTGGAAGCATTTTACGCTCATCAAGCTTGCGGCTATGATTTGCTTCCATATTACCATTATACTCAGCAATGGTATTCCAAATGTATGACTTTTCAAGGTCTTTAGGCATACCTAAACCTTCAAAATACATAAGTGCTAAGTTAAATTGGGCAAGAGAGTAATTATTAGCTGCTGCTTTTTCGTACCATTTTTTTGCAAGTTCGTAATCAAGTGACACACCGTCGCCATTGGCATAAATAACACCTAGATTAAATTGTGCAGCAGGTAAGTTTTTATTGGCTGCTTTTTCAAATAAAGTGATAGCCATTTGCTTATCGAGTTTTACACCTTTACCATCACTGTATAAAACAGCTAATGCAAACATTGAATCAGGATGATTCTTTTTTACGCCTTGTTGGTAAAGTTGAGCTGCTTTACGGTAGTCACGTATAACGCCAAACCCCCCTTCATACATTTTAGCAAGTTCATAAATACCTGGCGCAAAACCTTTGTCAGCAAGGTATTCGAACTCTTTGAGTGCGTCTGCAAATTGACCTTCATTGGCGGCTTTTATTCCGTTTTCTAGCGTTGCATGTGCAAAAGGGGTAATGAGCAAAGCTCCGCTAAGCAATAAAGTTTTTAAATTAAACTGTGACATAGTAATGCCTCCAATTAGTAATAGTTGCAATATGTACTGACCAATTTAATTCAATCTGCATTAATAAACGTTATTTTATGACAATTGTGGGCTAAATGCTTGATTAAAACGTTTAATAGCAGATGTAAATAATAATGGCTTTTGTTTGTTATGTTTTACGCTTGCTTAAACAAAAATGCAAGGCGATAACCTTCAAGCTAGGTTATATAATATGCTATTGAGCTTAATAAAATGGTTAACTAAGTACATTTAGTATTGGCAGTGTAAGATACAGATATTACAAAAAATTTAAAGATATAAAAGAGCTGCTACAGCTTTATTTTTCGCATTAATTTTTTATTAATATGATCATGTTTTTAATATCAACTTGTATCATTAATTAGGCAAGTAGTAATAAGTACAATACGACGCGGTCTTGTTAAATAAACATCAGGTCTATATTTTCATTTATTGAGACTCAGGTCGTCACATTGTGCTTATATGGACTACTACAGGTAAGATTTAAACCTTATTTATTATTAAGGTTACCAAGCCTTTGCGTTTTACTTAGTGAGTAAATTTGGAATAGGGAATGCCATGCTAGACGACACTAAAATGAAAAAAATCACACGTGCATGTTTAGCCATCAGCATGCTGTTTTTGTGCAGTTGCTCTGCATCTTTTACTTATAACAACTTAAGTTGGCTTTCATCGTTTTGGGTTGATGATTACGTTGATTTAAATAAACAGCAAAACAAACAATTAAAAAAAATTATTGAAACAACACAGTCTTGGCATAGGTCAACACAGCTACCAGCATATAAACAAGATATACAAAATATAAAAACGTTGTTTAACCAAGGTATAAACCCAGCACAGCTTAAAGTTCAAATAGTCTTTGCAAAAAAGCATTGGCGTAACCTTCTTGAGCACGCTTATTTGCCTTTGGCGGAGTTAGCTGTAACGTTAACGCCGATACAGCGACAGGAGTTTATAAATAATATTCAAGAACAAATAGATGAAGAGCGTGATGAATTTTATGAGCAAACACTTCTTGCACGAAAAAAAGAGCGTTTAGAAGCGCAATTAGAATACTATAAACAATGGCTCAATAAGCTCAATGCTGAGCAAAAAACCTTGATTAATTTAACCAACGAAAAACATCAAGATTCAGGTGAGTTTTGGCTAGAGTATAAACAAAGGCGCTTAAATGCAGCTAAAACAGTGCTCGAAAATACGAGCCTGACACAAGCTGAATTTATAAAGCAATTAAGTACCGTAATAAAAGAACGCGAATTGTATATGAGCCAAGCGCATCTTAAAGTGAACGAGGAAAACCTCAACATGTATGTAGATCTTTTGAATTCGTTAAGTATAACGTTGACCGAGAAGCAACGTAATAACATAAATGTGCGTTTTGATGAGTTAATTGACACGTTAGATGATATCATTGAAGGTTAGTGTTTCTTGTTACGCTTGGTTACTCAAACACAACAAAAATTACAGCAAATAGGCTTACAGGGTTGTTGCTTAGCTATTGAAATTATCCAAATGAACCCAATAAATTGGTCACTTAGTGTGGCTGAAATCATCAGAACACATGATGATTTGTTAAGGTAAAAGAGTATGGTTACTGATTTAAAAAGTATATTAAAAAGCTGGGAACCTTTAAAAGACCAACAAGAATGGGTTTTGGCCACCTTGTATCAAATCGAGGGATCTAGCTATCGTAAATTAGGCGCAATGATGCTTATTTCGAGTTTAGGTCAGCGCTTAGGTATGCTCTCTGGTGGTTGTTTAGAAGCAGATATACAACGCCATGCTAAACAAGTGATGAGCACATTAACAAGTAAAACTATAAGTTATGACGCAACCGATGAAGACGATTTAACGTTTCAGTTAGGTATTGGTTGTGGGGGTATAGTGCACATCTTACTTCAGCCAATTCATAAAAATAATGAATACTTACAGCTTGATCACATGGCTAAAGCGCTGAATGAAAATAATTCGGGGCGCTATCTTCAGCAAGTTAACCCTGTAGTACCTGCTGGAAATGGGGTGTTTACCCAAAATTGTGAGCAACAAGGGTTATCAATAAACCGAAAAGCGCAGTTAATTGAAATTAACAATGCGACATCTTTACAAATATCTATTTTTCCTCCTCCTCATATACTTATTGTAGGCGGTGGTGCCGATGCGGTTCCTGTTTATACATTCGCTAAACAACTTGGTTGGAGTGTGACTGTGTGGGATACGCGTCCTGCAAATGCAAAAAGGCAGTACTTTACACATGCCGATGCTATTTTACGCACCACGCCAAGCGAATTGCGCAAATATTGTTTAGCTCACAAGATAGATGCTGCCATTTTAATGGCTCACAGTGTAGATATTGATGCCGTTGCCCTTGGTGCACTTGGTGATATTGACCTTAAATACATTGGTTTACTGGGACCTAAGCATAGACGAACACAAGTACTAACACAGGCTAATACCTCTGCAGAGCAGATAAAATCACCTGTATTTGGCCCTGTAGGTTTAAATCTTGGTGGCGACTCACCCGAGAGTATTGCACTTTCACTCATAAGCGAAATACACGCTGTGTTTTCAAAAAAAAATGCGACCTCACTAAGCAATTGGGGAAATGATAAGTGTTAATAGCAAAGGTTGTATTAGCAGCTGGGCAATCATCGCGATTTAATGGTTGTAAATTAACCGCTGATGTTGGTGCAGGTCAAACGATGATTGAGCGCGCGGTTAATAATTTGCAAGCACTTGATACCTCGCCTGTATTTATAGTTACTGGGGCATGGCATCAAGAGGTAAAAAACAAACTTAAAGACAATAAAAATATTAAGTTAATAGAAAACAAACAGTGGGGCAAAGGTTTAGGCGACTCTATTGCGACAGCGACAAAAGCTATTTTAAAAACCCAACAGCCTGATGGCATTTTATTTATACTTGCTGATCAGGTTGAACTCACAACACAGCATTTAAATGAATTAGTTACAAACTTTAAAAAGCATCCTTCACGTTGGTGCGCTAATTATGGTAAGCGCTTAGGCGTTCCGGCTATATTTCCAAATGTTGATCTATCGAAGCTTTGCGACTTAACTACAGATAAAGGTGCACAGCATTTACTACGTTGCAGCGATGAAGAGGTCAATACCATTAATTTAAAATGTGCAAGTTTAGATATAGATACTCAAGCGCAATTAAATGATTTTTTGAGTAAAACATAATAACCGTATTTTAACGAAACAAATGTAAATAAGGTTAGTAGTTATATTTTAATAATTATAGTAACTCTTTAAGTTATACGCATAGTTTAAAGAGTTACTATAAAAAGCTTAATCAAGGGGCAAGCTATGGTGACGTTTACAATTAATGGCAAGGTGGTTGAATCACACGCAAGTGAAGATACACCGTTGTTATGGGTTATTCGTGATGAAATTGGGTTAAAAGGTACAAAATTTGGTTGTGGTATTGCAATGTGTGGTGCATGTACTGTGCATTTAGATGGGCAGGCAACGCGTTCATGTGTGTTACCGATAGGTGCCATTGCAGGTAAAAGTATTACTACCATTGAAGGGCTTAATAACGAACACCCATTGCAAAAAGCGTGGGTTGACGAGCAAGTACCGCAGTGTGGTTACTGTCAATCGGGTCAAATAATGCAAGCCGCTACATTGCTTGCCACTAACCCAACCCCTTCAGAAGAAGAAATAACCAATCATATGAATGGCAATTACTGTCGCTGCATGGCGTATAAGCGTATTAAAACAGCTATTCAACGAGCGGCCGATGAGTCAAAAAGTGTTGTAAATATTTTTGATCCAAATGCACAAGACGTTTAACTGGAGCTGATAATGAAAAAATTATTTCAAAAAAATAGTGAAACCGTTAATTTAAACCGTCGTTCGTTTATGATTGGAACTGCAAGCGCAGGTTTGGTTATGGCGTTTGCTCCTGCGTTTTTTTCGGGGTCGGTAAGTGCAAAAGAATCGATAGCTGAACAGGCTTTTTCTCCTACAATTTGGTGGACAATGAGCACCGATGGCGCTGTTGAGGTAAGTATTGCTAAAGCCGAAATGGGACAGCACATAGGTACCGCATTAGCGCGTATTGTTGCAGACGAACTTGAATGTGATTGGGATAAAGTATCGATTACCTACGTAGATACCCATGAAAAATGGGGCTATATGGTAACTGGTGGATCATGGTCGGTTTTTCAAAGCTTCAAGCCATTGTCTCAAGCGGGTGCAGCGGGCAGAATTGCGCTAATAGAAGCCGGTGCGAAAATGTTAGGTGTAGCCACTGACACATGCCGCGCAGAAAAAGGTTATATAGTATCAGGCGATAAATCAGTAAGTTAC
The DNA here is from genome assembly GCF_000239855.1 of Pseudoalteromonas sp. BSi20652. Classification (GTDB taxonomy): domain Bacteria; phylum Pseudomonadota; class Gammaproteobacteria; order Enterobacterales; family Alteromonadaceae; genus Pseudoalteromonas. The sequence continues at coordinate 15,193 of NZ_BADT01000191.1, read as the reverse complement.
GCTGATTTGGTTAAAAAAGGTGAGTTTAACCGTACCTTTACAAGTGAAGAAGTAGCAAGTCTACCATTAAAATCTGCCAATAAACGCCATTTAACTGGGCTAAAACAAGACTTCAAAGCCCTTGATATACCTGCTAAAACTAACGGTACTGCCGTGTATGGTATAGATGTAGAAGTTGAAGGAATGCTATACGCTCGTCCTGTTATTCCACCAACGCGTTTTGGTAGTGAAGTAATAAGCGTTGATGATACCGCAGCAAAAGCAATCAAAGGCTATAAAGGTTATGAAATATTAACCGATCCTAGCAATACAGTCGAAGGCTGGGTTGTTGTACTTGCTGATAATTACCCCAGTGCCATTAAAGCCGTTGATGTGCTAAAGGTTAAGTATAAAAAAGGTAAATCAGCGAACGTAACCGAGGCTGATATTCAAAAAGAGGGCGTACGTTTATGCGAGCAAACTGATTCAGGAACTTTATTTGTTGATGAAGGTGATATAAAGAAAACCCAAACCGACGCCAATGAACTACTCGAATCAGTCTATACCACAGCAACGGCAAGTCATTATCAGTTAGAGCCTTTAAATGCACTTGCTGAATTTAAAGATGGAAATTGGATTATCCATACAGGTAACCAATGGCAATCACTTACACTCCCTGCAATAGCTAAAGCACTTGAAATAGCACAAGAGAAAGTGATTATTCGTCCTTACTATTTAGGTGGTGGTTTTGGTCGTAGATTATTTGGTGATTGGACTGTGCCTGCAGCTCTTACAGCAAAAGCGGTAGGAAAACCTGTAAAACTTGTGTTTACGCGAGCGGATGACAGTTTGTTTGACCAATCGCGCTCGGCGTCGGCTGCAAAAATGACCGCATCGTTTGATAAAAGAGGTACTTTTACTGGTTTAGAACATGCTTTTGCAGCAGGTTGGCCAACTAAAGCAATGGCTCCAGGATTTTTATCTCCAGGTGTTGATGGCAATGGCAAGTTTGATGCATTCTCGGCGTCGGGTGCTGATCATTGGTACAGTATGAATAGCCATCGTGCAAGAGCCATTAATAATGAGCTTGTGCAAAGTACATTTATTCCAGGATGGCTTCGCTCGGTAGGACCAGGCTGGATTGCTTGGAGCCTTGAGTCGTTCATTGATGAAATTGCTCACAAGCAAGGTAAGGACCCTGTCGCTTTTCGCTTAGACATGCTTGATGCTAAAGGTAAGCAAGCAGGTAAAGCGCCTGAGAGTATTGGTGGCGCATCGCGTTTACACAATGTACTTAAAAAAGTATCTGAGAAAGTTGCTAATGTTAAGCTAGGTGAAAGTGAAGGCCTTGGATTTTCTGTAAGCTCAGGGCAAGAGCGCACTATGCCTGCATGGATAGCAACGGCTGCACATGTGCATGTAAATCGTGCAGATGGTAAAATAACGCTCAAAAAGCTATACGTCGTTGTTGATGCGGGCTTAATAGTGCATCCTGATGGTGCGCTAGCGCAATTAGAGGGTTCTCTACTTTGGGGAACGAGTCTTGCCTTGCATGAGTCAAATACTTATCAAAATGGGCAGGTTTCAGCCACTAACTTTAATACTTACTTACCACTTAGAATGAACGATGTGCCAGATATGGACATTGAATTTGTGCAAAGTGATGAGTTTCCAGTTGGTTTAGGTGAGCCTGGTGTTATTGGCATAGCACCAGCCATTGGTAATGCGGTATTTAATGCAGTCGGTGTGCGTTTACGTCACTTACCAATGAAGCCAAGTGAACTTAAAAAAGGCTTAAAGGCGTAAAATAAAAAATAACTAAAAAGGTACGCCTTAGGCTGCCTTTTTAGTTACTAAATATATATTTATGTAATTATTATTTATGTATCAATGAGTAGGCTGTTTAGATTGTTATTACTCATTGATATTAGTTAAGGTTTATTTATGCTAGTCGACCCAACAGGGCGAAAGTTTAGTTATTTACGTTTGTCTATTACTGATGTGTGTAATTTTAAGTGTGTATATTGTTTGCCGGATGGTTATCAAGGTGTTCACGACCGTGGCTTCCTCAGTATTGATGAAATAAGTAACACGGTAAAAGCATTTGCCCACCATGGTATTGAAAAAGTAAGAATTACAGGTGGAGAGCCAACCCTTCGAAAAGACTTTATAGATGTTGTTCGTGCTACAAAAGATGTCCCGGGTATAAATAAAATAGCCATGACTACCAATGGCTTTTCCCTTCATAAAAATATTCATAGCTGGGTGGATGCAGGCTTAAATGCTATTAATGTAAGTATTGATAGCTTAGACCCTCGCATGTTTAATACCATTACTGGGCACGACAAATTTACCTCAGTAATGAAAGGTTTAGATACTGCGCTTGAAACGGGTATTGATTCTGTAAAAATAAATAGTGTGCTTATGAAGCAATACAACGCTCAAGAGTTTGATACGTTTTTAAATTGGGTTAAATATCGCCCCGTTACTATTCGCTTTATTGAGTTAATGCAAACAAACGACAACAAAGCCTTTTTTGACGCCAACCATGTTTCTGGTCAAGTTCTAAAAACTCAATTATTACAAACAGGTTGGCAGCAAGTTGCTCGTAGTGCATCAGCAGGTCCGGCTCAAGAGTTTGCCCATCCTGATTATCAAGGCAGGATTGGCTTAATCATGCCTTATAGCAATGATTTTTGTAGTACCTGTAATCGATTGAGAGTAACGGCAAAAGGTAATTTACATTTGTGCTTGTTTTCCGAAGAAGGTATATCCTTGAGAGAGCATATGAGTAGTAATTCAAATTCAGATCTTATCGCATTACTATCACGTTATATTAAAACTAAAAGCCATCTCATCTATTACAGCAAGGTAATACAGGAATAACGACTAATTTATCTATGCTCGGTGGTTAGTACTGAGTAATTTTGTCGTCGATAATGAGCCAAACGTCTTCTAATTAGTATGAAATGCGAATAAAAGTTTGAATCTTCAGCTTTTTATATTCAGGGGGGGTTGTTATATTAAATTTTAACGTTAAACTAAATTTTTATTTCGAATTAAGTTGTTAGAATGGATATCGCAGCTCTTAATAGCACTAAATCATTAAGAAAGAATGTTCTAAGATGGATGAGTCTTTGTTTTGGTTTTTTATCAGTATTGTTTGCGATTTTTAATTTAACCGTAAATAACTTCCCGTTGCTTGGCTATATTGAAATCTGCTTTTCTATTTATTGCATACTTACTTACATTTCGCTTATTCACCGCCCATTACAGTTTTGGCAAGCTGTTGTAATGTGTATACTTATTACACTTATAGTTGTTTTAGGAACAGCATTGGCTTCTCCTCGTAATGGTGTGTTTGTATGGGCATTTGCATTACCTATTTTGTATTACCTGCTTTTAGGTAAGCAATACGGTGTAGTATTATCTGCAAGTTTATTGGCAATACAAATGTATATTTTAGGTACTAAGTCTAACCTTTCTCCGTTTGAAACGTTTAATTTATCACTTAACTTATTGTGTACTTATGTAAGTATTTGGGCGATTTCACATGTGTTTGAAGGGAGTCGTTCACATTTTTCAAAACGCCTTAAAAATTTAGCATTACTCGATCCGTTAACAGGAGCGGGTAATCGCCTTTCAATGAGCCACTATTTTGAAGTTGAGCTGCGTGATAAATCACAGCTTTATGTCTTATTACTCGATCTAGATTACTTTAAACTAATTAACGATGAGCACGGACATGGTGTTGGCGACAAAGTGCTTGTAGAAGTTGCAACGCTATTAAGAATAGCGCTAGGTAGAGGGTATGTTTTTAGAGTAGGCGGTGAAGAGTTTGCATTATTTAGTTCATTTACAAGCGATGAGCACGCACTTAACACGGCTGAAAAAATAAGGGCTCAAGTAGAAGATACACGTTTTGATATTGATGGTTTATCAATTAACGTAACAATTAGTATTGGTGCGGCTAAATTTAGAAGCACTAATACGCTTGAGGACTTTGTTGAACAAGCCGATAAACAACTTTACAAAGCTAAGCGATTTGGACGTAACAAAGTGTATTGTAAATTTAAAGTTGAGCCTGAAATTGAAGCTGCTTCGATTTAATATAAAAACGGGTATTATTAATAACGCCTAAATTGAATAAATTTTATCCGCAAAGATCAACGCGCACTAATACATTTGCTCAAAATTGGGGATCCCGTTTTCCCAAATAGGTTTGTCTTTTCCTAGGTATTCACGTACTGCATCAAAAAATAAACGCGTTCTGACTGGTAAATCGCGATGAGGATACACCGCATACATAGCGCTGTATTCCATAAGTTTAATATCAGTTAACAAAGGGACTAATTTTCCCTCTTTAATTTCATCACCAATAATAAAGGCAGGCGCAACAAAATAAGTCGTTCCCGAAAGTGTTTTCATTAACAAAGATTCGGCATCGTTTGCACGAAATACGCTCTTTATTTTTTGATCGCACGGTTCACCTTTATTATTATAGTAATCAATACTTTCTACTCTAAACGAATTATTTGCATAACTTGCTGCAGGGAGACTTGCTAGCTCTTCCATTGTTTTTGGCATGCCGTAGGTTTCAATAAATTCTGGGGCTGCAACAATTAATAAGCGGTTTCGGGCAATTTTACGAGCTATAAGAGATGAATCTTTTGGTTCGCCCACTCTAAAAGCTAAATCAAAGCCTTCTGAAACAATATCAACTAATCTATCGTCTAAACGAAGCTCTATTTCAACCTGCGGGAAGCGTTTTTGAAAGTCATTGAGAACTGGTTGCAAGTAACGACGCCCAATGAGCGTAGAGGAGGTGATTTTTAAAACGCCGCGAGGCTCTAAATGATAGTTTTCGGCCATACGCACGGTTTCACCTAGTAGCTCTCTGAGCTCTGCGGCTTTTTTTATCATTTCTGCGCCCGCAGCAGTAAGTGAAAACGAACGGGTGGTCCGATTGAGTAATCTCACGCTAAGTTCGTCTTCTAATCGACTAATTTGTTTAGAAATTACAGATCGGTCGATGTTACGAATTTCAGCTGCTTTGGCAAAAGAACCTTGCTCTACCACCTCAAGCAACATTAAAAGCCGACTTGTTGTATCCATTATTACACTCTAATTAATTTATTGATGCCATTTTGGCACTAATGAATTTAAAAATCTATGGTTTTTGTCCGCAGGTTTAGTCCGTACCATGCAAAGCTAATTAAAAAAGGAGCGTCTTCATGAAAAAACATATAATTGCTGCTGCACTCACTGGCGCATTACTAACACTTGCAGGGTGTGCTGATGAAAGCATGCCCCCTTCTGTTCAAGCACAACAACTTCAACCAATTGATGTTGCATCTGTATTAGTTAAACCAGTTCAAAGCTGGCACACCTATACGACGCGCTTAGAATCTCCTCAAGAAGTGGCATTAATGCCACGCGTATCAGGTGTTATTGAGAACATTGCATTCAATGAAGGCGATAATGTTAAAAAGGGCGACTTATTATTTAAATTAGACGACCGCCCATTTGCAGCGGTTGTAGCAAGCCTTGAAGCGCAAATTAATAGTGCACAAGCTGCGTTAGAACAAGCCAAAAGTGAAGCTAAACGAGCCGTACGTTTAACGGAGCGTAAAGCAATTTCGACTGAGCAAGCAGAATCACGCACCTCGGTTTTACGCCAACGCGAAGCACAAGTTGCTGCATTACAAGCTCAGCTTACATCGGCTAAACTTGATTTAGAATTTACATCAGTTGTATCGCCAATTGATGGCATTATTTCGCGCGCAAATATCACTAGAGGCAACAACATTATTGCGGGTCAAAGTGTGCTAACAAGCATTGTATCTAACGAAAAAATGTACGCTTACTTTGATGTTGATGAACGTACTTGGAATAGTGCTTTTAGTAATGTAACCGCTGCTAGCCATCAACCCGTTGTAATGCAAAAAGTAGGGCAACACGAATTTGCCTATAAAGGCTATATCAACTTTATTGATAACCAAATTAATCCCTCTACAGGTACGTTACGTGTTCGCGCTGTATTTAACGAAGATAGTGACCAACTTCGTGCAGGCTCGTTTGCACGTATTAAACTAGCGGCTAACTCAATTTCTGAGCAAGTAATTGTCCCAGATAGAGCAATTGGTACCGATTTAAAAAATCGCTTTGTATTAACAGTTGGCGAAAATAATGTGCTGCAGTACAAGTTAGTGACAGTGGGTGAGCGTTATGGTTCACTCCGGGCTGTAACCTCAGGTCTTTCAGAGGGCGATATTATTGCGATCAATGGTCCTGCTCGCGTGGGTCCTGGCATGCCAATTGAACCAAACACAGTAACAATAGATAGCAGTGATGTTGCGTTTACACTCTCTAATGACGAATCACGCATAGTGGCCAAGCAATAAGGTTTATTGATGAAATTTTCACTACTTTTTTATCCAAAGGCCGATATTTGCGGCCATGTTATCTTTAATTATTTTAATTGCGGGTGGCATTTCTTTATTTCAGCTTCCGGTAAGTGAATATCCAGAAGTTGTTCCACCAACAGTGGTTGTTACAGCAAGTTACCCAGGTGCTAACCCAACGGTTATTGCGCAAACGGTAGCAACACCACTGGAGCAAGAAATCAACGGCACTGAAAACATGTTGTATATGTTTTCACAAGCAACCAGCGATGGACGTATGACGCTAACGGTGACATTTGCACTAGGTACTGATTTAGACCGTGCCCAAGTACAAGTACAAAACCGTGTTAACAGTGCATTGCCGCGCTTACCAGAAGAAGTACAACGTTTAGGTGTTGTAGCCGAGAAATCATCACCCGATTTAACCATGGTGGTGCATTTATATTCGCCAGAAAAAACGCATGATACCGCATATTTATCTAACTATGCCGATCTGTATATTAAAGATGAAATTGCACGTTTATCAGGTGTAGGCGACTTGCGATTATTTGGCGCGGGTAAATACGCAATGCGTGTGTGGTTAAATCCAGATGCATTAGCAGCACGTGAGCTTACAGCAACTGATGTGGTAACAGCACTGCGTTCTCAAAATCAACAAGTTGCCGCTGGTAGCTTAGGTGCACAACCGGTGTCAAACGACAGCCAATTCCAAATATTATTAAACGTTAAAGGGCGTTTAAATAGTATTGAAGAGTTTGAGCAAGTAATTATTAAAGTAGGCGATGAAGGGCAATTAACGCGTTTATCTGACATTGCACGCGTTGAGCTAGGTCAAGACACTTATTCACTACGCGCAGAGCTAGACACTCAACCAGCGCTTGCTATGCCAATATTCCAACGCCCAGGGTCTAATGCGATTGAGCTTTCTGATCAGGTGCGTGAAACCATGGCACGTTTATCTAAAGATTTTCCTGAAGGGGTTAAATACGACATTGTTTACGATCCCACTGTATTTGTACGCGGCTCGATTGACGCAGTAATTGCAACCTTGCTTGAAGCCATTGTACTGGTTGTAATTGTAGTTATTGTATTTTTACAAACATGGCGTGCGTCTATTATTCCGCTTATTGCTGTGCCTATTTCACTTATTGGTACGTTTGCTGTTATGCAGTGGTTAGGTGTATCAATTAATACCTTATCGTTGTTTGGCTTAGTATTAGCCATAGGTATTGTTGTAGATGATGCGATTGTAGTTGTTGAAAACGTTGAGCGAAATATAGAGCAAGGTTTATCGCCGCTTGAAGCAACACGTGTTGCAATGAACGAAGTAACGGGCCCTATTATTGCGATTGCATTGGTATTGAGTGCGGTATTTATTCCAACGGCATTTATTACCGGACTGTCTGGTCAGTTTTATAAGCAATTTGCATTAACAATTACGATTTCGACTATTATTTCGGCGTTTAATTCATTAACACTTTCGCCTGCATTAGCTGCGTTATTATTAAAATCGCACGATGCAAAACCCGATGCGTTTACACGTTTATTAAATAAATTATTTGGTCGCTGGTTGTTCCAACCATTCAATCGAGTATTTGATCGTGGTGCCAAAGGATACGAAAAATTAGTTAAAAAACTCATTCGTTTAAGTCTTATTGCAATGGTGGCCTATGTTGCATTGGTTGGCGGTACTATTAAATTATTTGATGCTGTACCAGGTGGCTTTATTCCACAACAAGATAAGCAATACTTAGTGGCAATTGCCCAATTACCTGATGCGGCAAGCCTTGACCGCACTGAAGATGTGTTAAGACAAATGCAAAAAATTGCCTTAGATGTCCCGGGTGTTGCGCATACGGTAGCCTTTCCTGGTTTGTCGGTAAATGGTTTTACCAACAGCCCTAACAGCGGCATTGTTTTTACCCCTTTGGATGCATTTGAAGACCGTACCGATCCGAGTAAATCAGCGATGGCAATTGCTGCGCAGTTAAACCAACGTTTTGGCGCAATTGATGAAGCATTTGTAGCGGTATTCCCGCCACCGCCAATTCAAGGTTTAGGCACTACAGGTGGGTTTAAATTGCAAATTGAGGACCGATCAAACAAAGGATTCGAAGCGTTATTCAATAGCCTGCAAACGGTTATTGGTAAAGCACAAAAAGATCCTGCGTTAATAGGACTGTATTCAAGTTTTCGTATTCAAGTACCACAAATGGATATAGATGTAGACCGTGAGCAAGCGCTTATTCAAGGTATTCCACTTGATGAAGTATTTAATGCGCTACAAATTTACTTAGGTTCGGTATATGTAAATGACTTTAATTTGTTTGGTCGCACGTATCAGGTAAATGCGCAAGCAGATGCTGATTACCGTTTAGATCCTGATCAAATCCTTAATCTAAAAGTACGTAATCGCGCAGGTAATATGGTGCCATTAGGCTCAGTATTAACTGTTACGCCAACAATTGGTCCAGACCGTGTAATGCATTATAACGGTTACCCAAGTGCAGAACTAAACGGCAGCCCTGCACCAGGTTACAGTTCTGATCAAGCACAACTGGCTATTGAAGCAATACTGGCTGATAACTTACCAAGTGGAATTGAATATGAGTGGACAGAAGTTACTTATCAACAAGTACTTGCTGGTAACACCATGGTGTATGTATTCCCATTAGTTGTATTACTGGTATTTATGGTACTTGCTGCTCAGTACGAAAGCCTGCGTTTACCATTGGCTATTATATTGATAGTACCAATGACCATATTTTCAGCGTTGCTGGGTGTGTGGTTTGTAGGCTCAGACAATAATATATTTACGCAAATAGCGTTAATAGTATTGGTTGCCTTGGCATCTAAAAATGCAATTTTGATGGTCGAATTTGCTAAAGACAAGAATGACACAGGTTTATCTCACATGGATGCAATATTGGCTGCATGTCGTATGCGTTTACGTCCAATACTAATGACCTCAATTGCCTTTACAGCAGGTGTTATACCGCTTGTATTAGCAACCGGTGCAGGGGCTGAAATGCGCCATGCAATGGGTAATGCCGTGTTCTCAGGCATGATTGGTGTAACCGTGTTTGGCTTATTGTTTACACCAGTATTTTATATGCTTGTTGTAAAGAAAGAAGACAAAGCGCAGGAGTTACCACATGAATAAGTTAACAAGCAAAACGCTAAAAACACGCTTAACAATAAGTGCTGTATTAGTGACTGCGTTTTTATCTGGTTGTGCTAGCAAAATTGATACAGTTAGTGAGCAAAAAGCAATTAATGAGTTTGTTTCAAAAGCCGCGGTTGCAGAGCAGCTTACTGGCGTTGATGAGATTAGCTGGTGGAAAGGGCTTGATTCAAGCCAATTAAATCAGTTAGTAACACAGGCGCTTGAAAATAATTACGACTTAAAAACAAGTCAGCTAACACTTAAAAGTGCATTAGCACGTTTGGGTGAGCAAAAAGCGCAATACTTACCACAAGGTGGTGTAGAAATTGGTGCTCAGCGCAGTGGTTTAGGTGATGTAAATAGTCGTCAGTCGAGTGCGAATTTAGCGCTTGATTGGCAGCTTGATTTGTTTGGGCGTATTACCGCATTGGTTGATGCAGCAAATGCATCGGCCATGAGCCAAGCAGAGCAAGTACGTTTACTGCAAATAGAAGTGGTGTCGTCGGTTGTTAAAGGGTTTGTGAGCTACCAAGGCAATGTTGAAAAACAACACATTATAGCGATGCAAATAGAAGCGCTTGAACAAAGCATAGAAGTGCTACAAGCACGTGTTGATGAAGGTGTGGCTAACGAGCTTGATTTAAACCGTACTATGGCGCAATTAAGGCAACAACAAGCACTGGTACCTGCTTTTGAATATGCAAAATACCGCGATTTATCTACGCTTGCCGTACTTACTGGACGATTAACGCAAAACGTTGAATTAAGTAATGAACAAGCTATTTTAGAGCATGAGTTTGAGGTTTTTCTTAATGAACCCACTAACGCAATTGCACTAAGACCCGATATTAGCCGCGCGCTTTATGACTTTAGCCAAGCTAACAGTTTGAGTGTTGCAGCAAGCAAAGCGCTACTACCCGATATAAGTTTGAGCGGTTTTGCAGGCGTTGTAAGCATTGGTAGTAATGGCTTTAGCGATACTCAGCAGCAATGGCAAATAGCACCACAAATTCAGTGGTCGTTATTAAGTTATCCTGCACTTTTAGCACAGCGCGATGCGCAACAATTTTTAAGTGAAGCCGCGTATAGTGATTATCAACAAGTTGTGCTCAAGGCTGTTAGCGAAAGTGAACTTTCGCTGCAACTTTTAGTCAATAAAACACAGCAAAAACGTTTTGCTGATGAGCGCTATGAGTTTGCCAACAAAGCATTTTTACAAGCCCAGGCAATGTACGAAGAGGGGCAAATTCCTTATCTTGAGTTGTTAGATGCACGTCAGGATGTTTTAATAGCGCAAGAAAATGCTGTCGATTTAACAATTTCATCGTTACTCGCTAAAGTTAATGCATATCAGTCGTTTAACGGACGATGGAGTCATGCATTAAGTAACACAAATAAGTAGAGCTTTATTGATGTCTGATACTGATATTTTACATGAATACACTGTACCGAATACAATGCGTGCCATTGTATTGCTAGAGCCTAACGAGCAAATTAACTTAACTGATGTTGAGTTACCTGTACCTGAATGTGCAGATAACGAACTACTGATTAAGGTAGAATACGTAGGCTTAAACCCTGTTGATGGGCAGTTTGCTAAATCAGGTTTTTGCAAATGGCACTACCCTCATATTTTAGGTCTTGATGCCGTAGGTGTGGTGGTAAAAGCCAACAAAGGTATTTTTCCTAATGTGGGTGAGCGAGTTATGTGGCACGCAAGCGTTGGCGGTCAGGGTGTACTCAGTGAATATACAAAAGTACCTAACTACGCAGTATCGGTTTTACCTAAAGGGTTAAGCCCCGCAGTAGCTGCTATTTTACCTTGTGCTGGTATGGCTGCGCTTATTAGCCTCGACAAACTTGAAATTGTTGAAGGGGATACCGTACTTATAGAAGGAGGTTCAGGTGCTGTAGGGCAATTTGCTATTCAGTATGCTAAACAACGTGGAGCAGATGTATTTGCAACGGCATCTAAGCGAAATCACAAATTGGTTAAGCAGCTAGGTGCGGATATGGTTTTTGATTACAACGATAAAAAGTTGTGTGAAAAAATTCGTAGAGAACTCGGTCCACAAGGCTTTGATGCCGTTATAGACACGATTGGTGGTGAATCAACTGCTCGAAATATTGAGCTAATGCGTTTTTGTGGAAAAATTGCCTGTTTAAACCCATTACCTTGCTTTGATCAAGAGCTTATGTATCGCAGAGCACCTAACATTAGTGTGGTTTCGCTTGGTGGTGCATGGCTTGCTAACAGTTTATGTGCGCAGCAGCGCTTAAGCTTTATGGGCAACTTGTTACTAGAAGGCGCCTGTAATGGCGATATTAAAACGCCCTCACTAACTGCTGTTGAGTTTAACGCAAAGGCGGTGTCTGATGCGCTTAATAAGCAATTAGCGGGTGGTTTTACGGGTAAACAAGTTGTACACGTAGCACCTTAAAAATATTCCTACTTTTAAAAACGCAGCATTTTTATGCTGCGTTTTTTTATGTCTTTTTCTACCCTATCAAATCGTATGTGTATTTATTAGCTGTTTTATTCATCATTTTAGGGAAAATAGTTATTTTCAGCGTACAACTGTAAGCCTTTGTGTTTCAACAGTTTACGTTCAAGTAAAAAAATAATTTTAAATAACTGTTAATTAATTGAATAGAGTAATTGATCTAAATGATTTTTTATGACGTAATGTAGTTATTATTTAGCTGGTCGGATGAGTTCAATCATGAGTTTACGCACAAAATTAAAAAAAGTATTACCAAGTATATCTATCACTGAGCAAGAAGCGCTAGACGCAGGCGATGTATGGCTTGAAGGTTCTATCTACCGAGGTAAACCTGATTTCAGCGCATTACGTGACGTTCCTGCAGCTAAACTAAGCGCGGACGAGCAAGCATTTTTAGATGGTCCAGTACAAGAGTTATTGGGCATGATCGACGATTCAGTGATTCAAAACGGTATTCACCTGCCAAATGACATATTAGAATTTTTGAAAAAAGAGCGATTTTTCTCGCTTATTATCCCTAAGTCGTTTGGTGGTTTAGAGTTTAGCCCTTATGCAAACTCTACTATTGTTGGCACAATTGCGACTAAAAGCTCAGCAGTTGCAGTAACCGTAATGGTTCCTAACTCGTTAGGCCCAGGTGAGTTATTACTTCACTTTGGTACGCAAGAACAACAAGCACATTACTTACCACGCCTTGCAAATGGTACAGATATTCCATGTTTTGCATTAACAAGCCCTGAAGCGGGTTCTGACGCAGGCGGTATTCCTGATGTTGGTAAAGTAACTAAAGGTATGTACAACGGCGAAGAAGTGCTTGGTTTAGAAATTACTTGGGACAAGCGCTACATTACACTTGCACCAATTGCTACCGTGCTTGGTTTAGCATTTAAAGTAGTTGACCCTGATGGTTTACTAGGCGGTAAAGAAAACCTAGGTATTACCTGCGCACTTATTCCAAAAGAGCACCCGGGTGTACAGCTTGGTAACCGCCATGACCCAATGGGTATCCGTTTTTACAACGGTACTACACGTGGTAACAAAGTATTTGTACCAATGGGTTTTGTTATTGGTGGGCAGAAAAATATCGGCCGTGGTTGGCAAATGCTGGTTAGCTGTTTAGGTGCTGGTCGTGGTATTTCATTACCTGCGCTAGGTGTTAGTACAGCGCAAGTTGCATTTAAATCAGCATCTGAATACGCAGCAGTGCGTGAACAGTTTGGTTTAGCTATTGGTCAGTTTGAAGGTATTCAAGAAAAACTAGCTGACATTGCAGGTAAAACATACCTACAAGAAGCAATGCGCGTACTTACAACTGAAGGTTTAGGCATGGGCTTAAAACCATCAGTAGTAACCGCAATCGCTAAATACCACATGACAGAGCTTGGTCGCGACGTGCTTGATTCAGCAATGGATATCCAAGCAGGTAAAGCGATTCAAAACGGTCCGCAAAATACACTAGCGAGTGGCTACGTTGCACAACCTATTGCAATTACTGTAGAAGGTGCAAACATACTTACTCGTAACCTAATGATATTTGGTCAAGGTGTTATGCGTTGTCACCCATATTTACAATCTATGGTTGAGTCAATTCATAGTGAAGACAAAGGCGCTGACGCAGAATTTAACGGCATTTTACGTAAAACAATTGGCTACAGCACAGCAAACAGCTTACGTGCTTTTCGCTTAGGTGTTTTACCATTTACAGCAAGTGCTAATTCTGAATTACCAGAAGTACGCGACTACGAAAAAGCAGTACATAAATTATCTGCAAAACTTGCAGTGTACGCAGACTTTTCGTTACTGGTTCTTGGCGGTAAGTTAAAACAAGCAGAAATGCTATCGGCACGTTTAGGCGATGTAATGAGCTTCCTATATGCTGCTATGGCATCAATTAAATACTACGAGCAAAAAGTAGCGAGCAGCGAGCGCGAGCAAGCAGCACCTTACTTCCATTATGCAACTCGCTTTGCACTACAAAGCGCAGAAGAAGCGCTGCATAAGTTTTTAGATAATTTCCCAGCAACTGGTACACGTAAGTTTATTCGTTTTATTACAATGAACTACTCAACTAAAATGCCAAAAATTAGCGATGATTTAATCCGCGAACTAGCTAAGCAAGCTCAGCTAGATACCGCATTTAAAGCGCAAATCACGCATTTAGTTAAACCAGTAGTAGGCGATGGACATCATATTAATGAGCAAGCTTACAAAGCTAAAATGGCATCACTTAGCGAACTGGCTAAAGTTAAAAAGCACTTCGAGCTAAAGTAATTAAGCCAGGCGCACGCTTTAACATCACGCTTGATAACGCACTAGCGGCAAACGTAATTACGCAAGCTGAGCACGTTCAGTTAATTGATTACAACATCAAACGTGAAAAAGCGATTCGTGTAGATGAGTTCGATTTCGATATGAACCTATTAGATGACAACGCACAGCCAATTAATCCGCTTAAAAGCGTAGTTAATCAATAAAATTCAATGATGCAAAGCGCCCGCAGTATCGGCGCTTTTATTTTTGATTAAAAAATTAGTGTGGAGCCCCGTTTGGATAAAACCAAGCGGGGCTTTTTTATGTGTTATTTAAAGTAAAAACAGATGGAGGTATGCCATTATAAGGGTCCTAGAATAAGGTTGAATAAAAAGCATAGCGCTTGTGGACTGAGTTTTTTTAGACAGAAATTTATAATCTTGAAAACGGGCTAACAACTCCATTGGCACCTTGTTGTAGTACATGGGTATAAATTTGTGTGGTTTTAACATCAGAATGGCCAAGCTGAGCTTGAACAGTTCTTATATCGGCACCATTTTGCAGTAGATGAGTAGCAAAAGAGTGTCTTAATGTATGAGGTGTTATTATTTTTGTTAACCCTGATTTTTGGACGGCTTTTTTAACCTCTTTTCTAATACAAGAGTGATGAAAATGATGTCGCCTTATTTCACCACTTTGAGGGTCTGAACTTAATATATGAGAGGGAAATAAATACTGCCATGCTAGTGTTTTTGCGGCTGAAGGATATTTTTTTGTTAAGGCATATGGCATCCACACGCCAGCATATTTAGTATTATTTAAATCAAGCTTTAGATACTCATCAACGTTCAAAATTTGAGTTCTCAGCATAGGAATCAGCTCTGTGGCAA
>NZ_BADT01000192.1 GCF_000239855.1 Pseudoalteromonas sp. BSi20652 | reverse complement strand
ATTTAATTATTATTTTTCCATGGGTAAAAGAACAGAAATATAACGCTGTGCCCAATTAGCCAACTCTACTCTATTACGTGAATTAGTTTTTTTAAAATGCACTATATAAATGAGTTTTTACTGTGTGGTCACTAATATTAAGTTTATCGGCAATCTTATTATTACTAGCACCTTGCGCAATTAAATGAACAACAGACTTTTCTCGTTTTGTTAAATGCTCATAATCGTCTTGATTGATCTCTGAGTCACCTTGCAAGCTATTAAATGAAGAAGCCACAGCCAACATATCGCTAAATGCTTTTGAAATAACTTTACGTGTAAACCAAAGTTCACCTGTATTAACTCTAACTAAACCTTTAAAAATATCTTCTGGTGGATCTGACTTATAAAAAACGCCATTAAAATGATTGAGTAACAAATTTTGTTCGCATACATCTTCTTTAGCAACATTAAAAAATCACAACATTATACTGCTTAGCTAAACAAATAAGGTCTGCCGGAATTAGGTTATGCCACTTACTCTTAGCACCATCAATTAAAAATGATCATAAGCATCACGTTGTTCAACTTTAGGTGTTACCTCATCCATTTTAATATCAGTAAACGATGCTTGCAGTGTTCTTAATATAGCTGTGTAGTTATGTGAATGAAAATATGACTGAAATGCTGTTTTTACAAATACTGAGTTTTTGTTTGCCATGAATTTCGTCCTTGAAATATTTACCCTAGACTATCGAAATAAAATAAAAACCACAACAATACTATGACAGTAAAGTATGATTATTTTTTTAATTTTTAATAACAACTAATTAGATCAGTGTTTAATAACCATTTCACTCTGAATATAACAATTTAATTTACAATATAAATAAAAATTAAAATAAGTAATTAAAAAACATTCAAGTTAATCAAAAACCATTTAAGGTGTTTTATTTAATATTCGCTTTTAGTTTGTTTAGCGCATCAACAGAAAAGCCACGGTCGTAAAAATATAAAATTTCACCACTGCTATTTATAAGTACAACTCGAGAATTGTTTGGGCTTTGATTTCCTGTAAATTTTTGTACTGTTTCACCATCTTTATAAATAGTGATCACCCCGCCCCATAGCTCTTTAGGAATACCTTTGCGCATACCGCTGTCTATAAATGTGCTAAACATACGAGGTGCCATACCAGCAATGGTAGGTAATTCGTAAGTAGGGAGGGTAATACCAGCCATATCTAAACCAATTAACCAACGATCGATATCAAACTGGCTGTCTTGTTTGTAGCCAATTAATAGCAAAGTTTTATCTGCTTTAAAATCACTGGGAATCGTTACCGTATTTTGCTCGAGGCTTTCGCCACTAATATTTGGAAACTGTTTACCTGTTAGTTGTTGATTTGGGTACTGAGACGTGCATGCGCTAAGTAGTATAAGTGCAAACGCACTTAATATTGATTTTTTCATAATAAAGGACCTAATAAAGTTGTACAATTATCATAATGATACGTTTTATAAAGAAATAGAGATCTAAAGTGTTTGCGTCGTTAAATATTCTTTAAAATTATCAACCGTCATTGGTCGCCCGTATCTCCACCCTTGTCCATAATGTGCACCCGCCATCTTTAAAATAGCTTCTTGCTCAATAGTTTCAATCCCTTCTGCTACGCAGGTATAGTTAAACTTATGCACAAGTTCCATAATATTAGGGATCATAGAAGCTTTTAACCCCTCCGTTGCTATATCTTGTACAAATGCGCGGTCAATTTTTAACTGATGAAAGCTTAAATTTTGTAAGTTCTTTAAATTCGAATATCCCGTACCAAAATCATCCAGTGACAAATTAAAACCTGATTTAACTAATGTCCTAAAATGCGTATGCGCTATTTCTGTATCAAGATACTCATCTTCAGTAATTTCAAGACAAATAGTAAATCGAGAATTAATGAGTGCTGGCATTTGTGCTAACAGCGACACATTACCTTTCTCCACATCACACGGAAATATATTAAGCGACACTTTAAAGCCTTCAGGCAAAACCTCAAGTTTTGTAAGTTCTTCAACCACCTTAGAGATCATGACCTCGGTAAACGACCACGTAAGGTGATTTTTGCGTATCAGCGCAATAAATTGATCAGGTAAAAGCGCACCATATTTATCTTTAAAGCGAGCAAGCACTTCGCATCCTATAGCTTTGCCAGTTTGCAAACAAATTATAGGCTGATAAGTCCAATAAAAAGACCCTTTTTTCAATCCTTTACGCACTCGAACTCTTGTAGAGCGCCGTGCAGAAATTTGAAAATCAACAACTAAAGCACTCGATATACCAGCTAGACAATTAAGAATTAGTGAAATAATCAGTAGAAGCTGATTATCAGCAAAAAATTGGCTCCAAGGTATATGAACTGCGACGCAGTAACCTGTACTAGCATCACTGCACTCTAATCTTGTTTCAAATGGAAGATAATGACGGTTCGTTATTTCTTCGTACAAACCATCAGTACCCACTAAATGGTTTAATTTATTTCCGGCTTTATGAATAACCTGCCAATATGGGGCCGTCACTATGCCATCATCAAAAACCGCAGTGAGCATAATTAAGTTATAGTTATTTTGACGAACTATTACTACCTGCATTTCTCGATCATTAAAAAGCAACAAAGGTAGCTTTGGGTCAAAACGAACTTTAGTGTTACTTCCAGAACGAATAAAGTCAGGCTCTTTGTCAGCTATTGGATTTTTGAGTAAACCAACACCTGTCGTACAAACTAATTTATCGTTTTCGAAAAAGCCAATATCAATTACATATTTAGCATCAAATAGCGCACGTCGCATTTCGATTAAATTTAAATCGTCACAACGGGTAAAATTGAGTTTGTTTAATGGGGCAAGAATTTGGTTAGTTTCTAACACTGCTGCATCTAAGTGTTTAATAACATGTTCTGTGTCAGTGTTAATTGTAGTCGCTAATTTGTTACCCGCAAAATACAACAAGATTAAGCATCCCATTACAAAAACCAATATTCCGGTTAACATTGCGATAAATGATCCTTGCGAGTATTTTTTCATTACGTCCTTATAGACTCAATAACATATTATTTTAATTACAATTGATAATTACATAACTATTATTAAATGCAAATAACTAAATAATAAAGCATAAAAAAACACGAAATAATAATTATTAAATACATACTTTAAAATGATGTATTAAGTTAAAAAGTGTTGCTTAATATCATTTCAAATACAGCATCAGCGACCTTACTATGCCCTTCACTAGTAATATGAACCCCATCTATTAAGGATACACTCACCACACCTTGTAAATTATAAAAAAGTACTCCATTGTCCAATGCTACACGTTCAAAATGAATACTCATTGATGAGTTTTTACACTCAGCACCTTCATAAATATGTTTGTATAAACCCAAAAATTTAACGTAGGCAGGAGCTAAAATAACAATTTGGGGATAATTGTTAAGGTTATAAAATCCCTTAATCTGACTTATTAAATCATTCAAGCCATCTGCTATTAAACTAGGTGTTAAATTAAAACGTTTTTTAAGATCGTTTGTACCAAGGGCAATAATAATAAAGTCGAGCTCATGCTTATCCAAATAAGGCTTTAAATAGCTAACACCGCTAAGCACGCCATCAAACGGCGGATTATGCACTAACGTCCGATTAGGTTGCCCTGCCTCTATTACGTTAAAGCCACACCCTAAGTTTTTATTTAATAACGATGTCCAACGGTTATTTTCATCAAAGCGTTTTCCCGTTACAGGGTTTAAACCCCACGTATTAGAATCACCAAAGCAGAGAATGTTTTTTGTCATGTGAGTTATTAAAATGGATTGAGTGTATAACCCTGCTGTTGCAGCTGGGCATGTGCTGTCATCGCCGAAAGCGACATTTGCACACCTTCAATTAATTGTTCTGGCGTTACTTTAAAGTGAGTAGCAGATTGCCCGCAAACATACACTTTAGTGTTATTTGCAAGTAGCTGCTCAATTAACGCTTGGTTTTTATTGTCAGCGTTAAAGCGTTTTTTATATTCGCTATTAGCTAACACGTCAACACTTGCGCTACCGTGCACAACTAATGCAAGTTGGATGTTTTCAGGCTTTACACCATGCGCTACATGCATGTTAATAAAACGCGCTAGCGAATTTATTGAATTATTTTGCGCGCCTTCTTTAGCGCCATCTGCAACATCAAAGGCTATTTTGAATACCGTAGAATCATTAATTTCATCATACTCGGGAACATTGTAATAATTACCATACCCCTTAATTGGTTGCTCTGTTGCATATATTAAAGGGCTAAAAAGCAGCACTAACAATAGTAAATATTTCATAAAACAATCCTGTGTTTTTTAAGATTACCACTAAACTACCAGAGACAACCAAAAAAGGCTGCAATTTAAGCAACCTTTTGGGTACTTTTATGGCTATGGTTAATAAACTGCATACCTAAATAACTAAAAGTATTTTTAAACTGCTCTACAAAACAGGCGGGGGCTTCGCTTGATGACGCATTAGAAAGCACTGAAAAATGCTTACTACGTAAACTACGAAGCTTAGGTTTTAATGCTTCATCGTCCATATAATCGGTTATTCTATCGATAAATAATTTCATTTGTACCGTAGTGTTATACCAATAAACAGGGGACGCGAACACCCAATGGTCGTACTTTAAAAGTGCTTCAAACACAGCATAAAAGTCATCATTTTTATAGTTTTTGTTATAACAGTATGGCGCTATTTTATAATCATCCAGGCAAATTACACGCACATCATTTTGCTCGGCAAAGCTATTAACATGGGCTGTGGTATTGCCGTTTTTTCGTGCGCTTGAATAAATAATAACAGTATTACGCTCAAGTTTTTGTTGCATTTAGTTAGCTCCTTTTTTAATGTGGTTGAAGCTTAAAACCTCAAGTTATATTGAGGTCAACTAAAGGATTAAAATAATGCCAGTAGGACAAAAAAAGTTAACCGAAGCTAACCTAACCGTTGGCTATGTAGCAAAAAGAAGTGGTGTAAAAGTATCTACTCTCCACTTTTACGAAACTAAGTTTTTAATTAAGAGCTGGCGAAATAATGGTAATCAGCGACGCTATAAACCTGATGTATTACGCCGTGTAGCTGTAATAAAAGCAGCACAAGCAATGGGAATTACACTCGATGAAATTAAAAACACCTTAGCCAACCTACCCGACAACCGCACACCAACAAAACAAGACTGGTCAGCACTTTCAAAACATTGGCAAGCGAAACTTGATGAGCGAATTACGCATATGCAACGTCTGCGTGACAAAGTAGATGGCTGTATAGGCTGTGGCTGTTTATCACTTACAAGCTGCCCTATGTATAATAAAGACGACCATTTAGGGGATGATAAAAGTGGTGCTGTATTATTAAAGAATTAAAAATTTACAATGGTATTAGTCTGATAACTTAGCTAGGCGCTTTATGCTTATTTACATTTAACTGTAAATAAATTATCCCTTGTTATCGATAATTTAATACTAAACTCTAGTAACCCTAAAACTATCCATTAACTAAATTATAAAACTGATATAGCTAATTATCGATTTAATCGCAGCGGGTAAACTATTAAATAATTAGTGTAGCCTTTCAAGCCACTTAGCAAGAAAGGCTGATAATACTATTTTTTACCAATTAGCTCTTCAACAATAGCATTCATTTCTAGTGGCATTTGCGCCAATATAGAATCATTATCGTTTGCTAAAACAAGGTCTTTTTCGATATAAGAAACAACCTCCAAGTCTTTAACATTGATAATGCCACCAAAAGCAGTTACACGTCTAATACCTGGCACTGGAATACCGCCAGTACTGTCGACGTGAAGAACAATTACATTTTCAAAAGAAAAGTTTTTATCGTTAATAACACCTGAACTTTTAAGTGCTTTGGTTAGCTTATCCATTGAATACTGTAAGTCAGTAGCGATCTTCTCACCGTAATAGTTTATTTTATAGTCGCCTTTATTAGCACCTCTGCGAATACTTTCGCCTAGAGTCCAAGAAAGATTACCAACAACACTATAAAGTTGCTGAGCAGAAATCACTGAAGCACCATATTGACCAGCAACACCAGCTGTAATAGCTAAGCCAACTTCACTGCTGCTACCAGGTACGCCATGCAATGAAACAGGAAAAATTAAAGCAGGATTGTTAGTAGATAGATTGATTGGTTGTTCATATTTATCATTAACTTTTAATTCAGTCGACATACAACCAGTCAGAATTAATGTACTTGTAAGTGTAACCGTAGTTAATGCTTTTTTTAAAAATGTATTCATTTTCATCCTTTTTGATGTTTATTGTTATTCCTGCGCAAATTATACAAATTATTTAAATAAAAACAACTTGAAATATAAAGATATAAAGATATAAAGATATACTATTGACAATTACGCAATAAAAAATATTAACCTTTCAATAAAATCAACAAAAGAGAATAATTTACAAACGAACAATTGAATAGTGAGTGAAAAAATATAGTTTATAAAAGCCTTACAGCTCCATAAAACTATTCATATCAGAGCAAGAGCACGAACTTTACCTTCACTTAAAAGTATGATCTTATACTCCTTTTTTATGGATCATTCTAATATCTGACATTAAGCTATTTAAATATTTCGAAGCAATCTATGGCTCTCGTCAACAAAGCAAAGTGGTTCATAAACTATTTGATATCATATTCTTAGCTATTAACGCTGTTGTACCAGACTTTCGGTGCTGGGAAGATATTGAAAACTTTTATCATAATAGATTAGACTGGCTCAGGAAATACATTTCCCCTACACAAGGTATCCCTCTTAATAACATAATTGCTGATTAATTCAGCCGTATTGACACGGCGCAATTTCAAGATTATTTTTCTTCTTGGCCGAAAGCATCCACCAAGTTACCCCAAGACAATACCATTGTTATTGACGGGAAACGCTTCACCAACACTTATTAAGTTAATTGAGTTAATTGAGTTAAAGGATTGCTCAGTCACAATTGACGTCATAGGACGGCAAAAATCAATTGCAGAAAAACAGTAAATATTTTATACGGTGAGTTATAACGAATATGATAATTTAATTTTTTAAGTAAAAAATGAAAGCTTATTTGTTGATAAAAAATAATTGATAATTTCAATCAATTTATCCAATAATCTATTAATTGTCAGGGGAAAGTAATTTTAATGATTGAAAAATATCGATTATAAAAAAGTACCAAGTTCAAATTATAACTTGGTACTTTTTTAAATACGAGAATGACTTCTATGTATTAATGGTTACTACTGTAACTAACATCAGTTAATGTTATTTTTGATTTAGTAATGCCTAAATCATCAAAACAATCAGCAAAACTTTCAGAATCGCCGCGAGTACCACAGTCATTACCTCTAGAGTCTTGTGATTGAAGGTAGTTACCAAATTTAAAGTAAGCACTATTATCATCTTTAACTTTTAATTCTGCGGTTCTATTAAATGCTCTAATTTTTACAACACCTCTGTTATTTTCCATGCTTAAGGTAAATGACTCACCACTTCTAATTGTACCTAGTGGGAAAACAGTTTCCTTAGAGTCATTTTGTCCACGTAAACGTGCGTAAACGTCAAATACTCCATTCTTTGGTCTACTATCGATAAGGTTACTTTCATTAGAATCAGCGATATATACCTTCATTAATGTAGAAGTATCACTACCATGGTGTTGAGCAATAATTGTTTTAGCACCAGCAGACATTTCTACTTTATATTTTGCAGAAAAAGATTCTGTAGTACTGTACATACGTTTTCGTTCGCTTGGTTTGATCTTGTACTCATGACGCCAGCCGCCACCATTAGATGTTGTATGTTTTGTTACTAAAGGCACAAATACTAACGATTGGCTATTTACTAATGGATTTCTATTACCTTCTAGTTCAAATAATTGACCATTAGTAATAATACTTGGAATATTACTACCAGTACCACCACCATCTGAACCACCTGTAGCTGTTAGTTTGAAGTTATCAAAATACACTGTATTAGAGCTATTATCGTGTTTTGCAAAAACTTGTAATGTGTTTTTACCTCGAGTTGTAAATGTTCTAGATATTTTAGTCCAATTACTCACATTAAATTTCTTGTTTATAAACAAGCCATTCTGATCATTAATACCAATTTGACCTTTACCTTTTACATAAGCACTTAAAGTGTATTGGGTGTTTCTATTTACATCCACCACTTGGTGAACACGACCAGGTTTACCTGATATTTTTAATGAACTAGCGCCTCGGTATTTAACACCAGATATAGCCGCTGGTTCTTTTTCAACCCAACCTGCAAAACCGTTTTCAAACCCAGAATTATCAATAGTTACTGCTTGAGCAATACCTAACGGTAAAGAACATAAAGCAGTGAGTAAAATTAGTGATTTTTTATTTAACATTTTCTGTCCATATTATTTTAATTTATTGCCATATTTTAATGATAAAAATTTAGTTTTTACAGGTATCTATAATTAAATAAACCTAAGCTTAGTTATTATCATTACAATACACTATGACGTATTGGTCAGTTAACAGTCAACAAGTTATTACAATTAATTAATAAATTGATAACCAAAAGCCATGCTTATTGGTAATAACATTTTTAGTTTTTGGTATAGCAAAAAATCTGTATTTGGTGATTTATTTTTTAATTCATAAAAAAAACCATCATGTTAAATTAAATATTAAGGTATTTAATTTTATTATGAGTAGACTTTAAAAATGACAATTATTGCAATATTTACAACTGCACTCTTTGATAAATCTGCAATGGCGCTAGAACACTATCCTCAACACATCATTGGTAATATACAAACAAAATAAAAGTTAACCAATTGCCGTGTTAATAAAAGCATTAAAAGTGTTTTAGTAAACAAAACTAAGAGAGTTAATACGTATTAATTTGACCAAAAAACGAAGTTATATTTCTTAAAAGCTAGACTAGATGGCCACGCTAATTATTAGTGTATATTTTCCCAAGCTTTGATCACTAAAATTGCAAATTTAGGATAGGTGTCACTGTTATTATGCTGAATTTGAGTTGCTCAGTTTGAAGTCTCTGCGCGTCTTTATCACCTTTAATGGCGATATCACCGTCTAAAATGGCATCATTCATTTGATAAACGCAAACTTAAGATGGGTGTTTGGTTTATTCCCAAGCTTTTAAGGAAGCACAAACCATTCAAGCTATTGTGTAGCTCGGAGTCCGTATCTTCTTCAAAAAATTGATTAAAAATTGTTTTCCTAGGCACAGCTCCACTCAAATATCTAAATATACTCATAGTATTCCTATCTCAGTAAACCCAGGCGGCACTTATGCCACCTAGGCTTGAATTCCTTTTCTGATTGTTAAATAGCGGTAAAGGTCAATATTAAGAATGGCTATTTACGGTAAACCACAGGTTAGCTGGATAAATAACCGTTTGGCTTTGTATTTCCAATTTAAGATTTCTTTTCTTTCAGGCTCAGGGGTCCAGCGCTGCCATGGCTTAGTGATTTCTGGCTGGGGGGCATCGTTATACCAGTCTATTTCACAGGCTTCTTTGTACAGCTCATCATAAATTTCGGTTTGTTGTTTAAAGCTCATATCACGCCAGTAAACTTCTGGGCGATTGTTGTGTTTATCAAACTCAGCGGTGATTGGGTCAAGGTGCCTGTAACCTTCGTATTCTGGAATGTCAGGTAATGCCTTGGTATTATCCATAAAACGCACTAGGCGCTCCCAAAACAACAAACAATAAATAGGGTTTTGTGCAAGTTCAGTAACCACTATGGTCATTTTGGTGTTTGGGTATTTATCAATGTCTTTGTGCGATATCACCGGGAAAAAGGCACGAGAACCTCCTTGGTCGGTGCTTTGGTTTACCAATACACATTTCATATCACGCCAATCAAAACAGCAATTACCAAATTCATCCCGCTCGTCACATCCGAGAATATCAAAGGTATACCCGACTTTGCCTGTAATGCGGTCAAAATAGGCATATTTAGGTGAAAATACCAAATCCCAAAGAGGGAATAAATTTAAAAATAGTAAATTCCAGCACAGTACTAAGTATAGTAACCACCAATGAAAAGCGTCGTCTTCTCCATGAAATGGGATTAGCATAATATCTAAAGCAACAACTAAACTCCCAACAAACCCTAAAAACATAGGACCAAACAATAAGAGTCTAATTGGACTATTGCCGCATGAGTGAGTTTGAAATCGTTGAGGGTTCTTCTCAATCGTTGTTTT
>NZ_BADT01000193.1 GCF_000239855.1 Pseudoalteromonas sp. BSi20652 | reverse complement strand
TTGGCATGTATCACCATTTGTAAACTCTATTGTTACTTTATCATCTGCCCTAGTAATTTTTTTTATATTTGTGTTGAGCTTTATTTTATCTGCAAAACCGTGGATGAGTGGATCAATGTACTGACGAGATCCGCCCGGTATAACGTACCACTGAGGTCTGTTTGTAACATCTAACAGTCCATGGTTAAAAAAGAATTTAACAAAAAATTCAACACCTACATGTTCCATTTCTTTAATACTAGACGACCAAATAGCGGCCCCCATAGGTAAAATGTAATGGTACTTAAAAAAATCATTAAAATGGTTTTCGTTAAGTAATTGCCCCAATGTATGGTCAGCTTTGTAGCTGCCTTTCTCATGTATTGCTTTACATAGTTTATTAAACCTAACAATGTCATAAAGCAAACGCCAAAACTTAGGTCTAAAAATATTTCTGCGCTGTGCAAACAAGCTAGTAAATGTGTGCCCGTTGTATTCAAAACCAGTTGCATCATTATGAACACTAAAACTCATTTCTGTTTTTTGTTTGTCAACACCAATACGTTTTAACAGCTTTTCAAAATAAGGGTATGTCCTATCGTTAAATACAATAAAACCTGTGTCTATTGCGTATTTAATACCACTTACATCAACATCAACTGTTGCAGTGTGACCACCTATGTAGTCATTTTTTTCAAATAGAGTTACATCATAATCTTTATGCAGTAAGTGCCCGCATGTTAAACCAGATACACCGGTGCCAATTATTGCTATTTTTTTCAACGTGTTAATCCTTTTGCAATTTTAAGCCAAAGCGGTAAAGGAAGTATTCGCAATGCTTTTAAAATAAGGGTAAAGCGATAGGGAAAGTGCACTTCTTTTTTGCGATTATGTATTCCTTTTATCATGTAATTTGCAGCATCACTTGCAGATACGGCCATGGGCATTGGAAAATCATTTTTATTAGTTAGCGGTGTTTTAACAAAACCAGGATGAACAAGCGTTACATCAACATCGTTCAAATCAATGGCTAAACTTTTAGCGAGGTAACTTACACCCGCTTTTGATGCGCCATAAGCTTCTGATCGCGGCAGAGGTAAATAGGTAACACTTGAACTCACTAAGACAAGTTGCCCACCTGTTTTTATTTTAGGAAGTAGTGCTTCTAAGCAATACCCCATCGCAAGCAAGTTAACCGTTATTACCCGCTCAAAAAGCGCACTATCGAAATTGCGAGCATCATCAACATACTCACAATTACCTGCATTAAGAATTACCCTGTCAAATTCAGCGAATCCAATTGTTGATTGCTTTATATCTTGTAAATCAGTTGCGTCAAACTGACATGATTGAATATTAGTATGTTTGGCAAGCTCAGCTAATTTATCTTTGTTTCTACCGCACGCTATAACGGTATCGCCTTGCTCAGCATATTTAATCGCTAACTGCTCGCCAATGCCTGATGTAGCACCTGTAATAAGTGTAATCATAATTAACCTGCTCTTTTATCTATAAACTTAACCACACTGCCTAATAACGGAATGTGTTTGTATAGAAGTTCACCCACATTAAAATAGTCACGGTGTTTAATTATTTTATCGTTATCAAAAAAAAGCTTACTATGCCCTTTGACAGAGATTGTTTTTCCCGACGCTAATTTAGGATGTGAATAGTGCATGGTCCAGTAAATAAATGCATTATTATTAACATTAAAAGTATCTGTTATATCAAACTGACAGTGCTTAACGTTACTGTATAAATTAGCAAAATACCTTCGCAAATCTACAATGCCATTAATTTCATGCATCGGATCTATAAATTGAATATTATCGCTGTAAATTTCGCTCAACAAATGAAGATTGCTACTATCAAGTTGTTGGTATATTTCAACAAATTTATCTACTGGTAACTGGTTATCCATATCACACCTTAAATGCAGCAAGTGCACGTTCCCGCGCCGCTTTATGATCAACTATTGCAGGCCAGTAACATTCTTTATCTTTACCTATTGCAGCTAAGTAAGTATGTGGAAAATGAATGTGTTTATCTGGCACGTTTTGAAGCTCTGGCAAGTACTTACGAATAAACTTACCCGTTGGATCAAAGCGTTCGCTTTGTCTAATTGGATTAAAAACCCTAAAATAAGGCTGAGCATCACAGCCCGTACTTGCCGCCCATTGCCAACCACCATTATTTGACGCTAAATCGCCGTCAATCAAATGTTGAATAAAAAAGAGCTCGCCTTCACGCCAGTCAATTAATAAATGCTTTGTTAAAAAGCTCGCAACAACCATGCGTAAACGATTATGCATCCAACCGGTTTGCTTAAGTTGTAGCATTGCTGCATCCACTAACGGGTAACCTGTACGCCCTTCGCACCATGCTTTAAAATCGCTTTCGCTTTTACGCCACATTACCGCGTTATACTTTTCGTTAAAGTTATCGCCGCGCGAGAGCTTTGGAAATTCAGCAATTAAATGTCTGTAAAATTCGCGCCAAATCAGCTCATTAATCCACGTAAACGTTTTACTTTTTGACGTAGTTAAAATATCTGGGTAGCGCTGTTGAATATTAATAAGCAGCTGCTTTGTACTTACAATACCAAGTGCTAAGTAAGGACTTAAACCTGATGTGCCTTTTATGCTTGGTATGTCACGTTGTTCATCGTAACTTGTAAGCTTGTCACATATAAAATTATCAACCACTGTTGTGAGCGTTTCATCATCAACTGGCCACTTATCAGAGCATCCATCACTTTGTAATAAGTCGCTTTCATCAAATTTTATGAGTTCAGAAGTTAACGGCCATTGTGGCAAACTAAAGTGTATATTTTGATACTGCTTTAACCATGCTCGTTTGAATGGAGTAAACACTTTATACATTTCATTACTTTGGTTTTTAACTGAACCCACAGGCGCAATTAAATCACCTTCATACAAAGTGAACGTAATAGAAAGCTCGTCACATCTATTTAAAATAGCCTTATCACGATTTACTTCATTAAGCTCATATTCTGTATTAGCAATTATGTGTTTTACACTGTTTGCTTTACAAAAGTTAATAAGCTCGTGCGTACAATCACAAAAGCTAGGCGCTTCAATAATATGTAAAGTAATACCATAATCAGCAAGTTGGGATTGAAGATAAGTAACTCGGCGCTTGAGTAAGTCAATCTGAATAGGTGCGGCTTGATGTTGCTGCCACTGTTTTTCAGACACAAAAAAAATGGCGTGTTTAGCGCCATTGTTAAGCGCTTGAATTAACGCTTCGTTAGAAAATAGGCGCAAATCGCGCCTAAACCAAAATAATGTATCCATTAGATCCCAAATCTTAATTTCAAATCATGAGGGTAAGGGTTAAAATATACTTGTTTAGCAAGGTACTCGTTAGGATGTACTTTTAGGTGATGTTTAAGCAAAGTAAGGGGAACATAAAGTGGTACCAGACCTTCACGATATTCATCTATAGCTTCGCGTAGTTCTTGTTTTTCAATTTTTGATAGATCTTTTTTAAAGTACCCTTGAAGGTGCATTAATGTATTGCAATTATTTCTGCGTGAAGCTGGCTTTTTTAAACCTGTCATCAAACCTAGAATATATTCATCAGCAATCAAATTTATGTCGCCGCCCACGTAAGTACCTAACAAACTGCCTAAGTCTCTATAGGCTTGGTAATTATGAGCCATTAGCAAGTACTTGTACTGAGCATGAAATTGCGTAAGCTTATGAACCGTAAGCGGCTCCTGAACTAGCTTTTGCCAGTTTTTAAATACGTAAACTCTCATTACAAAATTTTCACGCAAATGCATATCGTTTAAACGACCATTTTCTTCACAAGGCAATAACGGGTTGTGCTTCATTATTTGCTCTGCAAAAAAACCAACACCTTCAGATGTGTTACCCGTCCCAGCTTCGTTGTATATTTTAATTCGCTCCATCCCGCAGCTCGGACTTTTTGCGCAAAATACAAATCCACTTAATTCTTTAGCTTGTTCAGTGGCAACTTTTTTACCATATTCAGTAAGTTGTTGGCCTACATCACCGGTGCCATCTGGACGACACACTTTTATAGTTTCACCCACTTTTACTTGGCGAATTGTAGGGCGAGGTATTGGTAAACCTACTGCTACTTCAGGACAAAAACGTGTGTATTCAACGTGCTTACCTAATTCATCCATGCAAAAATTTGATTTTTTATGACCCGTATCAAATCTAACCTTCTCGCCTGCTAAGCAGGCGCTAATACCTATTTTTATTATATCTGTGTACATAGATTCTCTTAATAAATTAAGTTACCAATTGGATTTAATAACTTACTGAAGCCTTTATTAAAATGTAGTGCACTACTGACAACTGTAAAGCACAAACACCCATCTTTTGTTAAAGGCGTATGTTGATGACTCCCATCTTGCCATATAAAGTCCCCAGGTACATATTTTCCTTCTTCATCACTAAACTCACCGTCAAGTAATAAAGTAACTTCAAAGCCAGTGTGAGTATGTTCAGGGATCTCACCACCAGCATCAATGTGTAACAAGCTAGAACGTAGTGCACCATCATCTAAAGCAACACGTGAGCGTGCTAGTTTACCTACTTGCGTGAATTTGCTGTGCGATATACGTGTTAAAGCACGTGGAAGCTGGTAATTGTGTTCATTTACTTTAATAGACACAGGCTCAACTTCGTAAACTTCATCAATAGAATCATCAGCAGTTATCATGTCAAAAAAGTTTAGCTCTGATTCATTTAATGATTCAAGTTCTTCGTTTGTTGTTTGTTCTAAAGCGTCTAATTTTGTGCTGAATAATGTTTCTGCATTACTTGCTTCAATTTTTTCAGCTTTTGCTTGGCAAACAGGGCACATATCTACATGTATAGAAATGGCTAAACTTAATGATGCACTAAGTGATGCACTGCAGTATTGAGTCAGTAAAGTTTCACTCGGGTGATGTTTAATCATGTTGATCTCCCATTTCGTTACGTAATTTTTGCAAGGCTAAACGTAATCGTGATTTTACCGTGCCTACTGGAATATTAAGTTGCATAGCAAGTTGCTCTTGCGACATATCTTGAAAGTAAACGCCTCTTACCACTTCGCGTTGAGCGATAGGCAATTTGTCTAAATAGCGTTTAATTTGCTTATCTTCTAAATGATCACTGTATTCGTGATGTGTTTCTTGTGAATCGTTTAATAGTGGCCAAATGTCTTCACTAATATTTTCTTCTTTATTGCTTTTCATTTTGCGAAGCATATCGAATGAAGCGTTACGCATAACGGTATAAACCCACGTAGTCGCAGCACCTTTGTCACTATGATATAAATGTGCTTTACGCCAAACAGACGTTAATGTCTCTTGCACAAGTTCCATAGCTTGAGCTTCTACACCAAACTGCTTAATTCCAAAGCGTTTAATTTTTGGTCGAGAAGTATTCAAATAAATAAGAAAATGCTTTTTTATCACGTGATTGTGCAACGTCTATAAGCGCTTGCATGAGCTCTTTACTCGGCGTTTCTGGCATGGCAGTGTACTTACCTGTGTTAGGTTCACAACGTGGTGACTGTTGTTGACTTACCATAATAATTATCCCGTTATTGCTTTTGTAGGTATAAATACGGGCAATAGTTTGAAAAGGATCAAATTAATTTAGGCAAATTCGTTATTTATCACAGTATGGAGGAAATTGAGTAAGTTATCAAAATTCGTTTCAAACGCAAGTTGCTGTTTTTTCTCAATAGAAACAGGTAAAAGCTCAAGCCAACGTGCTGCAATCCAAGGCAGCTTGTCAAAATGAGTCTTTTTATACAACAAATTAAGTTCAGGATTACCTTGAAACACGTTTTTAAGCGCATCGTGTAATAAGTAATGCTCACCAATTTGGTTGTTAGAATCTTTGTACCAATAAGGCGTATTACAGGGCGATATCAAGCCATGGCGTAATTCGTCTTCGTCTTGATAAACATCATTAATCTGCACGTGTTGCGATGCAAACACGTCAATTAATAATACATCGTTATGGTCTTGGTCAAAATCAATAATATCAACAAGGCTACCTTGCGCGCTTATATTAAAAGGCGTGTCGTGCTCGAATGTACAAAGCACAAACCCTGTATTATTTTTTAATGCGGTTTTAACCATATTTAAATAGCGAGGCTCAAATATGCGTAATCGCGTATAACCTTCAGGTAACATAAAAATGGGTAATGGAAAAATCGCACGTTTCATAAAGTCTACTTATTTCAAACACTCTGCCTTTATTTACGTGCGCTTTTGCTAAGTCGATCAGCTTTGTATGAATCGAATTAATTACCAGCTATATAATTGGCTAAAGATTAAACCAACCTCCCATAGCTTTAAATACTTGAACCGAGTAATAAGCGCTAATCATACTGACTACGGGTGCTAACATTAATGCAAATAATCCAAGTTCACTGCTCATCTTTTTAATCCTTTAAATGATTTATTTTACGCTTTTAACACCAGTGTCAGTATCTTTAGGCGTTGTGTTATCTGTTAAAACTGGCTCATCTAATAAACTTTCTAAAACAGTTTTAGCATCAAAATAAAGCGTTTCCTTTAGTGATTTTTCAAGCTCGATTGTGGTTTGCTTAACATAGCTTGCTACACTTTGAGTTAATATATCAGTTACATCTAGGTCCACTTCTACTGCATTTACTTGCGCAGAACCTAATACTAATAAACTTGCCATAGCGATTTTAATTGAATGTTTCATAATGGTATTCCTTGTTTGTGTATTGTTTAGACGTAGTTATATACTCAAGGGTTGTGCCAACATAAAGATTAATTTTAAGTCACTGTAATTAAACAACTTTACAGATATAACTTTAATTTAAAAAATTCATACCTCGTTAATTTAACCATTTCATTGAATTTTTTGACTATTTTTTAGTTAATAAATAAAAAGGATTTAAGTGAATTAATTCCGTCACAGTAAATACATTTAGCGTTTATAAAAACGTCATATCTAATCGTTAAAATACGCACCACTATAAATAATTCAAAAAGTGCAGTATGACCCTTTCATCACGTCGAAATTTTTTAAAAACTTCAGCAGCAAGTATATTTACCGTCGCAGTATCGAGTGCCATTACAGGCTGTGCTCAAACATTAATAAACAAACCTCTATCGGCTATTGAATTTAAACACGGAGTAGCGAGTGGCGATCCGCTCAGTTATGCTTTAATAATATGGACACGTGCAACTACTTCTCAATCAAATTTTGAAGTTACTGTTGCTTGGGAGCTGGCAAGTGATTCTCAATTTAAAAACATCATTCGAAGCGGGCGCGAACAAACAGATAAAAGCCGAGATTTTACAATAAAAATAGATGTACAAGAACTTGCTCCAAACACAGAGTACTTTTATCGTTTTATGGGTTTGCAAGCACAAAGCCCTATTGGCCGAGCTAAAACACTACCAATAAATAATATTGAACAAATTAAAATGGCTGTTGTGTCTTGCTCAAACTACCCTGCTGGGTACTTTAATGCCTACACAGATGCCGCTAAGCAAAAAGATTTAGATGTAGTACTGCATTTGGGAGATTACATTTACGAATACCCAATGGGCGGATACGCTACCGAAAATGCTGAAAACATTGGCCGCCAATTAGCAGCCGATAACAGCGGTGAAATTATTACCCTTAGCGACTATCGCAAGCGCTATGCTATTTACAGAACAGACCAAGGCCTTCAAGCACTTCACGCTGCAGCGCCTTTTATCGCAATATGGGATGATCACGAAGTTACCAACGATACCTATAAAAGTGGTGCTGAAAATCACACCCCTGATGAAGGTGACTTTTTTAAGCGCCGTACAGCAGCTATTCAAGCGTATTACGAATGGCTGCCAATTAGACCGCCTATGGGTGAGCAAAGCCCGCAAATATACCGCACCTTCGATTTTGGTAGTTTAATAAGCTTGCACATGTTAGATACGCGCGTAATAGCACGCGATAAACAACTCGCTTACAGCGACTACAAAAACCCCGAGACCAAGCAAATGGATGTTAAGCGCTTTGCCAGTGATTTAAATAATCCAAAAAGGCAGTTACTAGGTGACACACAACTAAACTGGCTCACGAGTGCAATAACTAAATCAAATGCAAAATGGCAAGTATTGGGCCAGCAAGTATTGATGACTAAAATGTGGCTACCTACTGAAATATTCTCGCAATCCGATCGCACCAAAATACCGCAGGTGTTAAAAGAGCTTGTTGCTATTAAAAAAGCCGTGTTAGCTAATAAAACGGTAACACCCGAACAACTCGCACGCGTAAATACTTTAATGCCTTATAATTTAGATGCATGGGATGGTTACCCAAGCGAGCGCGAAGCATTATACAAAAGCGTTACCGCAATAAATAAAAAGTTAGTCGTGGTTGCAGGTGATACACACAATGCGTGGCATGGCACATTAAAAAATGCAACAGGCGAAAGCGTAGGAGTAGAGCTTGCAACACCGGGTGTTACATCTCCTGGTATGGAGCATTATTTAGCGCTTAATACAGCACAAGCAAAGCAGATGGCTGACTCGCTTTCATTGCTTATAAACGACTTAAACTATTGTGATTTATCACACCGTGGATATATGTTATTGACTATTACTAATGAGCAAATCACAACCGATTGGCGCTATATCGATAACATAAACTCTCCAAGCTACAACATTGTCGATCAGTACCAAAGTGTTTATAAAGGTTAACATTTTGTGAAAATAGAAGATAAATGCTTTATTTACCTTCTTCATATATTTTTATAAAAAACACTTAATTACAGCCATAAATAGGCGATCACGCAGCGTAAATGCCAAACATGCGCTGCCCTTTAGTTTCTTTGTAGAGACGATTACCTCTTTGTTGCTTACAGAGAAGTGGGTAATGGCCTGAACAAGCTTTACTTAGTTTTATTTATTCTTACAGGATGTAAGTCAGTATGGTCATGCAGCAGCAATTAACGGATCATTAGGTTATACACCTCGCGCCGCGATTTAATCGCCCTAAATTGAACAAATTTCAATCCACAAAGGTCAACACGCCCTTAGCAATTAAAGCAAAGATTTAAGTGAATATTTACAATTTAATAGATGATTTAATGCTCGGTTATTTTCTGCCTAAGCGATATGCATCAGCAATACTCAGCACCCAAATAACAATCATTAAAGGTACATACTTATATTCAGCGAGTTGAGCGCAGGCGTCAGATGGTTGTTGCGCGGCTTTTAAAATGGCCGTAACCGACATGGGGATTTTACCACTGACAATTTCATTTGCAGTACACTGTGCAATCGCAAATATATCTTGAAAGGTTAAAATTAAAAGAACAGAAAATACACCCGCAAAAATAGCGCCTATAAGGTGTTTTTTTAAAGAAAAATGCCCCGCACCAGGATAAACAATGGCGGTAAGTAAAGCAGCTTTTAGATCTTGTTTCATTTTTACCTAATATAAATTCACTTTAACGTGATCACATAAAAAAGCCACTTTGCAGTGGCTCAATTAAAATATCAAGTAGTTAAATGTATTATTGTCCGCCAAACCCGAGAGTTAACTCAATACCAACAAAGCGAGGTGCCTCTGCAACAAATGTTGGGTTGCCAAATCCTCCTCCAGTATTACCAGCATCAACTAAATACTCTTTATCTAATAAGTTACTGGCAAAAACACTAACAGCCCAATCATCACCACTCGCAATTCCTAAGCGCGCACTGACTAATCCAAGCGCTGGTTGGCTAATATCTAAGCCTGATATTGGCGCATTTGCTGGCTCAAAAAACACTTCAGAGCGGTAGCTATATATTAAAGAGCTCGTTAAATTAAGTGAGTTCGACAATTCTGTTGAATAAAACAGCCCCGTACTAAACGTCCACTCTGGTTGTAGTCTAAATTTATTGCCTGCGAGGTTACCATTATTACTATCATCATCTATTTCAGCATCAAGGTAAGCCGCATTGGCAAAAACCTCAAACTCATTATTAATTAACGCCCTTACCTCAGCCTCTGCGCCAACATTAGTGGCAGAGCCCGCATCAGCAGAAAACGCAACGCCTTCATCATCCTGTAACGTAACCTGAAAGTTAGAGTAATCTTGATAAAATACAGCGACAGAGTAATCTAAACGCCCGTCAAGCGCTTTGCCTTTAATACCGGTTTCGTAGTTCCAAATAATTTCCGCTGGAACTTCTGATATAGACGCTTCGACATTCCCTTGTTCGTTGTTAGCCGAACTTACTTCAAGTACTTCCGAACGACGCCCTTTTGAAACAGTTGCATACATATTTGTAGTAGGGTTTATTATATAAAGCGCATTAAAACGTGGCAGCCAATCATCATAATCAGCATCGCCATAAAATGTTTCACCATTTGTATCAACCGTAAACAATGGCGCTTGTGTTAAAACACTATTGGGTGCAGCAGAGCTATAACCACTTCGCTTTTCTTCTTTTATATAACGAAGACCCGCTGTTAACTCCAGTGCCTCAGTTGCAGCATAAGTTACATCAGCAAACGCTGAGTACGCTTTGTTTTCACCATAGTTTGTAAACTCTAGTGAATATGGCAACTCGTTTACTACACCACCTGTTAATGCTGGCGTTAAAATATTAACGCTACCATCATTATTAATACAAGGAACACCTGAACCCAATGCACCTAAGCAATTTAAAAATATAGACTCCTCTGTGCTAAATGGAATACGCTGGCTACCATCTTCTTCAAAGTAACTCACACCAAAAATACTAGTAAACTTATTCTGTGTATAAATAGCGCGTAATTCTTGGCTAAATTGATCGCCCTCAGCAGCTTCTGCAAATTCTAAAAACCATGCTTGCGTACCATCAGCATCAAATACTTCTAAAGAGTCAAAATTACGCCCTGCAGTAATTGAGGTGATTGTTAAATCGTTACTTACATCCCAATTTACAGTCAAATTTAAATCGTTAACTGTACGCTCCACACCTAAGTCTTTCTTTCCAAACACAGACTCTGCATACGGACTACCTGGCATTTCAACAAAGCTATATGGACTTGTATCACCACCGGTTGGTGCATAAAGCCCATTTTTAAAAGATGTACCCGAGTCATCATTTTTTTCATACGTATACACCAAGTCAATCGTTAAATCGTCACTAGGTGTAATACGTAAAGACGGACGATAAGAAAAACGCTCAATAGCATGCATATCATCTTGCTTAAACCCAGCCGGATTTTGGGAGTTACTATCTCCTGCAATATTTTTTATAAACCCATCACGTTCACGATAAGTAAAAGCAACACGGCCTTGCATTAAATCATTACCACCCGTTACAAAACCACTAACACCTTTGGCCGAGTAATTACCAACGGATGCTTTTAGTTGAGCCGAAAAATCTTTTTCTGGTTTACGTGTTGCTACACTAATAGCCCCCACAGAAGCTGCTGTTCCAAACAGTGTTGCTTGTGGTCCCTTAACAACTTCAATCCCTTCTACATCAAAAAGCTCAAAGTATGAACCACGAGAGCGTGATACATCTGCTCCATTATAATAAATAGACACACGAGGTGATGATTGAGACGACCCACTATCAGACGTAATACCACGAATTACAAAGCCTGGGTTGTTAGGGCTTTGCTCTTGAATAACAAGCCCCGGTGTTATTTCAGATAAAGTGTCGAGTTCGCCAATACCTAAGCTTTCTAAAAAGTCGCCATCGTAGGCGCTTATTGTTACGGGCACATCTTGTATTGATTGCGCACGCTTTTGAGCAACAACCACTATTTCATCAAGTTCTTTATTTATGGTTTGATCTGCAAAACTATTTGTTGATGTAACGCAAATCATCGCCACAGACAATTTAGTAAGTTTAAGAAAAGGCCGTGTTGTTAATTTATTTTTCATGTTTTTCACTGTTCGTCCGGTTAATTGTTTTTAGGAATTACCAGTAATCTAACGAACTATTACGACTTTTTTACGTCTTATTAATGACGCATTGGTTAAATTGATGTTTCAACTTTATGAAAAACAATAAATTATTATATTTATATAAAAATTATAATATTGAAAAACTCAGCGTACACTTGTACACTAAAATTCATTCAAATAGTGGTAGGATCTGTCATGTCGTTAGAAGCGCCCTATTCTAAAAAAGAAGAACAACTAAACGTAATTAGCCATGCACTTGGTATTGTATTTGCCGCATTTGTTATGTGGGATTTATTTAGCCAAGCCACCAGCACTAACGCGTATGTTAGTAGTGCAATTTATGGCAGCAGCCTATTTGTACTGTTTTTGTCGTCCACTTTGTACCACGCCAGTATTCAGCCGCGCTTAAGAGCCTTTTATAAAAAGTGCGATCACTGCGCCATATACTTATTAATTGCCGGCACCTACACTCCCTTTTTATTAATCTCATTAACCGGTGCTTGGTCATGGGCAACACTTACATTTATATGGGCGGTGGCACTAGCAGGCGTTGCGTACAAAGTATTTGTAAAAAACGGCAATAAAAAAGTATCACTCGCCACCTACTTACTCATGGGTTGGTTTGCACTGGCTATTGTATATCCGCTTTATTCAAGTTTTGATGTAAAAGCACTTTACTGGCTACTTGCCGGCGGTATTTTTTATAGTTTAGGTACACTATTTTACAGCGCTAAAAGCACCCAATTTAGCCACGCTATTTGGCACTTATTTGTTATTGCTGGGTGTGTTTGCCATTATATTTCAATTAGTAATTATGTTTATTAGGCAGGTAAAGCCAATTAGAATGGTCTGGTTTGAGCGATAATCGGTCAGTCAGGTGAGTCGTCATTAACTTAGTAAAAATAAGTGAATACTTTCCTCTTTTATACATGTTTAAATAAGCTACAGTAAGCATAATATTTATAGTTGGCAGTGGCTTACACTATTTGCTAAGAATATAAGTCCATAAAATATGGACGTTTTCGCGTTAAAATAAGAAAAATGTTCTCTTATAAAGTTGTTCAAGTGATTATGCAACACAAACTGCGTGCTGCATAAATACTAAAGTGTTAGGCATCAATCGAGGAATCAACATGTTATGAAATGGAAATGTCTTGGTTCACTTAAAGAAGCGAAAAGCTCTGGTTGTAGTGGAATTTATTTGATAGTCCATAAAGGTGCATTAAACCGAATAGTTTATGTTGGTGTTAGTGTTGGTATAAGAATGAGTGAACACTACGAAGGTTATCTTCGAGGTAACAGAACGATTTACAACGTAGATGAGTCAGAAGATGTGTATAGCTTGATGTCTTCATATCTTGTTCATAACCATATTAAAGAATACAAAAATTTAGCAAATATTAAAAAAATTTGGGCATCAACAGCTATCACATCAATTGAACCAAAAAATTTACTGTCATCAAATCAAAAGTTTTCGAATGAATGGGAACAAATATTACATAATAAATACCTTCCAAACTTATGTGTCTGGGCACTTCCTCTTTCAAACTACACATACGAAAAAGCAACTATAATAGAAAGTTTAATTCAGAGTAGAAT
>NZ_BADT01000194.1 GCF_000239855.1 Pseudoalteromonas sp. BSi20652 | reverse complement strand
CGACAATTTAAAACCGAAGTTTTATTTAACTCTCTGAGTAGTTCGTGCCTCGCTATGCTTCAGCGTTTCCCGTCTCATTGGGGTCGCATTATAGGGAGCGGCGGATTTTACGCAAGCGTTATTTTCATTAAATAGTAATTAAAATTAAGCCCCACGCAAGCACACACGATAAGCACAAGTTACCCACAAAAGCCTGTTGATAACTTTGGTTTTTGCACTTTAGAACTAAACACTTTTACCTTGATGTGATAAGTTGCGCTCACTTTTTTTAACTCATGTATTTAGGCAGTATTCATGACTGACATCGTAAATAGTATAAGTGCCCTTCTATGGGGACAAATTCTCGTCTACTTATTAATAGCCGCAGGTCTTTTCTTTACTTTTAGATTAAGCTTTATTCAGTTTGTGCAATTTCCGTATATGTTTAAAGTTATGTTTGGCTCTCGTAAATGTGCCGATAACGAAATTTCATCCTTTCAGGCTTTTTGTACTTCGTTAGCTGCACGTGTTGGTACAGGTAATATGGCTGGGGTTGCTGTTGCCTTATACTTAGGTGGTCCGGGTGCTATTTTTTGGATGTGGCTTATTGCATTAATAGGTATGGCTACAAGCTTTGCTGAAAGTACTTTGGCTCAGGCTTATAAAACAAAAGATGCAGAAGGCAATTTTAGAGGTGGCCCTGCTTATTATATGCAAAACGGTTTAAGTAAACGCTGGATGGGTACTTTATTCTCGTTATGCTTAATTTTAGCCTTTGGTTTAGTATTTAACGCCGTTCAGTCAAACTCTATTGCTGCAGCATTTGAAGTCGCGTTTGATATACCTAAGTATATAGTAGGCATTCTCTTGGTCATTGGCTCTGGCATTATTATTTTTGGTGGTCTTAAAACCATTTCTCGCTTTGCTGAGATGGTTGTCCCATTTATGGCATTAGCTTATTTGTTAGTTGCCCTTTATGTATGCGCTATTAACTTTACTTCTTTACCTGATGTATTTGTACTTATTATAAAGAGCGCCTTTGGTATTGAACAAGCTGGTGCCGGTGCAATTGGCTATGGTGTAACTCAAGCTATGATCCAAGGTATAAAGCGTGGTTTGTTCTCGAACGAAGCTGGCATGGGTAGTGCTGCTAATGCTGCAGCTACTGCAACACCTTACCCTCCACATCCTGCATCACAAGGTTATATACAGATGCTAGGTGTATTTATTGATACTATTGTTATCTGTACAGCAACAGCATCCCTTATTTTATTATCGCAACAATTAGTTCCTGGCTCTGGTGTTATGGGAATTGAACTTACACAAGCCGCATTACAAGAACATGTCGGCGACTGGGGTACTTACTTTATTGCCATTGCTATATTGTTTTTTGCTTTTACCTCTATTGTGGCTAATTACTCTTACGCCGAAACAAATTTAATGTTTTTAGAGCACAACTCTAATAAAAGTATGTTTATCTTTAGATTTGTTGTTTTAGGTATGGTGATGTTTGGGTCCGTTGGAGAACTTGGCTTAATTTGGACACTAGCAGATATATCAATGGGTTTAATGGCCATTGTCAATGTTGTAGCATTATTTATGCTGTCAGGCGTTGTTGTGTGGCTCTCTAAAGATTACAACGCACAACGCAAAAAGGGCTTAATACCGACCTTTGACAAAAGTAAACATCCTAAACTTGCTAAAGAGGTCGATCCCGAGGCCTGGAAATAAACTATAAGCAGCGAGCTACGGCTCGCTTTATTAGTTACCTATTTGAATTACCACCATAGCCTATACTTATTATTACTCGCGATTCTAACTTCTAATAATCATGTGTTACCTACCAATTCAACA
Organism: Pseudoalteromonas sp. BSi20652; assembly: GCF_000239855.1. Lineage (GTDB taxonomy): Bacteria > Pseudomonadota > Gammaproteobacteria > Enterobacterales > Alteromonadaceae > Pseudoalteromonas. Next base: position 651 of record NZ_BADT01000194.1, on the reverse strand, counting down.
ATTACTTTATGCTTCTAGCACATGAGTTTGTGATCTTTGCTTTCAAAGTTGTTTGCTCTAGATATGAAGATCGCTTTACTGTTTTAAATTTTTTAAAGCTAATGGCTTACTCTACGGGTTGGTACCATAAGCCTATGGCACTTAGCTCAGTTCAAAGTACATTCATTACTAAGGATTGGATTACATGGCTGGTTTATTTAAGACGTTATAAGGTAAGTTTGGAGATACTACATTATGCTTATCAATATATATCTTTAATAAAATGGGTATATAAACCCTTACTAAACCATCACACAACGCTATTACTGGGTACATCATGCATAAAATAGTTCATATCAAGATAACATAAATCATAGAAAAAATAAGATTGATAAATCAGAATTTTTCTGGATATTTTGTAAATATTAGAAGGTTTACTAAAGAATCTTTAAGCAGAGCGCTTAATGTAAAGATGGTGCCCGAGGCCGGACTTGAACCGGCACGACTTGTTAGTCGAGGGATTTTAAATCCCTTGTGTCTACCAATTCCACCACTCGGGCATCGAGTTTGCTAATTAAAGCGTGTGGAGTAAATTATATGGAGGCGGAACCCGGAGTCGAACCGGGGTGAACGGATTTGCAATCCGGTGCATGGCCACTCTGCCATTCCGCC
>NZ_BADT01000195.1 GCF_000239855.1 Pseudoalteromonas sp. BSi20652 | reverse complement strand
AAGCGTACTTGAGCGCTGGTATGGTCTGACTCTTCTGGAGTGTTAGCCATTTTAGCTCTAATTGGGTTTAAATCGACATACGCCATACACGCCGCAAGCGCTGCTTCATCTAGTAATGCTTGAGATTTAAAACGCCCCTCCCACAAAGTTGTAAGGAACAACTTTGAACGCCTTAGGCGGCCCGAAGGGTGAGCGCCATGGATGGCAGCGAATAAAATCTACCTGTGCAGTTATCTTCTTTATTTGCTCTGCGCGCAATACTTTCATTTAATAAGCGCATAAACCAGCTAATACTTGATAGACGTTCACGGTATTGGTTTACTGTTTGATTAAAAAAGATAAGCTCAGCTTTACTTAGCTTTTCGCCCTGCAGGTATTTTTGTGTAATCAACGTCCCTTTACACAACTTATGCCAGCGAATAACTATGGCTTTATCATTCAGCCGTTTCGCTTTTTTGTCATCAACATACAGTACTAAATGGGTATGATTACTCATTACCGCATAAGCACACACATCAATACAAAATACCTTCGCTAATTCAAGTAGCTTATCTTCAACCCAGCCTCGTCGATGTTCGTAAGACTTACCTGTAAAGTGGTCTTTACCACACAGAAAGGCACGTCGAACACACCGTGAAATACAATGATAATATTTTGTATCAACCAAACTTACTTGACGCTTTCTTGCGATTGCCATAAGACACTCTACTTATTTTTTGCACTGATAAAAGCCTAGTACTTAGTTCGCTAAACTTCAACAATTAGAATGGGTGTCTTGTTAATCTTGCTAAACTCGAACATGCTCCAGCTAATGTACTGCATATATTATTATCGTATGTAGTACTATTAAAACTTAAAACGGGTCTTGAGTTTAATGAATTATAACTCAATAAAAACTCGACAAAAAAACCCATAAGCATTGCGAATGATAAATTTTTTAAATGCAAAGCG
>NZ_BADT01000196.1 GCF_000239855.1 Pseudoalteromonas sp. BSi20652 | reverse complement strand
CTTCAAATTGTAGAAAGCCCGACTAGAAATAGTCGGGCTTTTTTACGTCTGCAGAAAAGTGAAATACGCGCAATTAACACACACTCACAGCAACATCCATCACGTAGGTCGGGCGAGCGCAGCGACTCCCGACGCTAGAATCACAACAAAAACCCTCAATACCCCAGTCGGCCAATAAAGTAGCATTTGCTACGTGACTTTCTACTGCTGTGGGCACTACGACATTCTATTGCGTAGCGCACTGACTTCACATTGTAGTGGGCCCGAATTTAACGATTCGGGCTTTTTTACGGCTGCATAAAAATGAAATGTGGTTGAATAATGGGCACCTATTTTGTAATGTTATGGAGGTATTACATTAAATATTTTCATTATCAAACTAGACCCGAAAGATTCGCGTTTTTGATCTTGCAATACAGTTAAGGGTAGGTGAATAGCGTACTACTCACTTAACTATCTTATTCATATTCAATCTTTTTTAGATTTTATAAAAGCTAATTATTTTCATTTCCTTAGATAACAAATTTAATTTTGCTTTGTTAGTGTCTTTGATTTAGGATCAAATCAGTTTAAAACCAAGAACTAACAGCCTGTGTATAGATTATTAATTATCGCCATATCCATTTTATTTTGTTTTTCTGCTTCGGCAGTTGAAGTAACTGATCTATATCAAGATATTTTAAAAGTGGATGACAAAACACGAGATACTCGATTAGCAGCGAGTCGTAAAGCTTTGCTCAATGTGTTAGTGAAAGTAAGCGGTGATGAAACAGCGGATCAAAATAAATTAGCACAACAACGCACTAAAGATATTTCTGATTATATGCTTAAGTTTGAATATGATGAGAGAGTAAATGGAGAATTGCAACTCGTTGTTAAATTTGAAGCTCGAAAGATCAATGCGTTAATCAAAGAGTTAAACTTACCTTTGTGGGGAGTACAACGTCCATTAGTCGCAATATGGTTAGGTATTGAAGACAATTGGCGCAGAGAGTTGGTGACCCAAGAGAGTTATCCGCAGTTAGAGCAGTTGATTTATAGCAAAGCTGGGCGCCGTGGTTTACCAGTAGTCATCCCATTACTCGATTTACAAGATAGACGTTTAGTTGGGATTCCTGAGGTGTGGGGGAATTTTTCAGAGCCAGTAGAAGAGGCCTCTAGGCGCTATAGTGCTGAGCGAAGTATTACAGCAAGAATGTATAAAGGAGCGGATAGTGAAAATTGGATCTTAGATTGGCGTTTTACTAATGATGATCAATTTGATTCAAATAGATTAACGGGTGATAAGCAGCAAATAGTGAGCCAAATGATTGATACTTTAGCGCAAGGCCTGGCAAGTGAGTATGCGATTGATCCAAATGCTTATTATGAACAAGCTGCAGCTACTTTAACATTAAAAGGTACAGAAAACTTTGTTGATATTGAATTAGCAAAACGAAGCTTGTTAAGTTTAAGTGTCGTTACTCAAGTTACAATTGTTCGCAAAACCCCAGACTTAGTAGAATTTAAACTAAGTCACACGGGTGGTCTAAGTGATCTTAAAAAAGGGTTGGGGCTTGATTCTTCTTTTAAAGATTATGAAGATCCGCATGCTTTTTATCATGTCGTTAATAAAAACAGTCTTGAATACCAGTGGGTTAAACAATAGTGTTAAGCTGCGAACCTATGCAAATGGCACTCCCCGTTACGTTGCCGGATGATGAGACCTTTGCATCATATTTTGGTGGTGAAGATTCACTTGAAGTAAATCATTTAAAAGATAGTTTTTCGAAGCTAGCAAAAATATTTCAGTATACCTATTTATGTGGGTTAGGTGATTCGGGTAAGTCTCACCTTTTATATGCAACCTGCATTAAAGCACAAGAGCGTGGCTTATCTAATATGCTGCTGTCTATGCGCGAAGTAATTGACTTTGGGCCTATGGTATTAGACGGTTTAGAAGCGCTTGATGTTCTATGTATTGATGACGTGCATTTAGTTGCAGGCAATGATGCATGGGAAAAAGCACTATTTAACTTTTTTAACCGGTTTAACGAACCCGGAAAAATGTTAGTAGTAACTGCCGATTTACTCCCAAGCATGCTCAATATCTCGTTGCCTGACTTAGAGTCTCGTTTAACATGGGGGACAACCTTTCAAATTCGTTCTATGAGTGATGACGATAAAGCACAAGCACTTGTTAAGCGCGCTCATATGCGCGGCCTTGAATTAAGTGATGAGTGTGCACGCTTTTTACTAACACGTTTAAGCCGTGATATGCGTGCTTTATTAGATGTACTCGACAAATTAGATCATGCATCTATGGCTGCACAGCGAAAATTAACTATTCCTTTTATAAAATCAACGTTAAAGCTCTAGTAGGTCTAGAATCTAGACCCTGCTTTCAGTTATCATAAGCTATTATCAGAGCGTGTTTACCTTTCCTGATTGGAATTTGTTTAACTTAAGAGTGCTTGAATCGCGTCGTAAGGACTTTAGCATATTATTTATATGCTAAACCAGACTAACAAAGAGAAGCCTCCCTAGCTAAAACACTTCGAACAGCACGTGTTTGGTTTTTATTTGGCAGAGACTACACCCTAGTACTTAGCCTTTTTTAAGAACCAATCACATTGTTGTAAAGCAATCTTGAAAGGCCAACACGCTCTTAAGCAATCACCTTCTGTGAAAGATCAGGTATCGAATGAACTTAGAAAACATATTAGCGCAAGCACTTGAGGCGGTAGCCAGTGCCAGTGAAATAGCGCAATTAGAAGATATCAGGGTTAATTATCTTGGTAAAAAAGGCGAAATCACTAGCTTACTAAAAACGTTAGGTAAAATAGCACCTGAAGAACGTAAAGAAGCAGGCCAAGTTATAAACCAAGCTAAACAAGATGTACAAGCTGCTATCAACGAAAAGCGTGAATTGTTAGCTAGTAAAGCACTTGAAGAAAAACTAGCTGCTGAGACTATAGATGTAACTCTACCAGGGCGTGTTATGCCTGCTGGCGGTTTACACCCAGTGACGCGCACTATTGAGCGCATAGAAAGCTTTTTTGGTGAGCTAGGTTTTGAAGTTAAATCAGGTCCAGAAATTGAAGATGATTTTCATAACTTTGATGCGCTAAATATTCCAGAGCACCACCCAGCACGTGCTGATCATGATACCTTTTACTTTAATCCTAAATTAGTACTACGTACACAAACAAGTGGCGTGCAAATTCGTACTATGGAAACTGAGCAGCCACCACTGCGCATTATTTCACCTGGGCGTGTATATCGTAACGATTACGATCAAACGCATACACCTATGTTCCATCAGGTTGAAGGTTTAATGGTTGATACCGATGTCAGCTTTACTGAGCTAAAAGGTATTTTACATGATTTTTTACGTAACTTTTTTGAAGAAGATATGGAAATTCGTTTCCGTCCTTCATTCTTCCCATTTACAGAACCTTCAGCTGAAGTAGATGTTATGGGTAAAGACGGTAAGTGGTTAGAAGTATTAGGCTGCGGCATGGTACATCCAAATGTACTTAAGTCTGTGGGCATTGACCCAGAAAAATACACCGGCTTTGCCTTTGGTATGGGTGTAGAGCGTTTAACTATGTTGCGCTATGGCGTAAACGATTTGCGTGCATTTTTCGAAAATGACTTAAAATTCCTGAACCAGTTCCGTTAAGAGTGAAACAATAAAATGAAATTTAGTGAAAAGTGGTTAAGAGAGTGGGTTAATCCTGCTATTGATACGCAAGCTCTTTCGGAACAGCTTTCAATGGCTGGTTTAGAAGTGGATGGCGTTGAGCCTGCTGCTGCCAAATTTAATGGCGTAGTTGTTGGTGAAGTTGTTGAATGTGGGCAACACCCTGATGCAGATAAACTGCGTGTTACCAAAATTAACGTAGGGGGCGATGAGCTACTTGATATCGTGTGTGGTGCACCAAATTGTCGTTTAGGTATTAAAGTTGCTGTTGCAACTGTAGGCGCTGTACTGCCTGGTGACTTTAAAATTAAAAAAGCCAAACTACGCGGTCAACCTTCAAACGGAATGCTATGTGCTTTTGTTGAGCTAGGTATTAGCGAAGAGGGCGACGGCATTATGGAATTGCCAAGCGATGCACCAGTAGGCACTGATTTACGTGATTACCTAGGTCTTGATGATAATATTATTGATGTTGATTTAACACCAAACCGTGGTGACTGTTTAGGTATAAAAGGTCTAGCACGCGAAGTAGGCGTTTTAAATAGTATTGACGTAAACGTATTAGATATTCCGGCTGTTACTCCAACAATTGATGACAAAGTATCAATTGAGCTAGTTAACGAAGATGCTTGTCCTCGTTACCTTGGTCGTGTGATAAAGGGCATTAACCTTGATTCAGCAACACCGCTTTGGATGGTTGAAAAGCTACGTCGCAGTGGTGTACGTTCAATCGACCCAGTAGTTGATGTTACTAACTATGTATTACTTGAACTTGGTCACCCAATGCACGCGTTTGATTTAAATGCGATTGAAGGTGGTATTAAAGTACGTAGTGCAAATGCAGGTGAAGAGATTGTTTTATTAGACGGTAACACCGCTAAATTAAACGACACAACACTTGTGATAGCCGATCATAATAAAGCACTTGCAATAGCGGGTATTTTTGGTGGGGAGCAATCAGGTGTTACAGATAAAACATCTGATATATTACTTGAAAGCGCGTTTTTTAATCCTGTAGCAATTGCAGGGCAAGCACGTAGCTACGGTTTACACACTGATGCTTCACACCGTTATGAACGCGGTGTTGATTTTGCTCTACAACATGATGCAATGGAACGTGCAACAGCACTTCTTCTTGAGATTGTAGGTGGTCAAGCAGGTCCTGTAGTTGAAGCTGTTGCGGCTGACAAATTACCAAAAGTGACTGAAGTACGTCTTCGCCGTGCACGTTTAGACCGTGTTATTGGTCATCATATTGAAGATACTAAAGTAACAGATATTCTTACGCGTTTAGGTCTTGATGTTAAAGTAGAAAATGAAAGCTGGAGTGCGGACGTACCAAGCTACCGTTTTGATATTCGCATCGAAGAAGATTTAATTGAAGAAGTAGCACGTGTTTACGGTTACAACAGCATTCCTAATGTTGCACCAACTGCAAAACTTAAAATGACGACACATAACGAAGCAACTATTGCGCTTAGCAAGTTCCGCAATACGTTAGTGACTCGTGGTTACCAAGAAGCAATTACATACAGCTTTGTAGACCCTAAAGCACAAGCTATTTTACACCCAGAGTGTAAAGCAATGGTATTACCGCACCCTATTTCAATTGAAATGTCAGCGATGCGTGTAAGTTTAATGCCGGGCTTATTAGCGTCTGTAGCGTATAATCAAAATCGCCAACAGCCTCGTATTCGTTTATTCGAACATGGTCTTAAATTTATAAGCGACGAAAGTGCAGAAAATGGTGTTTACCAAGTCCCGGTTATTGGCGGCGTTATTACGGGTCTTATAAATGGTGAACATTGGGTTGAAGAAAAACGTAACGTTGATTTTTATGACCTAAAAGGTGATGTTGAAGCCTTACTTGCAATTACTAATGACGTTACTCGCTTTGAAATAAAAGCAGAGCAGTCAGATGGACTTCACCCTGGTCAATCAGCAGTGATATATGTTGATGGCAAAAAGGTTGGGTTTTTTGGTGCTTTACATCCACAAGCTCAAAAGTCGTTAGATATCAACAACGCAACTTTTGTTTTTGAAATTGAAATGTCAGCAATAGAAAAAAGAAATTTACCGCAAGCAGAAGGGGTGTCTAAATTTCCTTCAAATCGCCGCGACATCGCGATTTTAGTGGCAGACAGCGTTAAATCTGGCGACATTTTAAGCGTGATCGAAAAAGTTGGCGGAAATCAATTGGTTGACCTAAACTTATTCGATGTGTATAAGGGCAAAGGTATTGAGCCAAATTATAAGAGTTTGGCAATTGCTCTAACACTGCAAGCGGTTGATAGAACACTCGAAGAGAAAGATATCAATCTAGTAGTTGATAACGTGGTGGCCGAATTGGCCGAACAGTTTAATGCATCGTTGAGGGACTAGATATGGCGCTTACTAAAGCCGACATAGCTGAACACCTATTTGAAAAGCTCGGGATCAATAAAAAAGATGCCAAAGATTTAGTTGAAGCGTTTTTTGAAGAAATCCGCTCAGCGCTAGAAAAAGGCGAGCAGGTTAAGCTCTCTGGATTTGGTAACTTTGATCTTCGAGATAAAAAAGAAAGACCAGGCCGCAACCCGAAAACAGGCGAAGATATTCCTATTTCGGCACGTCGCGTGGTGACTTTTCGACCAGGTCAAAAGCTTAAAACCCGCGTAGAAGTGGGCACAAGCAAAGCAAAATAAAAAAAGGCAGCGTAAGCTGCCTTTTTATTTGCCTGAATAACCTAGTTATTAAATTATACCAACCTGCATAAATCTTTGATCAATTTAACGAATTAAATTGAACT
>NZ_BADT01000197.1 GCF_000239855.1 Pseudoalteromonas sp. BSi20652 | reverse complement strand
ACTTTCTGGATTCTTAGGGAGAAGAAGAAAGTAGTTTAACTATAGTAAAGCTTTTAAAAGATGCATAACTAATTTTTCCATTTGGTTACATTTGATAACAAAGGATTAGATAAATTGTTCTGTTTTTTGTTCATTAGTTTAAACCCAGCTTATTAACTGCGTATTTTGCACTAAATCTCGCGGTAGTGAATTTTTGATCTTATTTTTTTGCCATTTACCCAGACCAATAGGGCAGCCACACAGCGTTAATACCACTTCACCTATTGTTTGAGTTGCCTCAGTTAAGCGTATATCTTTACCTTGAAAATAATCATTTGCTTGCTCGTTATTTAAAGCAAATACATTGTTTTTACACTCATTGCCAAATACGGTTGCAAATTCGTGGGTTAGCCTCACGCCATTTTTATGAATAATGCCAATTTGAATACCTAAGCGTGCATATTTAATTTTGTTTTGTACGGCTTCAAACCCTTGTGGAAATAACCACAGTTCTTTATCGCGCTGCATTAAGTTGCCAGGCAGGTTAGTTAACCCAAAGTGCTTTTTAAGCGATTGCATAAACGCGACGCTTTGCTTTTTATCAAACTCGTTAAACGGGAATGCACCTTTTTTAACTGTTTGATTTGGGTTGTTGCAACTTGCGTGCTTTTTAAATTTAGCAATAAAAAAGCCTTCGCTGTCGAATGTTTGCGGCCATACATGCAAATAGCCTTCACTTGTGGTGGCTTTGCTTGCACCTTCAAATAAATCACTGAGTGACTCAGGCGCTATATAGTCGCCAAATTCACTGAGTAAATAATCGCACACTTGCTGGTTTTCGAGTGGGGTAAGTGTGCAGGTTGAATACACTAACGTGCCCCCTGGCTTTAGCGCGTAAAATGCGCTTTTAATTAAGTCTTTTTGTACTTGAGCTATTTGTATGTTTGATTCTATTGACCAATTTTTTAGTGCGTCGGCATCTTTACGTACTGTGCCTTCGCCAGAGCAGGGCGCGTCTAGCAATATACTATCAAAGCATTCAAACATGTAGTTGCCAAATATAATGCCATCAAAGTGCGAGAGCGCACAGTTACCAACCCCCATACGTTTGAGTGTTGCGCTAAGTACTTTTAGGCGCGACGACGAAAGCTCGTTTGCAACCAGTACGCCTTGGTTATTCATAAGTGCAGCAAGTTGTGATGTTTTAGAACCTGGCGCTGATGCCATATCAAGCACGGTGTTATTTTGAGGGTCTGCTAGTTCAATACTTTGTTTTAATGCTATAGGTGGCAGCATTGAACTTGCCTCTTGTACGTACATAGCACCGCTTAGGTGTAAGTCGGTATTACCAAGGGCTAGGTTTTGTTCTTCATCGTTTGGGCGCTCTAACCAAAAGCCTTCACTGCACCATGGGATTGGGATTAGCAGCCAATTTTTTTCGGTGGCACGTTTTATAAATTCTTCAATGCTAATTTTTAAAGTATTAACGCGGATAGATTTTCTGAGCGGCCTGCGACACGCATTTAAAAAGTCATCTAAGTTTAGATGCGCTGGTAAATAGGTTTTTACGTCATCAATAAAGTGCTCAGGAATAAAAGTGTTGGCGTTCACGCGTTAGCTCATACTATAAAAATAAAGCGCGATAATAGCATTTATATAACGCATTTTCAGCGCTTAAAAACGTAACATCTGATTTATTGCTATGTCGACACTTTGTTGTTTTACTCTATTTTAAAGGTGATTTTATGCGACTTTAGGTTAATAGTGTCGACAATGAGCGTATTTTTTAGCCATTTTAATAGGTTTAAGGGTTGACATGATTTTTTAATAAGCCCATAGTAACGACATTAATTGTCGACAATCTAAAAAATAACTTATGACACACACCTTTTTAAACGAAGCGCCTATAACTACCGCATCAGATCAAGTATTTGTAGATATGCGCCGTGAGATTGTTGAAGGCAGTATAGTTCAAGGCAGTAAAATATCAGAGCCTGAGCTTGCCAAACGTTATGGTGTAAGCCGTGCAACGCTTAGAGAGGCGTTAAATCGCCTAGAAAGTTGCTACCTTGTTGAGCGTAAAGCTAACGTAGGTTGCCGCGTAGTTGCCCTTACCGCTGAGCGTTTGATTGAAGTTTATCAAGTTCGCAGTTCACTTGAAGGTTTGGCATGTAGGCTTGCTGCCGACAATATGGAACCCGAAGAAGTAAAAGGCTTAAAGCAATTACTTAATCAGCACCTACAAACACAACGTGTTAAAGAGGGAGAGTCTTATTATCAAGAAGCCGGCGATTTAGATTTTCATTACCGTATTATTCAAGGCAGTAAAAACGCGCATTTAATTCATTTACTGTGTAATGAGCTTTATCAATTAATACGCATGTACCGTGTACAAATGGGCATGGTGGGGCCGCGTGTATCAAAAGCGTTTGATGAGCATTTAGCGATTATTAACGCCATTGAAAACCACGATGGCGAGCTGGCCGAAATGCTCATGAAGCGTCATATCAGTGCATCGCAAGCAAATATTCAAACCAAATTTGATGTATACCAATCAATATGAGTATTCGAACAATTTAACGGATTAAATCGCTCCGTAACGTCGTTAAAAATTTTTTATTTAGAACCACTAAACATAAAAATTATTGCCTAGTTACAGAACGATTTTCTTATCGTTAAATAGACCTCATACGCATACAGATTGATATTATTCGCAAAAAGCAGAAGCTGTTAAAAGTTAAAAGCTAGCAAGAGCAGTTAAACAGTCACAATTACAGATTAAAACTATAAGTTACTCCACGTAGCAACCGTTCAAAGTGAGGATAAAGTAATGTCAGCAGGATTAAAATTTAAACACGCTATTGCCAATAACCGCCCGTTACAAGTGGTTGGTACTATTAACGCCTACACAGCGATGATGGCAGAAAAAATGGGCCACCAAGCTATTTACCTCTCAGGTGCGGGTGTTGCAAACGCCTCGTTTGGTATGCCTGACTTGGGTATGACCAGCCTTGATAATGTGCTTGAAGATATTCGTCGTATTACCGGTGCAAGCGATTTACCGCTACTTGTTGATGCAGATACAGGTTGGGGTGGGGCGTTTAACATTGCACGCACAGTAAAAGAAATGACTAAAGCCGGTGCGGCGGGTTTTCATATTGAAGACCAAGTAGCGCAAAAGCGCTGTGGTCATCGTCCTAATAAAGAAATTGTAAGCCAAGGTGAAATGGTTGACCGCATTAAAGCGGCGGTTGATGCAAAAACCGATAATGATTTTTATATTATGGCACGCACCGATGCCTTTCAAAAAGAAGGATTAAACGCTGCTATTGACCGCGCAGCTGCCTGTGTTGAAGCCGGTGCTGACGCTATTTTTGCAGAAGCCGTGCACGACCTTGCTGATTACCAAGCATTTGCAAAAGCGATTAATGTTCCAATTTTGGCAAACATTACTGAATTTGGCCAAACACCTATTTACACAAAAGAGCAGCTAAGTGATGTAGGCGTTGAAATGGTGCTTTACCCACTAAGTGCATTTAGAGCTATGAACAAAGCGGCACTAAACGTGTATTCAGCAATTTTAAATGAAGGCTCGCAACAAAGCCAAATTGAGAATATGCAAACGCGTTCTGAGCTTTACGACTTTTTAGATTACCACACGTACGAGAACACACTCGATACCCTTTTTTCATCAAAATCTGACAAATAATAATTTGGGCGTATTAATCTTTAATGGTTGAATTTGCAGCAGTGTGTTTGGTTTTTAGGCAAGGCAGAGCTTATGAAGTGTGGTTATTCCACATAAATAGGCGATAACGCAGCATAAAGACCAAACATGCGCTGCCCCTTAGGTTCTTTCTAGGGACGATTATCTCTTTGTTGCTCGGTTTTTACTTAGTCCACTAGGTTACAAACTTCGCGCCGCGATTTAATCGCCCCTAGATTGAACAAATTTCAATCTATAAAGTTCAATGCGCCCAACAATCACACACAAATTATAGATAGGAGAAGATCATGGTAGATAAAGCATTAGGCGGCGCGGGTTTACGCGGGCAAGTGGCTGGTCAAACAGCATTGTGTACTGTTGGACAAAGTGGCTCGGGTTTAACGTATTGTGGTTACGATATTAGCGAACTTGCCGAAAAAGCGCAGTTTGAAGAAGTGTCTTTTTTACTCTCTCGTGGTGAGTTACCTACAACAAGCGAATTGGCCGAGTACAAAGCAAAGTTAAAAAGCTTACGTGGATTACCAGATGCACTTAAAACCGTGCTTGAAAATATACCTAAAGATGCGCACCCAATGGATGTAATGCGTACAGGTTGCTCTATGTTGGGTAACCTTGAAATGGAGCTTGATTTTAGCCAAGCTAATGATGCAATCGACCGTATGGTTGCTGTGTTCCCAAGTATTATTTGTTACTGGTACCGCTTTACACATGATGGCGTACGCATTGAAACACAAACAGATGACGACTCTGTTGGCGCACATTTTTTAACACTGTTACATGACAAAGCACCTAGCGAGTTATTTGCACAAGTGATGAATGTATCGCTAATTTTATACGCAGAGCACGAGTTTAATGCCTCTACCTTTACGGGTCGCGTATGTGCATCAACTTTATCTGATATTCATTCTTGTGTAACAGGGGCTATTGGTACGTTACGTGGGCCATTACATGGTGGCGCTAACGAAGCGGCAATGGATATGATTCAAGGTTTTACAAGTGCGGAACATGCTGAGCAAGAAGTAATGGGCATGCTTGAACGTAAAGATAAAATTATGGGCTTTGGCCACGCGATTTATCGCGAGAGTGATCCGCGTAATGTAATTATTAAAAAATGGTCTGAAAAACTAGCGGCAGAGGTCGGCGATACTGTGCTTTACCCTGTGTCTGTTCGTTGTGAAGAAATAATGTGGCGCGAGAAAAAACTGTTTTGTAATGCTGATTTTTTCCATGCATCGGCTTATCACTTTATGGATATTCCGACTAAATTATTTACGCCAATATTTGTAATGAGCCGTGTTACGGGTTGGACTGCGCATGTAAAAGAGCAACGCGCTAACAACCGTATTATTCGTCCAAGTGCCGATTATACAGGGCCTGATGCACGTAGTTACACACCAATAGAGTCACGTTAAAAAATAGGTGAGCACACATGTGCTCACTTTTTTATTACACATAGCCACTAGCGAGCAGCTTTTCTCATACTTTTCATTAAATACGCTAGTGAGCAAACGCCGTCACCAAATTAGCGAGTTTACCATGACCATAATTAATAATACCCAATACCGTAAACCTCTACCGGGCTCAAATGTCGACTATTACGATACGCAAGAAGCCGTAGATGCAATTAAGCCAGGTGCATACGCCACGCTACCTTATTCATCACGTGTATTTGCCGAAAACTTAGTACGCCGATGCGACCCTGCCATGTTAACTGATGCACTTAATCAGCTAATTGAGCGCAAACAAGATTTAGATTTTCCGTGGTATCCGGCGCGGGTAGTGTGCCACGATATTTTAGGGCAAACAGCGCTTGTTGATTTAGCTGGGCTGCGTGATGCAATTGCAGCCAAAGGCGGCGACCCGGCAAAAGTGAATCCTGTGGTACCCACACAGCTAATTGTTGATCACTCACTAGCGGTAGAGCATGCGGGATTTGATCCTGACGCGTTTGAAAAAAATCGCGCCATTGAAGATAGACGCAATGACGACCGTTTTCATTTTATAAATTGGACTAAAACTGCCTTTAAAAACATTGACGTTATTCCACCGGGTAACGGCATTATGCATCAAATTAACCTTGAAAAAATGTCGCCGGTTATTCAAAACCGAGATGGCATTGCATTCCCCGATACATTAGTAGGTACCGACAGCCACACGCCACATGTTGATGCGCTAGGTGTTATTGCAGTGGGCGTAGGTGGGCTTGAAGCTGAAAGCGTTATGCTTGGTCGCGCTTCGTATATGCGTTTGCCAGATATTGTCGGTGTTGAGCTAACAGGTAAGCGCCAACCGGGTATTACCGCTACCGATATTGTGCTGGCTATTACTGAATTTTTACGCGATCAGCGTGTGGTATCTGCTTATTTAGAGTTTTATGGCGAAGGCGCTGATGCACTAACGCTTGGTGACCGAGCGACTATTTCGAATATGACACCAGAATTTGGTGCTACTGCTGCCATGTTTTACATTGACGAAATGACTATAGATTACTTGCGTTTAACAGGTCGTGAAGAAGAGCAAATTGCACTGGTAGAAAACTACGCAAAAACAGCAGGCCTTTGGAGCGATAGCTTAAAAACAGCTAAATACGAGCGTGTACTTAGATTTGATTTATCAAGTGTGGGGCGCAATATTGCAGGGCCATCTAATCCGCACCGCCGTGTATCAACAAGCGATTTAGCTAAAGAGGGTATTTCGGGCGTTGTTGAAAACGAAGAAGGCTTAATGCCCGATGGCGCGTGTATTATTGCTGCCATTACTAGCTGTACTAATACGAGCAACCCGCGCAATGTGATTGCCGCAGCACTCCTTGCCCGTAACGCAAATGCAAAAGGGTTAACACGTAAGCCGTGGGTTAAAACCTCATTAGCACCGGGTTCTAAAGCGGTTCAATCGTACCTTGAGGAAGCTAACTTACTAACTGAACTTGAGCAACTGGGTTTTGGTATTGTTGGTTTTGCCTGTACTACGTGTAATGGCATGAGTGGTGCACTTGACCCTGTTATTCAAAAAGAAGTAATCGATCGCGATTTATACGCTACGGCTGTACTTTCGGGTAATCGTAACTTTGACGGGCGTATTCATCCATATGCTAAGCAAGCTTTTTTAGCGTCGCCTCCTTTAGTTGTTGCTTACGCGATTGCCGGTACTATTCGGTTTGATATTGAAAAAGATGTTTTAGGGCAAGATCAGCAAGGTAACGACATTACACTTAAAGATTTATGGCCATCTGATGAAGAAATAGATGCAGTCGTTAAGCAAAGCGTTAAGCCTGAACAATTTAGAAAAGTGTACGAACCCATGTTTAACTTAACCGTAGATTACGGTGAAGATAACGATCCGCTTTACCAGTGGCGCCCACAAAGTACGTATATTCGTCGCCCTCCTTATTGGGAAGGTGCACTTGCGGGTGAGCGAACAATGACCGGGATGCGTGCGCTTGCAGTTCTTGGCGATAACATTACAACGGATCATTTATCGCCTTCAAACGCGATTATGGCAAGCAGTGCAGCTGGCGAATACCTAACCAAAATGAACGTCCCAGAGGAAGATTACAACTCGTACGCAACGCATCGAGGCGATCATTTAACAGCGCAGCGCGCAACCTTTGCAAACCCAAAACTGTTAAATGAAATGGTAGTTGATGAAAAAGGCGAGATTATTCAAGGATCGTTTACCCGATTAGAGCCGCAAGGCACCAACACACGCATGTGGGAAGCAATCGAAGCGTACATGGAGCGTAAACAACCACTTATTATTGTAGCCGGAGCCGATTACGGGCAAGGTTCGTCGCGCGATTGGGCTGCAAAGGGCGTAAGACTTGCAGGTGTTGAAGTTATTGCAGCCGAAGGGTTTGAGCGTATCCATCGAACTAACTTAGTGGGTATGGGTGTATTGCCACTTGAATTTAAAGCGGGTACAACCCGTAAAACGCTCAAACTTGATGGTAGTGAAAGTTACGACGTAACAGGCAAGCCAACGCCGGGTTGTACGCTTAATTTGTCTATCACCCGTAAAAATGGCGAAGTGTTAAATGTACCCATGAAGTGTCGTATAGATACCCAAGAAGAGCTATCTATTTATGGCGCTGGTGGTGTATTACAGCGCTTTGCTCAAGACTTTTTAGAAGCCACTAAAACAGCATAAGGGAAAAGTTATTTATGTTTAAACCGCAAATTAAAATACCTGCAACCTATATGCGTGGCGGCACCAGTAAAGGGGTGTTTTTTAATTTAACTGACTTGCCAAAGTCGGCTCAAGTAGCAGGCGAGGCGCGCGATAATCTATTACTGCGTGTTATTGGTAGCCCCGATCCTTATGCTAAGCAAACAGATGGGATGGGCGGTGCTACATCAAGCACCAGTAAAACTGTAATTTTAAGTAAAAGTGGGCAAGCTGACCACGATGTAGACTACTTGTTTGGTCAGGTGGCGATTGATAAACCCTTTGTTGATTGGAGCGGTAACTGCGGCAATTTAACATCAGCAGTGGGGGCTTTTGCCATTAGTCATGGTTTGGTCGATAAAAGCAGAGTACCCGATAACGGTGTTGCTATTGTGCGCGTGTGGCAGGCTAATATTAAAAAAAGTATATTAGTGCATGTCCCCATGACAAATGGCGAAGTACAAGAAACCGGTGACTTTGAGCTCGATGGCGTTACTTTTGCTGCAGCTGAAGTAAAACTTGAATTTATGGACCCTGCAGATGGCGATGGCGCGTTATTTCCAACAGGTAACGTAGTTGATGACCTGGCAGTCCCAGGCGTTGGTACGCTAAAGGCTACGATGATAAACGCAGGTATACCTACCATATTTATTAATGCTGAAGATATTGGTTATACCGGTACGGAGCTGCAAGACGATATTAATAACGATGACTCTGCGCTTGAAAAGCTTGAAACTATTCGTGCTTACGGCGCTGTTAAAATGGGTTTAATTACTGATATTAGTCAAGCGAAAACTCGCCAGCATACACCTAAAGTTGCGTTTGTTGCAGCGCCGTTAGATTACAATGCGTCGAGCGGTAAGCTTATTGAGGCTGCCAGCATTAATTTACTCGTGCGCGCTATGTCGATGGGTAAACTACACCACGCCATGATGGGCACAGCTGCCGTTGCTATTGGCACTGCCGCTGCTATTGAAGGTACGCTGGTTAATATAGCTGCAGGGGGAGGTACGTTAAGTGAGGTTAACTTTGGTCATCCGTCTGGTACTTTATTGGTAGGCGCAGAAGCTAAAAATATTGCAGGTAACTGGCAAGTTACCAAAGCAAGCATGAGCCGAAGTGCGCGTGTATTAATGGAAGGCGTTGTTAGGGTTCCTCGCAAATAATTCAACCAGACGCATAATCACCCAACATTAGTTGAGTAAAGGTTTCTAAACGTTTACTCAACTAAGGTAAAATCAGCTAATCCTCTTTATAAACAATCCTTTTTTACTAATTTTTGATGTAATTCCTTTTTTTGATGTTGATCCATCGCATTTACTTGAAGAATATAATTAACAAACTAAAATTAAATGTAATATTCATTTAATAATGTGAATATATTGTATACCGAGGTGCTGTTTCTTTATGAGTGTCTACAGGTTATTGAACAATAGAGATGCCAATAAAGAAGTAGCTCGTAAAATAAATATAAATACCTCTATTAAATGTATAAATATGTAGCATACCTATACAGCTTAATGGTATTTTAATGTTCTGGTAACAAAGGTTATGATTATGTACTTTTTTGATTTTTTTAAACAAAAAACTGCATAAACCACTATCAACTAAACTAATTTCTGATACTCATCCGGGCTATCAAGGAGAAATAAATGGCACAGCGTATGATAAAATTTACACCTATTGCAGCTTCAGTTGCACTTACATTAGGCTTAACAGCTTGTGGTTCGGACAATGACAGAAATATTCCTGTTACTCCGGTAGAATCTTTTACTGCAACGGGTGATGCGCAATTTAACATTGAAGTTACTGGTAAAGCAGTTAAAGGTTCAATGAAAAACGCAGTAGTAACGGTTATGACTTTGGATGCATCTGGTCAAACGGTTCCTGTTGCATTTCGCTCAGCAGCTTCAGCAGAAGCTGAGTCTTTTTCTGAAGAAGCATTATCACAAGATGCTGCAGATGCGGCAATAGAAGCAAGTAAAATTGCTGCTAACCCTGAAGTACTAACTGATGAAAGCGGCCGTTACAGCATCTACTTAGACGATGACTTTACTGGACCTGTGTACATTACAGTTAAAACTTTAGCAGAAGGCGATGAGAGTTACTTACGTTGTGATGCTTATTTAGGTTGTGGCGATTACGATGTAGCGCCAGAAGAAGATGACGAAAATGATGGCGATACAGCTATTGAATTTGGTGAATGGTACAAAACAGACTTAGAGCTTTCTGTTGTTAAATTTATTCCTGCTGTTGAAGCAGATACATCTGGTGCAAGTGGTTCTGCAGGTGATCCAAACGTATTGCGTTCACTTAGAGCAAATGCAACATTTTTAACAAGCCTAGTTTCGCAACTTTTAATTGATTCAGGCGAAGGCGTGGATGAAGCAGGTATTGCAAGCTCAAGTGTTGATGTGATTGTTCAAGTATTCGGTCAAGAAACTGCGCTTTTACTTTCGTCTTTACTGGGTGATGTTTCAAACGGCGGAGCAGTTGACTTATCTGATGTTGATGGTGAAGAAATGCTAGATGATGGCATTTTATCGTTAACTCAAGTTGCTTCATCTATTCAAGGTCTTGCTGATATTAACGGCAACATGGCGAAGCTAATTGCTGGTATTAAAGCTGGTAAGGTAACAGGTAGCGACGATGCAGATATTGCAGCATTAGCAACCGCGTTACAGCAAGCTGTAACAAACACAGCAAACATATTTTTCGCTATTGCTACTGGTGATGAAGATGCGATTGAAGCGGCCCTTATTGCAGCGTTTGCTGTAAATAACCCAAATGCCACTGACGCTGAAAAAACAGCCTTTGCTGCACAGTCAAAAGGTATTGCTAAAAAAGCAAAAGCTGCAAAAGATAAAGCGGTTAAAAATGGCGCAGCAAGTGATGCTGGCTTAGCTAAAGCAGCTGAAAAAGCAAGAAAAGCACTTGAAAAAATTGGTTGTACAGATGACTGTACAGTTGGTGATGGTTTCTACATGCAACTTGCTTCTAAAGTAACCGCAGCAGTTACAGTAGCAGAAGCTGAACTTGCTTCAATTCAAGCTGCAGTTACAACTGCTCAAGATGATCTAGCTGATGTGCAAGCATTAGGTGGTGATACAGTAGTTGATGCAGATACCGCTGTTGCGTTTGCAAATGCTGTTGCTTTACTTGTAAATGAAGCTGAAGTAGCCGATTTAGCAAGCAAGTCAAATACATTGCTTGTTCAATCTCAAGGTTTAGTATCTGTAGCTACATTGCTTGTTTCAAACAGCAATACTTATTTACAAATTTTAGACGATGCGAAAGCATTAGTAACAGGTTCTTCTACTGAAATAGATAAAGTTGCTGATTTTAATGCAGAATTAGCATTACTTGTTACTGCTGCAGAAGAAGCACTTGTACAATTTGATGCACAAGTTGCAGCAGCTGCTGCATTTGCAATAGAAACTAATGAACTAGCTGTTATAGCTGAAGCTGCTGCAATGACTGCTGAAGCAGCTTCAACGTCAGCGCTTTCTGCTGCTGAAGATGCAATGGTAGATAATGCTCAAAATGCTGCTGCTGCGCTAGTTCTTGCAGACGTTGCAATTGTTGCTGCTTCTGACTTTGCTGCAAGTGTTGATGTTTTAGAAGTTGCTATAGCACAAGCATTAGCCGCTGCACAAGCTTACTTAGCGCTTGATGCTGAAAGTGCAGGTGCACAAGAGCTAATTGATGCGGCAGAAGCAATGGCTGTAACAGCAGCTGCTAAAGCAGAACTTGCATCAGAACAGTTTGCTACAGCATACGCTTTACAACTAACAGCTCAAGACGCTGTTGCTAAGTTTGAAGTACTTGTTTCAGTGAAAGCTGCGTCAGAGTCGCTAGCGATGATGACTGTGCTTACTAACACAGGTGGCCAAGCAGTTATCGACGCAGCAGACGTTTTAGCGGATGTTGTTAGCGAACTTGCTGACATGGGTAATTCTGGTGAGGGTACGTCTACTCGTCAACCTAACTGGACTTACGCATACAGCTTAGATGACCTTACGCTTATGCTTAACAATGCTACAACGGGTGAAATGATCAGCGCTGCTGCATCTTACCAAGGTGAGCAATTAGTAGTTGCTTGGGGCGCTACGTTAGTTGGCGGTGATGCAACTGTTACGCTAATGACTGCAGATTCGCAAGCAGACGCACTTACAGATTGTGTTGATTTTGCTGCCGGTACTATTGACGAGACTCAAATTGATTCTTGTTTAATATTTACGTTTGACGGTGCTGTTGATGAAAATACAATTGATAACGCTGTGATTCTTAACACAGAAACTTACAACCATGTAGAAATTATGGATGGTGATTCAGGTTTCATGGGTATGCTTAGTGTAACAGCTGATGACACGACTGACATGGGTACAGTTACACTTGAAGGTATGTCTGGCGATGTAGACTTTAAAGTAATGGGCATGGTTGACGGTAGCGGTGTTGAAGATTCAGGTACGCTTGAAGTGATGGTTAAAGGTGACGCAGCAATGGGTTACACATTATCTCTTATGGGTGCTGAATCTACTGGTTACACTGGTGATGTGAAAGCTATGTACAATGATATGATGATGTCGTTTGGTACTGCTACTAAAGTGACTAACGGTCTTTCAGTTACTTATATCGATGGTGATGTTGTTGATTACGTTGATGTTGATTTAATCGACGCAAGTAAGTAATTTTAAACTATTAAAGGGAAAAGCCGAGCGCTTTTCCCTTTTTTTATAGAAAGCGATTAAATTATGAAAAAAAAATTCTATTGTTAGGATTTTCATCAGCTCTTATTTCTCCACTTGCTTCTGCAGATAACCCATTTCAAATATTCACTCATTTTGACTCAGAAATTTATACCGAAGCACAGCCAGTTCAAGCTTTTGTAGATGATTTTGATGCGCCACTTACATCGGGCGATAGTGCATTTACCTATAATATATTTGAGGTAGGTGTAGGCTATGGTAATTTTAAAATAGGTTTACAAAGTCGTTTTGACTACGTACTTAATTTTGATCCTGATACAGCCAAATATACTCATACCGAAAAAAATGATTTAGCGTTTGAAGATCGATTTTATACCTATTATTTAGATGCTAAACAAGCAACTTCTAATGGTGCATTTATATCTTATGACTTTAAATTTTTAGATAAAAATGCACTAACAATAACACCTAAACTTTCTGTTTTTGCAAGCTCGCACTATCAGGATGCAACAGTTAATGGTGAAATTTTTAGTGATGAAGTTGAAGGGGCAGTAACTGTTGATTATAACTTTTCAAAAGACATTTTATTTAAAAAATTCACACCTTCACAGAAACCAGAAGGCTTAGGTTATAGCCTTGATATTTTTGCTGATTGGCAAGTAAACGATGAGTTACAAGTTGGTTTTAGCGTAAAAGATTTACTCTATAAAACACAGTATGAAGACAGTGGCTCTGTAAAAGGCCAAACGACTGAAATTCCATTTAGCGAAGACAACAACGGCGATATTATTACTCAGCCAACGGTTTCATTAAAAACATCTGCATTTGGAAATACGGTATCTCATGATTTTGAAATGGAAATGCGACTACAAGCATTTGCCAACTACAGAATAAACGATCGTTTTTCAACTCAATTGACTTTAAAGCGTTACGACAAAGATACGTTTAGTCAATTAAAAGGGCGTATTCACTTTTGGGATCATTGGAAGGTACAAGCAGGCTACGAAGCAAAAAGTGAAGCCTTTTTAGTGGGTATAGAAAACGAATATTTTGGTCTTAATTTACAAACTGATAGCTTAGATTTAGATAAAGCTTATTATGCCAATGTGAATTGGTACATGAACATTAAGTTTTAAGGAATGAAGATGTTAAAACAAATTATACCTTTAGGGGTCGCTATAGCATTGGTAGGTTGTGGTTCTTCATCCGATAGTGACAGTTCAGGATCTGTTGCAGTGAGTGAAATTTCAACATCTTCTTCTGTAAATTTTTATGTATCTAATTGGCAATCACCGCAAGGCACGCTGAATGTTTTAAATAGCGATGGTGTGGTGCAAGAATCAATTGAAGTCGACAATATTAATACAGTTAGTGTAAGTGTAACCCCGCTTACTTTTAATAGCTTTGAGTTTATTCCTAGTGATACACGGCTACCTTGTCCACGATTTACGGGCTGTGGCAGAACACTGCGTGGTGATGTGAATGACTTAAATGGAAATCGTTTAATTGATTTCCAAGAAACAACAACAGTTATTCTAAATTACAAAGCAAATGGATTTAGCGCGCCGGGTGTAAATAAAGTTTATCTCTCGCCATTGAGCAAAGCAATTACTGACGAGGGATATAGTGCTGCACAAGCTAGTTTAGCAGCTACGCCTTTTTATTATTTAACGCACAGTAATTTAAATACAAATGTTGAAGCTGAAATGGTGACTAATGCCTTCACGTATGCTGCAATTTTAGCGGGTGTAGCTGATAGTACGTTTAGTGTTGAAAGTGCTTTTAACGCTTTTACTAACTCAGAGGCTGACCAGCAGGCATGGGCAGATTACAGTGATTTAGCAGCACAATATGTTACCGATAACTTATTTAGCGATCAGGGCAATGCACTACTTAAAAATGTTGTGGGTCAAGTTAAGCAAACTATTGCAAGTGTCACTACATTTACAAACTGGCAAGCTCGCTCTACTGAGGTTCAAAGCTTAGACTCAAGAGAATTACTTGTAGATACACGTAATATAATTGGTGTTGCTAGGCTACAAGAAAAAAGTTACTCAGATGAATTGGATGTAAAATTTGCTGAGTTAGAAGGTGCATTTGATGAAGAAACTCAATTAACACTCAATGCACTGAGTAATGCACTTAATGAAGTGATTACAAATTATTCGCCTCTTGCCGAGGGTTCTACACCAGCAGGGCAGTATAAGCTTCGTGATTTAGATATCGATTATAGTCAATCACCATTTACGTGGGCAATTACAGGCACATATGATGATTTACCTATAACAATTGACTTATCAATTCCAACGTTCAGAGTAAGTGGTGTATTAGGTAATAAAATTGAAGGTGTAATGAGTGCAACCGTTACAAACGGTGCTACGGTATTAAACGTTGATGTAAGTGAATTATTAATTCAATTTGATGGCATTGAAAACATTAGTGAATTAAACCCAGAAGCCGATACAGGTATTGCACAGATAACGACGAATGTAACTATTAATAAAGCATCGGGTAAGCTTGAAGGTGATTTATCACTAAACCTGAATCGTTTTGTTAACTCATTAGGTGAAGTGTCTACTACGTTATCTACTTTTGATTTTAATGGCGTTTACGCAAGTGATATTCAAAGTACTGCGTTTCACATTACTGCGATTGAGTCTTCGCCATTTATCGGTGAAGATAATGATAATTTAGCTTTTACTTTTGAGCTGGATTTTCCTTTAAGTGGGGCGAGCGATTTTAAGTTTGCTTATGTTGGTGATGTTGAAAAATTATCAGAACTTACTTCTACAGATATATTTGTTAGCATAAAAAACCGTGGATTGGATTTACGTATTCGTGATGTAAATAGCAACATTAACTTAATTGCGAAAGGCGAAAATGGACGCTGGTTAGATGTGAAACAAAGCGGCCGAAATTATAGTGGCGGGTTGTATTTTGGTGATACTAAAATAGCAGACGTTACAGCTGTGCGCGGTATACCAGGTGTTATATTTCCAAATGGTGAGTTTGAATCATTATTTTAATTAGCGTTTAGTTTTGGTTAGTAAAAGCCCAACTGTGTTGGGCTTTTTTTTGAGGTGAAATTATAACAACTCAATACTTACCGTTGCACCTTTTTCGATATTGCCGCTTTGTGCTGGCACTACAATTAAGCAGTTCGCTTTACTCAGCGACGAAAGCACACCCGAGCCCTGTTTATTAAACGGGGCAACCATCAAGTCACCTTGCTCGTTAATTGATGCTGTACCGCGTTGAAAGTCGGCTCTTCCTGGGCGCTTTTTAATAACGGATGTAGTAACAGCGTTAAAACGCATTTTAGGGTTTACTTCACCAAGACCCGACAGCTTTTGCAGTGCAGGCTCTACTAACTGATTAAACGTCACTGCAGCCGATACAGGGTTACCTGGCAAGCCAAAAAAGTAGCTGTTACTTAGTTTACCAAAGGCAAAAGGTTTGCCTGGCTTCATAGCTATTTTCCAAAAGTGAATTTCACCAATTTCGTTGAGTACTTCTTTAGTAAAGTCAGCTTCACCAACCGATACACCACCTGAGCTTATTACGGCATCGGCGAGTTCGTTCGCTTTTAAAAATGCATTGGTGATGAGTTCTTTGTCATCGGGGATTATTCCTAAATCAAGCACGTCGATATTTTTTTGTTGCAGCGCACTAATAATGACAGCGCGGTTACTTTCAAAAATAGCACCTTGTTTAAGCGGCTGCCCAGGTTCAATAAGTTCGTCACCGGTAGAAAGCACGGCTATTTTTAAGGTTCTTACCACGTCTATATTGGCAATTCCTAAAGATGCAAGTAACCCCACATCAACGGCTTTTAATTTATCACCTGCTTTTAAAATAATATCGTCGATTGCAATATCTTCGCCAGCAAAACGCACGTTTTCATTTAGTTCTGGTTGCGCGCTAAACGTAATTTTATCGCCATCAACCGAGGCGTTTTCTTGCATTACAACGCCGTTAGCGCCGGGTGCAATGGCAGCGCCGGTCATTATTCTTACGCATTGACCTGGGGTCAGTGTGCCTTCAAAAACTTGACCTGCAAACACGCTACCTACTTGTGTATAGGTTAAGCTTTTGTCTGAAATACATAGCGCATAGCCATCCATTGCAGAGTTGTTATGAGCTGGCACGTTTATAGTTGATTTTACATCGCTTGCTAAAACGCGATCAACGCTTTGCATTATTGAGATGGTTTCAACGTCTTTAATAGGCGTTATTGTGCTCAGTATATTGTGTATTGCAGTTTCAATTGGCAATAAACCGGGTGCATTGCAAACATCGTTCATATATATTGCTTACTTAAATCATTTTATTTTGAAACAATACTTATAATGTCAAAGCTTTACAATACATGGTTGGGTTATTTTTTGCTTATGTCATCCATACTTTCGTGCAGCGTAAACGCAAAAGAAACGCTGCAAGTAGCCGTGGCGAGTAATTTTAAAACGGTATTGGAAACCCTACTAAAAAAATCTCCATTACCTAATGTTGACGTGAAAATGTCGGCTGCTTCTAGCGGTGTTTTATATTCACAAATAGTCCATGGTGCGCCATTTGATGTGTTTTTATCTGCCGACGATTTTCGCCCACAATCCCTTATTAAAGAAGGTTATGCAGAGCAAAGTAGTTTAATTACTTACGCGTTAGGCGAACTTGCTTTGTGGCAACCAAAAGCTGAAAAAGTAAATGATAAAGTTGCCATTGCTAATCCGCGTTTTTCACCTTACGGGCGTGCCTCAGAGCACTACGCGAATAACCATTTTAAAAAGCCAGTAAATTATGTGTATGGAAATAACATTACGCATGCGTTTCAGTTTGTGCAAAGTGGTAATGTTGGAGTAGGGCTGGTGGCTGTTTCATCACTAAAAGCAGCGTACAGTAACACGCAAAATAAAAAGTATTTAGACTATACTGTGCTGCCTTCAGATCAATACCCCGATATAATTCAACAAGGCGTTATTATTAGCTCGACTAAAAAGAGTGCTAGCGCCAAGCAACTCATGCAATTTTTAATGGCAGAGGCTACGCAGCAGCAGTTAATTGAATTAGGTTACAGAATAAAGGACAACAATGCTTCAAAGTGATTTAACCGCGCTGTGGTTAACGATTAAACTTGCCTTTATAACCGCAGTGCTCCTTCTTGTTTTTTGTATTCCTGTGGCTTACAAGCTCGCGGGCTATAACGGTAAATTTAAACCATTTTTAGAGGCATTAATTGCGATGCCTTTAGTACTACCGCCTACGTTATTAGGGTTTTATTTACTTGTTATGTTTTCGCCTGATCACGCTTTTGGGCAGTTTTGGTTTTGGCTAACCGGCACGCAGCTTGCGTTTAGTTTTCAGGGGGTGGTTATTGGTTCGCTTTTTTATTCACTGCCTTTTGTAATGCAGCCGCTTGTAGCAGGGTTTAAACATATTAATCAAACCTATAACGAAGCGGCCATTGCGCTTGGGTTAAGCCCGTTTAAACGCTTTGTGCATTTAATTATCCCCCTTTTAAAACCCAGTATTGGTAGCGCGTTTGCTTTAGGGTTTGCCCATACATTGGGTGAGTTTGGTTTGGTATTAATGATTGGTGGTAATATTCAGGGGCAAACGCAAGTGGTGTCTATCGCGCTTTACGACCATGTTGAGTCGTTAAATTATGCAGCGGCGCATCAGCTTTCACTTATTTTACTGGCTATTTCGTTTGCTTGTTTGGTGCTGTTATTTAAGTTTAATAAAAGCATTATAGGGGTTAAGCAGTAACATGATTAAGTTAAGCCTTTTTAAAGCACTCAATAATTTTGATTTAGATATAAACCTTGAGCTTGAGTCGTTTAATGTTTTGGGTGTTTACGGACCTTCCGGTTCGGGTAAATCAACATTACTGCGCTGTATTAGCGGTTTAGAGCCTGCAAAAAGTGTGTATATAAACAATCAAGCAGTGCATCAGCTTGCAAGCGATAAGCGCGGTATAACGCTTCAGTTGCAATCGTGCCCGTTGTTTCCTCATTTAGATGTGGCAGGTAATTTAGCGTTTACACAAAAACACTGTGCCAACAAACAAACCAGCTTAACGTTACAATACGTTGTTGAAACGCTTGAATTAGATGATTTACTAAATCGTGATATACAAAGCTTATCGGGCGGTGAGCGTCAACGTGTAGTATTTGCGCGCACTTTGCTTGCCGGTCAAAAATTTATAATGCTTGATGAGCCTTTTAGCGCGCTTGATTGGTCGCTGCGCTTTAAAACGCTAACTAAACTTAGCGAGTTTGCAGTTAAGTTTAATATTAAATTTATAATAGTAAGTCACTCATTAAAAGAGCTGCTATTTTGCTGCGATACCCTTATTCAGCTAGATAAAGGCAAGGTGATAAACCAAGGTGCGAGTGCTCACGTTGCAAAAGCTATTTATGCAAACGATAGGCAAACACCGCTGAGCTTAATTAATTACGATGTGGTTAAATTTGATGAGAGCTATGGGCTATATCAACTGCAATTACAGCAAAGTAACCAGCCGCTTTTTGTGCTTCCTGCACTTGTAGATAGCAGTAATAAGCTAATTATTGAAAGTGAGCAACTGTCGTTTAGTGCGTTAAATCCTGAGAAAACAACGCACAGTAATGTTTTAAAGTCGGTATTAACTCAGGCTGAGTTTATTAATAATAACTGGCAGTTAACGCTTAATGTAGATGGGCAAACGTTGTATTGCTTGGTATCTAGGCGAGTGTGGGACAAAAACGACTTTAAAGTGGGCGATATACTGTATACAACAATCCATAATTTAGAATAGTGATTTAACGAATTAAATCACCCCATATTTAAGCAGGTTGGCTTTACAAAGTTTGGTGTGCATATTAAATGCTGCACACCGGGCATTGACTATTTTTGGCTATTTTAAAACGATTAAATTCCATGCTTAAACCATCCACCAGCAATAAGTGTTCGTTTAAGCCTCCTGGCAAACCTGCAAGCATTTTTAGCGCTTCAGTAGCCTGAATACTGCCTATTAGCCCCACAATAGGAGAGAGCACACCGGATTCTGAGCAGCTTTGTGTTTGCTCGCTAAAAAACTGCGATAAACAGCCATAACAGTGGCTGTTTTCATCCATAGTAAAACACGCGACTTGTCCTTCCATACGTATTGCCGAGCCTGACACCAGTGGAACTTTAGCGTTAAAACAGGCGCTATTAAGTGCATTGCGCGTTGTTAGGTTATCTGAGCAATCAATTACTATATCAATGTTTTTAAGTAGTGAGCTGTTACACATATCGGTATTAAAAAATGCTTCCACAGTATTTATGTCTATTTCACTATTAAGCGCGTTGAGTTGTTTTTTAGCCGCGATACATTTTGAGCTACCAATATCACTTTCTTTATACAGTATTTGCCTTTGCAGGTTGGTCACGTCTATTTCATCGTTATCAACTAAGGTAAGTGTCCCAACGCCAGATGCCGCTAAGTATTGACTTACCGCACACCCAAGCCCACCTACACCAATAATTAAAGCATGCGATTGCCACAGTCGCTCTTGTCCGTCTATATCAAGCTGCGGGAGCATAATGTGTCGAGAATAGCGTAGTTGTTGTTGGTAAGTTAGTGGTGGTTTTTGCATTTTTTAGCTTCTCATACTTTTTTTGAACAATACCAATTTGTTAAATCCAAGCGCAAGTAGTCACGCTTTTTATTTGCACTCCAACAGCTCAGAGCTCATCACTTATATAGTGCAACTATAACGTATTAAAATATAAAAAACACATAACCAATTGAATTAATGG
>NZ_BADT01000198.1 GCF_000239855.1 Pseudoalteromonas sp. BSi20652 | reverse complement strand
CTAAGCTACGCTTTTAACAGCATCCATGCTGTTAATTGCTCATCATTAATAAAATTTCGGATGTGATCACGGGAGAACGACCTAAGCAACAGCCTCCAATTCAATAATGAGTTAATGCTTATTTATAATTCACTATTTAGTAAACTAACCACTCGCAAACAGGGAGTGGTATTTACGAACAGTTAATTACCCCCCTATTTTTACTGGTTAATTTATAAATTAACCTCTATGGGCTCGGGGAAAAGCAACTCTAGGTTTCTTTTATCTATTTTAAAAAGCGGTCCTTTTTCTGTAACTCGACCGGTTTCACCCGAACGTTTTATTAGATGATCCATTGTAATGACACCGGAGCATATTAGCGGTATTAATTGGCTTAAAACAGGTGCCTTAGTATGCACAACTTTTTCTAATTGAAAAAATTCCTCGCCACTTTCTTTAAAACTCCTAGCTTGTACCCAAAATGTTTCAGAGTGTTTTTCAACTAAACGTCTTTTTAATAGTTTCGCTGGCCAAACAGCGACTAATTCCTCATTACGATACCATTCTTCAAGCTGGTCTTTTTGTTTGTTAAATATGAAATGTAGTCCTTGAGAATTTTGACGCTGAGTACTGACCGTACAATACAATTTAAAGTCCTCTTCTCTTTCATAGCCATATTTCTCCAAAATTTTTGCACTAGAGCCTTTAGCAAAATCTATTTCTTTGCACCCACAAGGGCTTAAATTCCAATCAGGAACTTGGGCAAATAAAGTTGTCCGATTTTTACCGCCTCTACCCGACTTAATTTCAATACCATGATAATCCGGATCTTTTGATGAATTTGCCTCGATACCAAGTAAAGCCTCTAATGTAAAACCAATTGCAGTATCACCACTTCGCAGTGCTTTAAAAGGTTTTATAGCTAATTCTTTTATCTTGGTAAGTAACTCTGCAGAATAAGAAAACTCTTTATTTATATAGCTTTTTATTAATTTATATATATGGCTATAAGGGTTCTGTAATTCATTTTCTAAATCAACTTGACTAAGGTTAATGAGATGCGGGGCACCTTGGTAAATGATAATAGCAATTTGCTCACCAGCGGCGGCAAATTTGGGTAGTTGCCTATACCACATTCTCGGATCACCCTGCTTAGTTTTAGGGCGGTAAAAACTTCCAATAATTTCTTTTATTTCGTTCTGATTTACCAAATAACTAACTTCTTTCCTTATAACACCTTGCTCTTGTTGGAAGTAATAATGAAACTCCTCTAACTCGAAATGATCTCTTACAGACTGCGTTGCATCCAGAATAGATTTATTTAAACCTGTTTGTGTAGGCTCAAAAAGAGAAAACTCTACGCCTAACTTAGTCAAAGCAACTGTATTACTTCTCAGCAATAATTTTTGTTCTAATTGTAAATCACCGACCCGTTCTTGATCATAAACCTCATAATCCTTATCTGACATTTCAACTTCATTGTATTCAACAAAATTTGTTGAAATACTGGGTATGGGAATACCTTCTATTGCTTGCTTTTTTAACTCTTTTGAAACATCACGCCAACTAGAATAACCATATTTACGAGCAACAATTTCTAGTGCTCGTGCTTGGTTTAAACTATTATTATTTTTTTTTAAAAGCTTTGCTTCTTGCTTTAGTCGTTTTTCATTTATCATTTTCGATGGTCCAAAGATTTTGGAATTCACCGCAGCTAGAATAAATTTAGGTTAATTGGGTGATGCTTAATGCTTTTCCTACAATCAGGATGGCGCTTCCCGCGCCGAAGATATGTGTAGTTAGAGTTATAAATTGATTTCAGTCCGAACACTGTAAACCTAGCTGCGAATTCACAACTTTATCTACAGAGAGGACACAAAGGGTCTTTACAGAAAGGAGGGCTACTCTCATAAGCCTTTAATTAAATTATACTTTTCTTGTTCCTAAGTCAATACATAAAATAGTTGATTCTTACCTGGACTTTTGACAGTGATTCCCGTAAAATTCGATGGTTTTCATTTATTGTTGGATGTATTTTGAATCATATAGAATTGTTTGCAGGCTGCGGTGGCTTAACATTAGGGCTAGAAAGTGTCGGTTTTGAAACTGTACTTGCTAATGAACTTTCGCCTATGGCAGCAGAAACTTTTGCTTATAATTTTTTAAAGAGAATTTAGCGCAATTAGCTGAAGATGGATTAATGCCGAAAAATACGTTGTGGTTGAACAGTAACTATAAAGATTTAAAACCTAGATTAAGAGAAAATCCTTTTAGCTTCCCGGAGTTTAATAATAAGAATGGATTTTCTGACCTCCCATGTGATCTAAAAAGCATACAGAATAAGCTGATTGTCGGCAGCATTGTAGAGCTAAACAAACTGTTAACTACAAACTCAAAGTTATGCGATGAACTTCATAATTCATTTGGTAAAGGTGAATTAGATCTCGTTTCTGGTGGGCCACCATGCCAAAGTTTTAGTATGGCGGGCATGCGTAAAAAAGATTGTGATAAAAATACATTACCGTGGGAGTTCGCTACCTTCGTATCTTTAGTTCGGCCTAAAATTGCAATGCTCGAAAATGTAACGGGAATTTTACGTGCTTTTAAAGACGAAGCAGGAGAAAAATTCCATGCATGGCATGAAGTTGCAAAAGTGTTTGCAACTAAAGGTTATATTCCTCTTTGTTTACACGTTAATGCTAAATATGCCGGAATAGCTCAAAATAGGCCTCGCTTTATTATGATTGCAATACGTGAGGACTATTTTGAAAAGCTTAAACATTTAAATGAAGCTGAAACAGAATTATTTGAGCAATCAATTACCTTTTTCAAAAAAGCTAAAAAGAGTATTAACACTGTAAAATTTGGTGATCTCCCCTATTTTGATATAACAAAAGCAGAGCACCATAAATTATTTAAAAATAGTTTTCTAAATTCCCTAATAGCAGATAGAACCGCATCAGTGAAAGATGCGCTTGACGATTTAAAGTTGAGTCATCCCTCGAAACAGTCATCTTATATTAAACAGTTAAATACTCAATTTTCAGTTGTTTTAGGTAATGTTACCGAGCTTAAAAACCACGAACAAAGAGTAAACAGTGACATTGTAAAAAGACGATTTAGAATTTACCAAATATTACAAGATGTAGATGATAAGCAGGTCACAAAAGACGTATTTAATGTCCTCAAGAGAGGTGTAGCAGACCTTAGTAATGAAAGCGCAGCTGTGTTACTAGATAAAGAGTTCTTAAATCAGCAAAACCGATTAGTTAAATTTAATAGCAAGTTTGACCTAGTTAGATACCTATTAGAGCACCCAACCAAAAAGCAGACTCAAAAAGCTTTAATTGCAGATGCAGCTGCACCTGCCGCACTTTCAATACCAGATGATGCTTGTCATTACGATAAGAATGAACTTCGCGTTCTGACCGTTAGAGAAATGGCACGAATTCAATCATTTCCAGATCAATTCGAATTTCGTTCGAAAATAACAACTGGCGGTCAGATGCGTAAATTTGAAGTACCACAATATACCCAAGTAGGTAATGCTGTACCGCCTTTATTAGGTCAAAAGCTTGGGCTAGCAATCAAGTGTTTACAAGGAAAAACCCTTCATAAAAGTTAGAAGGGTTTTCAGTAAAAACATTTGAGGTTAAGATTTTACTGTTTCTTCAATAAATTTAACTAACTCCTTAATAGTTATAAAAGAATCACGCACCGAAACTAAAGTTACACCTGTTGTATTAGACTCTTGTCCATGAGCGATACTATTTCGCCATTGTACGATTGAATTTATGTGGCTCTTTCTAATAATATCGTCTTTAAGCCAATCTGAAAATTTTTCACTCCAATGGGTATTAAAATGAGAGAGTATATTATTAATATTATCTGCGCTCATATTTCTGGAAATTGGCCAGGTTGATTCTATATACTTTGCTATTTGCGGCCTCGAGCCAAGTGAAGAATAATTTAACAATACCTCTTTTATTGCTTGCTCTAAGTAACCAGAAACTAAAACTGCTAAATATTTTGCACTATGCGCTTGAGACTCTGGATTATTATCTTCATTGTACGAATCAAATAAACTATTTATCCTCATCTTATACTTATCATGCCCATTATGCCGAGACCGACGTGCCATAGCTTTACCCTTTAAATATTCTTATTGCTGCATTTATTCTTTTAGTAACATTACCAGTATCATTTATGAACTCTGCTGTAGATTCAATATATTCCTCATCGGAAAGCAACATACTTATTCTTTCGATAACTTCTGATTTATTAAGCCTCACGCCTGAATCAATAGCTTTTGCATAACCAACTGTTACAGCATCAAACTTTGATAATAAAAAAGTCCCTGCGGTTTTAAATATTGATGTACCACATGCATTAACCAAATCGCTCATTATTAACTCAAAAAGATCTCGGATTTTCTGTAGCTCTAAATTATTCAGGTTTCGGTTTGCTTCCATGTACTTATCAAGAAAACTAGGCATTGGCGCCTTATAGCTTTCATAGGAGTCATACAAAGCCAAGAATCTCAAAATAGTTTCAACATCCTTATAACGACTATGCTTTTCTCCAAATAAGCTACGCCATGAATTGTCTTTATTTAAACTATGTAGAAGATTGTCAAAAGAGCCATAAAAAATACAAGACCTAACTTCTTGTGGCTGTAATGCCTTACCACTAGTATTTAGTCTTCTAAATATTTGTATAACTGCATTGTTATACTCATAGCCATACTCAAGACTATCTGATGTGGGATCAGGGCGAATAACTATACTATGTAAAATGGAATCACTTAAAGTTCGTGCATCTTCATCTTCTAATACTTTAGATTTTGCTGATTTTGCAACTTCAAGACTGAAGTAACAACCGCGTAAATCTTCATGGATTTTCTTACTATTAGAAATAGAAAACTCACCCGCTAAGTATCTTTGTAAGGTTTTTAAACGCTGTTGACCATCGATTATATTTAATGTCTTAGAGTCATTATCTTTTGCTAAGAAAATATTTGGAACAGGAAGCCCTAAAATCAAAGATTCTATAAATCTGGATTGCTCAGTTAAGCTCCACACAAAGCCTCGTTGAAAACCAGGTAACTTTATATCTTCTCTATTTAATCTTTTAACGAGGCCTTCAACATCACTGTCCCAGCCATAACTGGAAACCTCAAATCGAGATGGTATTTCAATTTCGCTACTAGTGCCGTCTTCTACGTTAGTTTCTTCTTCAAGAATTTCAGCCTCAGAGTCTTGGACAAGATCAATATTCTCTAATATTTCCCACAGAAAAGAACCTTCACTCATATCTAACAGCTTTTCAGAGGATAAATTAAGCAGAACAAGGGAATTATTCGCAATGAATAATGCAAATACCTGACCATCTACCGCAAACTCTGAAAAGCGCCCAGGCCAAAAACGCTTATCACCTCTTGTTGCAGCTCTATATAGCGACACTTTAGTTTCTTCTCGTTTATTTTCACTTAAAATAATGCAAGGAAGCATTATTTTGTTGTCAGGTCCATTTTTCTGAAGGTCAAAGTTATGGACTTGCTTTTTTTTCAATAAATCAGAAATAGATTCCGTTGCATCAAGAATTTTTTTTGTGAGCCCTGTGTTTGTTACAAAAAGCAGAGATAAAGAGATACCAAAATCTTCTAAACTCTCTCTATTTTTTAACTCATTTTCTGTGAGATCCCTTGTGCCCATTACATTCACCATTTAATATTTAATATTTAATACAAACTATCACTATAAGTTATAAACCTTTAAAATCAATAACTTATTGTTTTTCACTTTTACAAAGTGATTCTGTCGATTTAATAATATCTTTTTCTACACATCTTATTAAAACTTTCTCTGAATTGTATTCATAATCCTTACTCCCCCCGTGATCACACCTGAAACGGTCGTAATGATTAGTAATTTACAGCATGGATGCTGTACAAAGCATAGCTTGGCCATGGATGGCCTATCTATGCTGGTTACGTTCACATCATTAACGTAAGTTGAAGATAAAGTGTGATCCTCGGGTGCGCCGTGGGATCCCAAAGGGCGGTCGGCGGCAGCCGCCCTTTGGTTGCCATCGCCAACGCGATATAACCTCGAATAGAGGTTTTTTAATCCCTTTTCCCAAAACTAAAGTTAACTATATTTAGACCTTTAGGGTGATCAATTAACCACTTTAATCCTGTTATCCAACCTGCTCAGTAACAATAAATCTTTAATAAAGACTCTCAGTACTTCATCTGACTCAGAACGCTTATTTTCAAACTGTATGATAATTATTGAATTTATTAAACCAATAAGACGGATTAAAGCTTTTACAGTCTCTATGAAAACGTGCAACCCAAATGAAAAAAGTAAAATAAGGAAAAAGCCCGAAATCAAATTATTTAGTTCAAGGAGTTCGAAGAACACCTCTGAATCACTCACACCTTTCATTACTAATAAAAAACAAATAGACATTAAAAAAATGAATAAGCTTAAGATTCTTGCCTTTGAGCTATCACTAAATAAACTAGAAAAGAACGTTTGCCAATAATTCTCATAGGGTGTTTTTCTTTCAAAGTAATACTTAAGCATTTTTTCATACTGCTCTGCTGTAGAAAAAAACTCTGTACTATTAATACCTAACTCTTTTAGGAGCCACTTTCTTTTCGCACGAAATAATGCACGTTTATCACCACCTTTTTCACCATGCTTTTCAAGAATTAAACTCTTTCTCTTTTCTTGTAAGCTTGTAAAGGAAAGTAAAAATGCAACTTCACTTATTATTAACCCTGCGCCACTGCTTAACTTATAAGTAGGACTCAAGCCTCCGGCTAATGAGTAATATAGTAAATAGCACATCCCCAGAAAAATGGCTGCGAAAGCAAGTGCAAAAAACCACTGACTTTTCATTTTAAAATTAAGGCCTTTACTGCTTTCAAAAGCAAAGTAATACCTAGTCGCAATATGGAAAAGCTGTTCCAATTTTAAATTCCTTTTAATTTTTAATATAAGCAGGCAAGTTATGAGAAACTCCCGCCTACATTTATAAGCACAAATCGACCAGCACACTCCAACTCCCCGTGATCACACCTGAAACTGAGTTAATGATGAGTAATTTACAGCATGGATGCTGTACAAAGCGTAGCTTGGCCATGGATGGCCTATCTACGCTGGTTACGTTCACATCATTAACGTAAGTTGAAGATAAAGTGTGATCCTCGGGTGCGCCGTGGGATTCCAAAGGGCGGTCGGCGGCAGCCGCCCTTTGGTTGCCATCGCCAACGCGATAAAACCTCGAATAGAGGTTATTAATCCCTTAATCCTCGGGCCAAAACACCAATTTATGAGCCCGATGTAAAATCGCACCTACATATTAATTACACCGAAATTTAAAAGCTTCGCTTTTCGCGCGAGCAAGCTCTGCGCCTACAAGTTAAAGCGCGATGTAAAATCGCGACTACAACTACTCTGTAACCACTTGTTTAAAACGTGCGAACGTTCGCATGCTTTCATCTGCAATCATTACCTCATAATCTGGGTTTTGAGCAATTAGCTCATATTGCCCATTGGGTAATTTATTAACTTTACGCAGTAAATACTGCCCTTCCCCGCCTATATCATCTCGTTCTATCGCGACTATTTGGCCGCGTAGCGATCCTGCTTTATCGGATGTTATTAGCTCAAGTAATAGTAAGTCGCCATCGTAAATTGGGTTTTTACCGCCGTTCATAGAGTTACCCGATGCACGTGCTAAAAAATGTACGTTTGGATCAAGCTTACCTGCGCCAAATGGCGCTTCTAAATATTCAACATCGCTGCTATCGCCTGTTTTAAAATGTCCGCAAGCTATTTTAATATTGGGGAAATAACGCAATTTCAATGCGTTAATGATAGTTTTAAAATTAGCCTTCGGCTCAGTCGCCAAGTTTGTTTGCTCTGATTTATTTACAACTTTTGAAAATTTAAGAACCTCAGCTTTCGGTTTTGCTTCTTCAAAACTGTTTTTGCCAAGCCATAATTTAGCACTGCTTGATTCAGCTACCTGATATGCCCAATTACTTACTGCCAGTGACTTATCTGAATCACAATAAAAGTAAGGTTGGAGTTTATTAGCGATTTCGGCTTTATGCGTATCGAGGTTTTGTTCTAGCCATCGGTCGCGGTGAGCGAATGCTGCAAGGTGGTCTCGCTTATTGTTATTACAATCAGCATGCGCAGCAACAAAGTTATGTGCTAAGTCGTTTGGATAACGCTTAAACGGGATAAAATGATCGACCTCTGGTGTTTTTTTAGTTTCTTTTTCGTTTTTTAGGTTCATTGGCTTTTGGCAATAAAAGCAAAGCCCTTTTTGAATATCAATAAGCAGCGGCGCAACTACTTTTAAAGCAGTTCTATTAGTACCAAACAAAAATTCTTGTAGCTGGCTTTGCGATCCCAATAACGTTTGATTCGCTTTTATTGTTTGTACTTTTTCTACCCATTCAGTAACACTAAGATGCACAACCAAATCATAGAAACGCCTAAAACAGTGAGCAATACCTACATTTAAAACAATTCGCTTTGGCTCTCTGCCTTTACCTAAAAGTGTATGAGGATATAAAAAGCACTCTTCTTTTCCCGAAAGTAACTGTAAGCGCCAAAGCGGACCATCAATAAATGTTCGTCTAAGAGAACTTATTACTTGGCTATATTGTTGGTAGTTTTTAAATGCGTTATAACTTTTAATACCTGCATTTTGCAGCTTAAATATCTCGGTAATGAACTTTGCTTGGCCTAAGCTATTTTGCTTAAGTAACATATCTTCGGCATTGGTTATTATATCTGTTGTGCCCAATGCATATGGCACTGAATGATTCCAATACAGTTGAATAAACTTATCAACCAAAGTGTCGATTTCAATTTCCATTGGAGCTTCGGGATTACTATTATTATGCTCTACACACACATCAGCAATTGCATGTAACAATGCATATTTATAAGTAGCTGTGAATTCACCTTCAACTAACATTCGCTGAATATATGCAATAAAGTCGAGCTGTTGCTGCATTGCTCCAATCATAAAACGTGCACTACTTTAATAAGCGCATTTAACCATACTTCGCTTTCGCGCTCTGGGCGCTGATCAACACTTTGCCATTGTTTAATGGCTTTTAGCTGCGTATGGCTAAGTAAATGCGTTAAAGCATTTTCGTTTAAATCGGTAAATTCACGACCATTGTGCACACGCTCTGTATCGCCATATTTAAACGATACATACAAAACACCATTCGGTTTAAGCGCATTTTGTAGGTTTAAAAATACCTGCGGTAACTCAGCCTTTGGAACGTGTAATAAACTAGCGCAGCACCAAATACCGTCGTATTGATTTACACAATTTAGCTCTTGGAATGTTTTAACCGCTACACGTTGCTGTAAGTAACTGCTTGCCAACTCTGCCAGCTCTGGGCTTGCATCAAACGCACTCACAGTAAAACCCTGCGCTTTAAAAAATGCGGCATCGCGCGCACTGCCACAACCGGCATCTAAAATACGCCCGTGTTGTGCAACGTGCGGTAAAAACTCAGCATAAAGTGCCGACATATCAACATTGAGTGTTGAGTCGCTAAAAGCTTTGGCATTTTGGTTGTAATAAGTAAGTGTGGTGTTTAGCACGTGACTTACCGCTCCTTGGCTAATGGTTTAACAGCTAAGGTGCTGTTAATACTGCATTCATTATTTGTTTAATCTACAGGAACAAGCGCATTAAATATAGTCTTAATAAGTAGAAATTTTTAAATTAATACGCTGTTATTATTAAGTGCTTATGTTGAGAACTGAGCGCGACATAAATCACGCTTAGCACTTTTCACGCGTTTAGTTATTACTTTTTTCTTAGCCAAAAAAGACTCGCAGGCACCGAAATCCACGCCTGCTTACCTAACGATTCAAGATAAACAGCGACTTCTTCTTTACTGCCTGGGCTGTAATATGGTGGCTGTTGTTCTTTTAGTTTTTCTTGCCCTGTAAGTATTTTGGTAAAGTGTTTATTTTGCTGCTGGAGCATTTTTTTGTAATCGTTAGCGGGTTTTGAATCGCCATGCTTTACAAAAGCACTTAGCGCGCGGCTGGCTGTTGCGTGTAGTTCTTGAAAATCAAAGTCGGCCAATAGAGCATCTAACTTCTCCCATTGTTTATTGATGATCAGGCAGTTCATTAATAAAAAGCGGTTTGCTTGATTGTCGTTTGGGTTTAGCGTTAATAGCGTTTCGAGTTCTGACTGTGCTTTTTGGGTATAACCATGCAGTGCGTTTATTTTTGCTCTATGCGCACGTAGCATCATATAAGGGCGGGTTTCGTGCAAGCCCCAAAAGTGCCCTGTGTTGTTTTTTATAAATTGCTTGGTTATGAGCCCTTCCATCATTTCTAAAAACATCTGTATTGGCTCAAGTGCTTTTAGCTCGGTGTCGGCGAGTACTAGCTCAAGTAATTCATCAAGCTCATCTAATTCATCTGGTTCTTCGTCTAAAAAGTGGTTGTTAAATTCGGCTTCGTTTTCGTCAAATACTGCTCGCTCATTACTAAAACGCAATTCAAAAATAGCGTCGGCCATAAAGTACACGTAATTACGTTTATATTCTTGGGCGTTGTATTGGGCAAATTCACCAAATTCTTTTGCGGCGATTTTGGGGCTTGTAAATGCTTTTAACACTGTAGTAAGGCTGTTTATAGAACGTTTTTGCTCTGTATTGAGCATGCGTTTATTTATATTTTTAAGCGCCTGTAAAACCCCTTTACAGTAATTTGGTAGGGGCATATTAGGCTTTAGTGACTCACGGTAGTCTTGTTTAGATAGGCTGCATTTTGCTGGCATTTTTAATTCGTTTTGAATTATTTTATCCATGCTTTGGTTGTACAGTGCCATTAAGCTTTCGAGGTATTTTAGCTCAGTCTCGTTTTGAATATTAAACTCTCCAAATAGATCTGGGTGCCACTCACTGGGAACAAGTAGTTGAGGTAATACACCTAATCCCATTAAGTAGCCTTGGATAAAGTAATAATCTGGTTTTTTAGTGCTTAATTCACTGAGTTTTATAACATCACTGCGTATTTTGGCTGGTGACATAACGTGCCCTGCTATATATATTTTTTTTAGTGTACCGATTGAGAAGTTTGCCGACAACTCACTTTGTTAAATTTACAAAGTAAGTGCAATTTTTAGGTTAAATTATTAGCGGCTATCGCTTGGGTGCTTTTGCTAAAAAATGGCTTTATAAATTATTATATT
>NZ_BADT01000199.1 GCF_000239855.1 Pseudoalteromonas sp. BSi20652 | reverse complement strand
TGCTCTACCGACTGAGCTATCTGGGCAATACTCGGTTTTAATAAAACCCTTAACAAGGATTTCAATGTAATTCCCACAACACTCTACCGACTGAGCTGTTTGTGCGTGCGGCGTATTAAACGAGTTTTGCCCTTACAAGTCAACTTTTTTTTTATTCTTTTATAACTGTTTGAACGGTTTTCAGACAACCCAGTACATTTTTTATTAATAACGTTCATTTTTACCACAAACCGGACTATAACTATAAATAAATATAACTAAATCAAACTAAAACCGTAGTAAGTTATTTTTTGTAAATGCTACTATTAGCCTAGATACTTACGATAGGGACTTATCGTAAGTAAAAACACATCAATTGGAAACAATCAATGCAGAGTAAATTCTCATCGCCAGTTAAAGGCTTACTGCCACTTTTTTTAATCATTAATATTGCTGTAACAGCGCTCGCTATTGTTGCCCACTCTTTCTATACACAAACTGAAGTTAATAAAGTTCAGCCTGAGCCCGCAATTAGTATTGCAACCCTTGCCAACAAATTAGACTTGCCAATGGTTGATGCGTTAACTATGTATGGGCAAGGTAAAGTAAAGCAGCTACTTGATTTAACATCGTTATTAGATGGTGACTTTGAATATACTTTATACCGTTTTAATGCGACATCTGATACCGAGTTAGTATATAGCAGTAGCAAGCCTGCTATCGCCTCAATTAAAACTGATACTCACCTAGTTGAGCAAGGTATTTTACATCACCTGCTATTGTTAAACGATCAGCCAATCGGCGAGCTTATTCTTAAAAAAAATCCTCCTATAGTCCCTTTGAGTACTAAAGACTCACAGGTAATTGCTTATATAATAGCTATAGCATGCGTGATTACATTGTTTATATTTACTTTGCTTTTTAACGTATACATTAACAATCGCTTACGTATAAGCACTGATTCACTGACGCAAGAGCTTCAAGAGATTACCGAAGGTGCTAATTACGACAGCAATGTTAATGAACAACTCGATATCGGTTTAGGTGAGGTAGCTAAGCATATCAATCTATTGCTGCAAAAAGTACAAAGCGCAATGATCAATAACAATGTTGCACAAAAAGAGCTTCAAAAATTACAAAATGGTTTAGAGACAGAAGTACAAAACCGCACTTTGGCACTTGAACAAGCGACTATAAAAGCTGAACGCGCGAGCGAAACCAAAACAACATTTTTAGCAACAATGAGCCATGAAATAAGAACACCAATGAACGGTGTTATAGGTACTATTGATTTACTGCGTCAAACCGAACTTGATGGCGCTCAGCATCGTTTAAGTACAATTATTCGTGAATCAGCCTTCTCCTTATTGAGTATTTTGGATGATATTTTAGATTTTTCTAAAATTGAGGCTGGAAAACTAAATATTGACCCTATTCCATTTTCAGTAACCGATACCATAGAAGAAGTTGCTCGTGTGCTCTCATCTGTTGCTAAAAAACGTGATCTTGATTTAGAGCTGGCAATAGCACCTGATATTCC
The DNA here is from genome assembly GCF_000239855.1 of Pseudoalteromonas sp. BSi20652. Taxonomy (GTDB): domain Bacteria; phylum Pseudomonadota; class Gammaproteobacteria; order Enterobacterales; family Alteromonadaceae; genus Pseudoalteromonas. The sequence goes on along the minus strand of NZ_BADT01000199.1, from coordinate 41,555 downwards.
TATAAACCTTACCGGTGATAGCGTACGTGTACGCCAGGTTCTTTATAACCTATGTAGCAACGCCATTAAATTCACTAGCACTGATGAAAAAACCCAAGGCCATGTAAAAATATCAGTCGAGGTGGTACATAATACAACTGATCACTTTACCTTACGCTTTTGTGTAACTGATAACGGTAAAGGCATGTCGCAGGCACAACTACGCGAAATATTTAATCCGTTTATTCAAGCCGAAAACTCGATTACCCGGGAATATGGAGGGACAGGTTTAGGTCTTTCTATTTGTAAAAGCTTAACTGAGCTTATGCTAGGTACCATCCATGTAACTAGCCATACAGGAATTGGTAGTGAGTTTACTGTGGAGCTGCCGTTTAGCACATCTGGTAAAATAAAATATGCTCACAAAGGCGCTTTAATTGGCAAGCAGATTGTTGTAGTTAGTAATCACCTAGAACGCGAAAAAACTATGTATCGTTATTTATCGTTTATGGGCGCTAAAATAATTTATGCACACACAGAAGAAGAAATTGAAGCACACCAGCATTCGCAAGATGTTATTTGGGTAGCTGATGGCATAGATAATATAGATACAACTAACGCACTGCTAAGACGCTTGTTTTACTCGTTAGAGGATTACAATCAGCAAGTTGTTGTACTTAGTAAGCTTGATGAAGCAGCTATAAATCATAATAATGTTTTTTACATTAATGCATCACCTCTTTGTAAGTCTAACTTTATGCTTTCTATTTTAGTGGCAGCAGGTTTACATACACCTAAACAAATTAAAAAACCAAAACACTTAACAACTATTTAAATGTTGAGCAAGCTCGTAAATCAAACAAATTGGTTTTACTTGTTGAAGATAATCTCCTAAACCAACAAGTATTAAGTGATCAACTGCATATATTAGGTTTTGGCGTTGAAATAGCGAACAATGGTGAAGAAGGCTTAGATATGTGGAGAAAAGGTGATTATTCACTTATTTTAACCGACCTACACATGCCTAAAATGTCGGGTTACGATATGGTCGAAAAAATCCGTAATGAAGCCGAGCTATTAGAATCAATTGACGCACAACCTTATATTATTGCTGTAACAGCAAACGCACTTAAAGGCGAAAAAGAGCGCTGTTTAGCCGTAGGTATAAACGACTTCATTACTAAGCCTATAGAGCTAAACGCGTTAGAAGACACGCTAAAACGCTGGAGCGATAAACAAAGTCAAAACCCGAATGTAGTGATCCATCAAACCATGGCGCTACCTATTGATATGGAAGCAGTTGCTAAATATGTAAATGGTGACGAAGCTAAACAGTTACGCTTTTTCAAAATGTATTTAGAACAAAGCCAAGGGTTAATTAAGGGGATTAATTCAGGCGTTATGGTTAACGATTTAGATGAAATTATTGAAGGGTGTCATCAATTAAAGTCGATCTCCAAAACAATTGGTGCCCAAACTGTGGCAGAACTTTCAAATGCATTTGAAGACAAATGTAAAGAAGGTGAACTCACAACTGATGAATTAATAGACTTAAGAGATAAGTTAGAAATTGAATACTCTAAGGCAGCTCAATTTTTAAAAGAACAAATTAAAATCTCTGAGCAAGAAGATGAATTAAGTGATTAAATAATCGCACATAAAAAAAAGGGCTATTTAGCCCTTTTTTATGTTTTAAAATATTATTTTTCAGGCGGTCGATAACCTTCAATTTCTACATCTTTGTTTTCAAACAAAAAGCCAACCATTTGCTGTTCTAAAAATGTGCGGTGCTCTGGATCCATCATATTTAAATGCTTTTCATTGATCAACATTGTTTGCTTATGCTGCCACTGACCCCACGCTTCTTTAGAGATGTTATTAAAAATCTTTTCACCAATTTCACCAGGGTATAACTGAAAGCCAAGCCCTTCGGCTTCTTTTTGTAACTTTTGACAAAATACTGTACGTGCCATGATTGATTCTCTCTAACGCTAAATATGGGGCTATTCTATACTATTGCTGTAATTTGTTTAACCAACTTTTTAGTTGGTGCTGCTAGGCCAACCTCTATTGATTGATCAAGCGGATACCACACTAGTTGTTTGTCATTTACTACATCAGGAATTTTCTTAACATTGAGCACATGCGGATTAATCCTCAGCTCAAAATGTGAAAACACATGAATAAACGCTTCAAGCTCTACTAAGTCGGCTTCTAATCCTTGCTGAGCTAAAAACATTTGAAGATCCTCGTACTCATTAAATTCAAAAAAGCCAAATAGTCCTCCCCAAATACCGCTGTTAGGGCGTTTTTCCATAAGCACTTTATCGCCGCACTGAACAATTAACTGATGGCAACTCTTCTTCGGCACTGCTTTTTTAGGTTTAGAATGTGGAAACTCTTTTACTTTACCAGCATTAAAGGCACCACAACCTGAATTTAATGGGCAAGCCTCGCAATCAAACCGACTACGTGAGCAAACACTCGCACCTAAATCCATCATAGCTTGATTAAATTCGGTAACATTATTTTTAGGTGTTAATTGCTCTGATAAATACCAAAGCTGGTTTTCGACTTTTTTAACGCCGTACCAACCTTCTATCATAAAGTAGCGCGCTAATACTCGCTTAACATTCCCATCTAAAATAGGATGGTGCTGTCCAAGGGACAATGATAAAACAGCCCCGGCAGTAGAGCGCCCTATTCCGGGTAAATCCATTACCTCATCAAGCGTTTGCGGAAATTCGCCTAAGTATCTGTCACGCACTATTTTAGCTGTTTTATGTAAGTTACGTGCCCGTGCGTAATACCCTAGACCAGTCCAGTGGTGAAGCACTAAATCTTCATCAGCATCGGCCAAAGCTATAATATTTGGAAAACTTTGCATAAATTTTTCAAAATAAGGAATAACAGTAGCAACTTGGGTTTGCTGTAGCATCACCTCAGACACCCATACTTTGTAAGGCGTTTTCCCTAACTGCCATGGAAGTGTTTTACGGCCATGAAGATGATACCAATCAACAACTTGATTAGAAAACCAACCAGATTGCTCTTTATTTAAATCCAACATATTACACTTTTTCTAATACTCAATGGCGAATCAGTCTATTGCAGTTAATAAAAAGATCAAGCTATAGCAGCTGTAAAACCAGCTATTACTTGTGATTGGCGCCTTGGTCAGGGATAATATGCAACCATTTTTAAACACATTTGTTTTTGTCAGGCCAATAATATGAGTGAATCAAGCAACACCAACCTTGAGCAAGCTAAGCAAGAAGGTAAATACATCCGCACCATTCGCAGTTTTGTAAAACGCGAAGGTCGATTAACCAAAGGCCAAGCCGCTGCAATCGAAAAATGCTGGCCAACAATGGGCTTAGAGCATAAAAACGGTATGCTTAATTTAAGCGAAGTTTTTGGCAACAATAATGATGTAGTACTCGAAATTGGTTTTGGTATGGGGAAATCGCTTGTCGAGATGGCAAAAAATGCTCCACATCTAAACTTTATTGGTGTTGAAGTTCATCGCCCTGGCGTAGGTGCATGCTTAATGGATGCAGATGAAGCAGGCATTACTAACTTACGCATTTTTGAACACGACGCAATAGAAGTGCTTGCCGACTGTATAGAAAAAGAAAGCCTCACAACTGTGCAGTTGTTTTTCCCGGACCCTTGGCATAAAAAGCGTCATCACAAACGCCGCATTGTACAAACAGAGTTTGCTGAAAAACTAAGAGCCCAACTAAAAATGGGGGGTGTTTTTCACATGGCAACAGATTGGGAAAACTACGCAGAACATATGCTTGAAGTTATGAACGTAGCGCCTGGTTTTAAAAATCAATCAGAAACAAACGATTATGTTCCACGTCCAGATTTACGCCCGCTTACTAAGTTTGAGCAGCGCGGACATCGCCTAGGTCATGGCGTATGGGATTTAATGTTTGAACGTACTGAGTAATTGGTAACTTTAAGCACTAACTTTTATTTTTAATAAATTAAACATACTGTAAGGCAAAGCCATTTATGAGCGTATTAACCAACCCAAGTTTACTGTTACTTCGTAATAGCGAGGCGCTAACGGGAAAATCTATCTTGGTGGTCAACTTTGTTCAAGATGGCTTTTTAACAGAGCTTAAAAAACTTAACCCGCAAAGCAAGGTAACTGCATTTAGTTACAATCATGCCAACGGGGAGTTTGCTAAAAACACCAAAAACGTTGATATTTGTGTAAACTACACTATACCTGGCAACGGCTACGATTTAGTTATTCTCTACTATCCAAAATCAAAACCAGAGTTATTAATGGCACTTGATAATATTCGCTCTGCTATTACTGATGATGCTGAACTATTGGTGGTGGGTGAAAATAAAAGTGGTGTTAAATCAATTGAAAAGCAATTAGCTGGTAAAGCTGAATTTAGTAACAAAATTGATTCAGCCAAGCACTGCGTTCTTTACTCATTTGCTGAAATCACTAAACATCCTCATTTTGATATTACGACCTACCATAAAAAGTTTGTTGTCAGTGTTGCCGACACTGAGTTTACAGCTATTAGTATTCCTGGGGTGTTTAATCACGGTAGTCTAGATATAGGAACAAAAGTTCTACTGGAAAACGCACCAACAGTTAAACAAGGTAAGGTTCTCGACTTTGGTTGTGGCGCAGGTTTAATAGCGACATTTTTAGGGCTTCATAACTCAGCCCTTGAGTTTGTGTGTAGTGATGTAAGTGCATTGGCAACTTATGCAACACAGCAAACTCTAAAGCTTAACAATATCAAAGGCGAAGCGATATTAAGTGACGGGCTTAAAAGCATTACCGGTAAGTTTGATTTAATTATTAGCAATCCACCTTTTCATACTGGTATTGCAACGGACTACACAGTAGCAGAAACATTTTTAGCGAATGCAAAACAACACTTAACTAAAACAGGAAAGCTAAATATTGTTGCTAACAGCTTTTTAAAGTACCCACCTATTTTAGAAACGCAATTTGAAAGCTATCAAACGGTATTTAAAAATAACAAGTTTGCCGTATATAGCAGCTAATATTATTTTTTAAAATGCTTGAGCGCAAACGCGCTCAAGTTAACCTTCGTATAAATCTAAGAATTAATTTAGCTTTTTTCCTTCATTTTTCCCCGTATTTGCTAAACTAAAATTCTAAATAATTAAAATTAACTCAGGCGATAATGAAATAATGCCTAAAAAAGTTCATCAAAGTAGTATTCGTAGAGCACTCATTAACTTAATTATGCTTATTACAGCTATTTGCTTATCGCTATCTATTTCTATCTCTACGTATTTAAGCGTAAAAGAGCAAAAGCAATTAATCATTAATAAACTCGTCATACTTTCTGAAATTGTAGCCTTTGATGCTGGTAAATCAGTAACTGAAGATGATAGAAAAACAGAAGAAAAACGCCTCAAATCATTTGAAAATATCCCTCTTGTAAAAAATATTCATATTTATTCGATCGAAAAATCATCACAAAAACCTATTTTTTTATTAGCTTTAACGCAAAAAAAACGCCGCCTGTACCGCTAAGAATAGACAGTGTAAATGAGCTAAAAACGCCAAGAATTACGAGCGACAATATTGAACTAACCCGTCCTATTTACGATAACGAACAGTTGGTAGGTTATGTATACATGCGAGGGAGCCTCGAAAGCTTAGAGTCTTATATTGAGAGAAAAATATTAATAGACATACTGTTAACTCTGTTAATTTTGGTAGTTGTTTACTTTATTGCTACAAAGGTTCAGCGACGTATAGCCAGGCCAATAGAGCAATTGAGCATGTTATTACAAGATGTATCTAAAAATCATAACTACGATGCACGCGCTCCAATAACTGATGTAAAAGAAATCACCACGCTGTCTAATAGTTTAAATATCATGCTTACACGTACTAAAAAGCAGCTTGAGCGCCATGAAAAAGACAAGCAAGAAATAAAAAAACTAAATCAAAGCCTTGAAGAAAAAGTAAACCAGCGAACAATCGCCCTCAGAGAGGCAAATCAAGAACTTTTATCGACTCTTGAGCGAATGCATCAGTACCAAACGCAAATTGTTGAAAACGAAAAAATGGCATCGCTTGGCCAAATGGTTGCAGGTGTTGCCCATGAAGTTAATACGCCAATAGGACTTGGTATTACAGGCTCTACACTATTGCGAGATAAACTAGCAGATATACAACAAAGCTTTGACGATAAAAAACTGACCTCAAGCCACTTAAAACGCTTTATCGATGAAGGTATTGAAAATTTAGATTTAATTTATCGTAATTTAAATCGGGCCGCCGACCTTATATCTAACTTTAAAAAAGTAGCGGTTATTCAAGACGATGGTATTAATACTTATATTAATATTCATAAACTAATAACCGATGTTTTAACATCGATTCAATCTGAATTGCTGCCTAAAAAACCAATTGTTACTATTAATTGCCCAACCGACTTAGTAATACAAAGTAAGTCAGAGCCTTTACAACAAGTGTTTCAGCATCTATTAATAAACTCTGTTATTCATGGTTTTGTAAACGATGATAATAATCAAATACGCTTTGATGTTGAATTAACAGGAAAAAAATTAACAATTGTTTATTCTGATAATGGCCAAGGAGTTGACAAAAATATTAAAAACCGAATATTTGACCCTTTTGTCACGTCTAAGCGCGGACAAGGCGCAAGCGGCTTAGGGATGCACTTAGTCTACAACTTAGTAACTCAGGCTCTTGGCGGTAGAGTCACGTTTGATTTAGAAGAAAAACAAGGCGCTCGATTTATAATTACTATTCCTTAAACAAAGATTATTATAAAGTGCATATATTTATAATTCATCCTTGAATTAGTATTTAATGACCTCATTTAAGAGTCATGTGATAAGCGCAACATGTTTAATTACATTAAATAAATATTACCAAGCGATTTATGAACTTTTTTGTCTTTGTTGTATCACATACATTGATGAAAGGTTAGAAAACGATATATTTTTGCTTTGAATTAGTCTGATTACTTTTAAGTACCTTGTTTTATTGACAGATGTATCAATTATTACAGGAAAATGGCTTCGACTTTATGATTCAAACGACTACATCCAAAAATATATAAATTAAACAGTAGTTTTTGTACAGCCTTTATTTAATGGACTCTGGACACCCTACTGTATTATTTTTATCCAATTTGTTTTTAATTGTTAACAAATGGGTATAATCCTATAATCTCTAGTAATCGGTTATATATTCATCACCGGTTTTCTTTTATAAATAAAATATTCCAAAAGGTTAATTAATAATGCAAACGCCAGTCATTCTAATCGTAGAAGATGAAGACGTAACTCGACTGAACCTAGTTAGTTTATTTGAAGCTGAAGGTTACAAAGTTATTGAAGCCATTGATGGCGATGATATGCATGACAAGCTTACAAATAACGACGACGTTAATCTTGTAGTTATGGATATCAACCTTCCTGGTAAAAACGGCCTTATTTTGGCTCGTGAATTACGTCAAAAGCGTAAAGTGGGTCTTATATTCCTAACAGGTCGTGACAATGATGTTGACCGTATATTAGGTCTTGAAATTGGCGCAGATGATTATGTTACCAAGCCATTTAATCCACGTGAATTAACTATTAGGGCGCGCAACCTAATTACTCGTACTGCTTTAGGCGGTGAAGAGTCAGCACTAGAAACAAATGGTGTTATTACGTTTAACGGTTGGGAACTTGATGAAAATAGCCGTTGCCTTACTTCTCCAAATGGCGACGCTAAACGTTTACCAAAAGGTGAATATAGAGCACTGCGTTTGATGCTTGATTCTCCAGGTCGCATTTTTAGCCGTGAGCAATTAATTAAACACATGACAGGCCGTGAACTTCGTGCAAATGACCGCACTGTTGACGTTACTATTCGTCGCATTCGTAAGCATTTTGAAAGTGATAACTCAACGTCAGAGTTAATAAGCACCATCCATGGTGAAGGTTACCGTTTCATTGGTAAAATTGACGCTTAATTAGAGCCAATTAGTTTTATTCTAATTGCTGTAAAAATAAATGAAGGGCTTTTTGTCCTTCATTTATTTTATCTGCTAGAACATCTAACCACTGCTTTAATACCTCATCTGATTCATCTATTGCACCATGCTCCATTATTTTGGCATGAAGCTGCACATCATTAAGACCAACCGACCCAGCTGCTCCTTTAAGTTTATGTGCCACTGATTCATATTCTTCTCTATCACCTGTATTCAATGAAGTCAGTAACTCTTTTTGGTACTGTGGGTTTAGCTTCTCGAATAACTGACTGCTGCGTCTAAACACAACCAAGCCCATCGAATTTACAAAATCTTCTATTGTTTCAATATCTAATAAGTGTGCATCAATGCCTTCTAGCGCTTCTTCACTAACTTTTAGCTGTGGCTCTGTGCATTCACTTTGCTTAATGCCAAATAAGTCAGCCAGCATTTTATCAAGCTTCACAGTGTTAATTGGTTTAGCAAGCGCCCCTTGTATTGATATACCTTCAAGCTCTTTTTCAGCACTGCGCACATTAGCAGTTAAAGCAACAATGGGTAGTTTATCAAAGTGGCTATCTGAGCGAATTTGCTTAGCAACTTCGTCACCATTTATATCTGGCAACTGCATATCAAGTAGCACGAGGTCTAGGTCGTCCTCTGTTTCGACAAACGAGAGTGCATCTTCACCCGTTTCAGCCCATAACACCTCATGCCCACGTTGCTCCAATAGGTTTGTAGCAATTTCGGCGTTAAGAGGAACATCTTCTACTAATAATATATATAAGCCACGGCCAACATAACTTTGCTCTGTTGGTGCAACACATAAACTAAGCGGTATTTGAACTGTAAAACAACTTCCTTTGCCTTCAGTGCTATTAACTGTAATTATTCCCTTCATTGCACTTACAAGCGCCTTAGTTACAGCTAAACCAATACCTGAGCCTATAGCGTTAGTTCCTTTTAAATCTGGGGCTTTATAATACATATCAAATATACGAGAAAGCTGCTCTGCTGGAATTCCCTGGCCTGTATCCGATATTTCAATAACTAACCATGGACCTTCCACTCGGTTTTCTCGACTACATTCGAGCGTTACTTTACCTTGCTGGGTAAACTTAACTGCGTTATTTATTAAGTTCCAAACGACTTGACGTAAACGCGTAGGATCGAGCAATGCGTAAATATCAAGCATGCCGTTGCGCTTAATATCAAATTCAAGCTCTTTTTGCTCCGTTATTAAACCAGCAAAGTTAACTACATCGTTTATAAAATCAGATACATTTATAGAATTAGTCGCTATATCGAGTTGATCTCTATCAATTTTATCTAAATCTATAATATCGTTGAAAATATTACCCAATGTCTCAGCACTCGAAAAAATAGTATTACTCCAACTTCGCTGCTGCTTATTAAGCTCTGTATCTAATAGCATACGCGTTAAACCAACAATGCCATTTAATGGCGTACGAAGCTCATGGCTTAGCGTGGCAATAAACTTTCCTTTATCTTTATAGGCCGTTTCTAAGTCTTGTGCTGCTTCTTTACGGCTAGTGATGTCACGCCCAAAACCAAGTAAACCAATGTAATCACCTTCATCATTAATAAACGGCAATTTACGCAGTTCAAACCAACGCTTTTCACCATCAACTTCATAACCTACGTCTATAGTTATTGGTTTATGGGTTTGTTCAACTTGTTTATCGGTAGTTAATACTTCAGATAAGAAATGGGTTGGAAATATTTGCTCTGCGCTTTTACCAATAAGTTCTGCACTGGTTTTACCCATAACTTCTTCAAACATTTTATTACAACCGGCAAAAATGCCATTGTTATCACGGTAATAAAACAAATCAGGGGAAGAGTCGACAATTGAGCGCAATAACATCCCCTGCTGGGCAAGTTCTTGTTGGGTTTTTTTCGTTCAGCAATTTCTCGGCGCAGCTCTTCAATGGCGCGATGCTTAGCATGAAATGCCATTTTACGTTCATCAATTTCAATATTTAAACGGTTAATATTGTCTTTTAAGGTTTGATTTAATAGTTTTTCTTGTTTTGTTGCGCTGTCTAGGTGAGCATATGAAGCATCTAACTGGCGGATTGAATTTAATAGTACGCTAATAATAAGCGGAGACACCACCGCAGCAAAAAACACAACAGCTAAAATATCAACTAAATGCAGCTCACCAATAGCCACATAGTAAAACATGCTCGATAAAATAAGAGATACAGTTAAAAATAAAGTGTAACAAATAGCTGCGGTTTTTAAATTCACCAAATCGCGTTATTAAGCTGGAAAGTACCCGAGCCCAAGGGCTCAAAGAATAATCGGTCATACGTAATTTTATCTCTTAGCTGTGTACTTAAATATAAAGAAGGCTATGCGTATGTTCAAACATACCATTTTTCCAGATTTTAGCATTTTTCTCCTACTACTACCCATGTTGTGCGATAAAAACAGAATTTATCATGTTTGATTTTGCTCATCTCTTAAACTCATCATTTCAGCAATAAATTATTTAGTGTAAAATCTCCTACTTTATTATCTCCAATAACGAGTAGCGCACATGCAAACCAATATGCCAGATATAGCAGACACTGCACCCGCTTTACAAACAGGTAAATTAGACTGGGTTGGCATGGGCGAAATAGAACTGCCATTTATTTTTGAATCCCGAGACTTATCTCCAGTTACAGTAAACGCCAAAGCTCGTGCATTTGTAAATTTACATAAAGAAGATGCGAAAGGCATTCATATGTCGCGTTTATTTTTAGCGCTCGATTTGCTTTCAACCGAGCAGCAAGTCAATCCGCAAACGATAGCGCAGGCACTCGATACATTTATAACTAGCCATGAAGGCCTGAGCGATAAAGCACAAATAGAGTTTAAATTTGAATTACCGCTACGCCGTAAGTCACTATTAAGTGGTAAAGCGGGCTGGAAAAGCTACCCAGTTGTACTTACCAGTACAATTGAAAACAATATTATTAGTTACGAATTAACTGTAAATGTCACTTACTCTTCAACATGCCCTTGTTCAGCGGCACTTGCGCGTCAGCTTATACAAAACGCGTTTAACGAAAAGTTTAACCAAGAAACCTTAAGCCAAAAAGATGTGCACGAATGGTTAGGCACTACACAAGGTATTGTAGCTACACCTCATTCTCAGCGCTCTATTGCAAATGTAAAAGTAAAGCTTGATAGCAACATTCAAGAATTTGACGTAGTTACGCTAATTAATACCCTTGAAAGCGAACTTAAAACACCAGTACAAGCAGCAGTAAAACGCGAGGATGAGCAAGAATTTGCCCGTTTGAATGGGCAGAACCTTATGTTTTGTGAAGATGCAGCGCGTAAAATTAAAGCCTTGCTAGAGGCAAACAATTACAGTGATTATTGGCTGCAAATAAACCATTATGAATCACTACATGCACACGATGCTGTAGCTATTGCAGTTAAAGGTATTGACGGCGGTTATGAAGCTTAATAGCTTTGCTATTAAGCTTTATTAACACATACGGTAATTAATCTTTAACAACTATTTTTTAGGCACGCTAATTGCTTTATTTGAGCAGTGTCAATTTGTTGTTATGGAGTTACCGTATGGAGTTCGCTTTATTATTAATTTTAGTGTTAGTTGTTGGGGCGTCTGTTGTTGCGTCAAAATTTAATGACGATGGCGGAAACCCGTATCCTTTTACCCGCAAACAAACTGTTTTTACGCAGGTTGAAGGCGCTTTTTTAAATCTTCTTGAACGTGCTGTAGGCGATCAGTATAAAGTTGTTAGCCGTGTTAAATTAATTGACGTTATTGATTGCAAACAAGGTCTTTCGGTTAAATCTAAACGTGCTGCTTTAGCTAAGGCTAAAAATAAACAGCTAGATTACGTTCTAATTGATAAAGAAAAACTGACTATTGTTGCTGCTGTTGATTTAGTTAATAATGCTAACAAAGATGGCCACAAAGCTCAGCGCGACTGGTTTGTAAATGGGGCATTGGAATCTGCGGGAATTCCGCATATTCGTATGAAGGTAAAATCGGGCTACCAACCTTCAGAAGTACGCAATGCAATTATGTTTAAAATAGGCAAGCCTTCATCCACGCAAACGCAGCGCCCTGTGCGTAATAGAACTCATAAGCCAGCGGTACTATCACCGTCACAAGCAAAAGCACAAACAACCGCTTTAGCTGAAATTTAAAAACCGAATTAAATACTCTCCTAAAAGTATTTGAAGCGAGCTTATAAACAAGCTCGCTTTTTTGTTTTTTGTGACTAACTTCACGTATAATAAAAAAATTCAAACTCAGGAATTAAACATTATGAATGTTGGTATTATTGGCGCAATGGAGCCAGAAGTTAAAATTTTACGTGAAGCGATGCAAAACCCAAAAATTTTAACCAAAGCTGGTTTCACTTTTTATACTGGCGAGCTCGCTGGTAACACAGTAACACTTGTTCAATCAGGTATTGGTAAAGTGGCATCAACTATTGCAACTACCTTACTTATTGATAACTTTAAACCTGATTGCGTAATTAACACAGGCTCTGCCGGTGGTTTTGATCCTTCGCTAAGTGTTGGCGATGTAGTAATATCCTCAGAAGTACGTCATCACGATGTAGACGTCACTGCATTTGGCTACGAAATTGGCCAAGTACCGCAAATGCCTGCAGGTTTTGCAGCTCACCCTAAATTAGTTGAAGCAGCACAACAAACAATTGCACAAATTAGTGAAGTAAAAACCTTGGTTGGCTTAATTTGTACTGGCGACACATTTATGTGTGACCCTATACGAATTGACAAAGCACGTAGTGATTTCCCTACAATGCTTGCCGTTGAGATGGAAGGCGCATCGATAGCACAAACCTGTTTTACACTTGACACACCATTTGTTGTAATTCGCTCAATGTCTGATATTGCAGGTAAAGAATCACCACAATCATTTGAAGAATACCTAGAAACAGCATCAATCAACTCGTCTAAAATGGTTGTCGCACTTTTAGAAAAACTAACAGCAGTGACGCTGTAAGTGCTTAGCAATATTGTTCAAAACCACTTGGACTTTATTGCCTTCATACTCGCGCTCCTTGCTGAGCGCTTTATTCCTCTTATTAGCTGGTATCATCCTAATACGGCGTTAAATGCTGTTTTTAGTGCTATTGGCAAGCGCATATACAAAAGTAAAGAACCTAAAAGCTATCAATATTTGGCAGCTATACTCGCAAGCACACTTATTTTAAGTGTCATTCTCATTATTGTAGTGTTACTACTCGAGTTTGCTTTTTACCCTGAATTACTAGCAGGTCTTATTTTATATTTATGCCTAGAAAGTAAGAGCATTGATAAAAAAGCGCTTCGCATTGCAAAGCTAACTAAACAAAATCAAAAATCCACCGCACGCGAATTACTAAAGCCACTGCTTGCCCGTGAAGTTAATAGACTTTCATCAGCTGGTATTATCAAAGCATTAATTGAAAGCTTAATACTGCGCACTGCTCGATACTATTTCGTAGTTATATTTATATTTTTAGCCTTTGGCCCTATTGCTGCCCTTGCCTACCGATTACTTACTTTAATACAACAAGCCTGGCGTAGTGATATATCCCCAAATAGCTACTTTTTAAAACCGCTTAAAACACTCTTGTTTATTATTGAGTATATTCCAATGCGCTTACTCGCTTTAACTATTGCAGCAAGTCGAGCGAGCAAACAAAGCATGCACTACATAAAACATTATGGCAGACATTTTTATCAAACAAATACAGGTTGGCTACTAAGTACATGCTCTGCATCACTTGGCGTGCAGCTGGGCGGGCCTGCAGTTTATTTAGGTACTCGCTTTAATAAAATGCGTATTGGTGCTGATAGACTACCTACACCCGAGGATGTACCTGTAATAATTTATAGGTTAAATCAGGCGCGTGTATTTTGGTTGCTAGTAATTGTAAGTATTGAAATATTAAAAGTGATTTAGTGGTTATCTCGTAACTAATTTTTCAGCCAAAATACGAGCACAAAAAAACCAGCCTAGGCTGGTTTTTGAGTTTTAAAACTGTATTTAAACTACAGTGATGTTTGCAAACTTACGCTTACCAACTTGATAAATAGCTGTTGTACCTTTTGCTACTTCAAGTTTGGTATCAGTGATTTTATCTTCACCGTTGAGTTTAACCGCACCTTGTTTAATCATACGCATTGCTTCTGATGTACTTACGACTAGGTTTGCTTCTTTAAGCAAGTTAGCAATTAAAATAGTATCTTCTGCGATAGTGATTGTCAGCTCAGGGATTTCATCCGGTAACGCTTTTTTCTGAAAACGTTGGATAAAATCATCATGCGCACTTTGTGCATCGGCTTCACTATGAAAACGAGCAATTAATTCTTTCGCTAGTTCTATTTTAATATCACGCGGGTTAGTACCTTGCTCAACACGTTCTTTTTGAGCCGCAATGTCCTCTATAGAAAGCGCGCTCAACAAGTCGTAGTAGCGCCACATTAACACGTCACTAATTGACATTATTTTGCCAAACATATCATTTGGTGCATCGGTAATACCAATGTAATTACCAAGTGACTTTGACATTTTTTGAACGCCGTCAGTGCCTTCTAGCAATGGCATCATTAATACAGTTTGCGGTTTTTGGCCTTCTACTTTTTGTAACTCACGACCCATGAGTAAATTAAAACGTTGATCAGTACCGCCAAGCTCTACGTCAGATTCGAGTGCAACCGAATCCCAGCCTTGAACCAGTGGATACAAAAATTCATGTATAGCAATTGGTTGACCGCTACCGTAGCGCTTTTTAAAGTCATCACGTTCTAGCATTCTAGCAACAGTTTGGTTTGCTGCTAGTTTAATCATACCTGCAGCGCCTAACTCTTCCATCCAAGTTGAATTAAATGCGACAGTTGTTTTAGCCGGATCTAGAATTTTGAATACTTGTTCTTTGTATGTTTCGGCATTAGCTAGTACGTCTTCGCGGGTAAGTGGTTTACGCGTTACGTTTTTACCTGTTGGATCACCAATCATGCCAGTAAAATCACCAATTAAAAAAATAACCTCATGACCTAAATCTTGAAAGGTTTTCATTTTATTAATGAGTACAGTGTGCCCTAAGTGTAAATCTGGCGCTGTTGGATCGAAACCCGCTTTGATTTTTAACTTTTTACCCGACTTTAGTTTTTCAACTAATTCGTCTTCAATTAATATTTCTTCTGCACCGCGTTTTATCTCTGCTAGAGCGGTTTGTAAATCCACTGTGTATTACTCCAAAATTCTGCCAACGAAGGGGGGCTATTAGTTATTTGCATAAACTCAATTTAATACAGGGTTAAACCAAACTTACATTTGCAACTAACATAACAAATTTCTACCTAATTAAAACAACTTTTTAAGTGATTAATGCAACTAAACAAAATACGTATAGTCAGAGTCAAGCAGGTAATTAAAAAGGGCATTCAAACGCTGATTTTAGCGTAATTCAGCGCCAGTTTAAATCTACAAAACACTAGTATTCGCACATTATTAGGTATATCCTGCAATATTATGTATTTATTCTCTTGACAGCAGAAAAAGGCACGTTATGGTTCACGTGGTTAACACCCTCCCCAAAAAACACAGATGGCTTATTTTAGGTTTGGTTTCTGCTATTGCCGGATTGGCATTTCTTCCTTCTGAAAAAGCGACTGCGTCTAAAGACAATAGTGCAAATCCGTTAGAAATAGGCAAGCGCTATGAACTACAAGTTAAAGTTGACGACAACGAAAAGTTAACTGAATTAAATTCAGAACAAGCAGCAGAAAAACTACCTGAATACGATTTAGTCGACCATCAAGTTAAAAACGGCGATAATTTAGCTATAATTTTTAAACGCGCTGGTTTTTCTGCGCAAACGCTTCATAAACTTATTAACACAAACGCAGAAACACGTAAGCTAACTAAAATTCACCCAGGCGAAATACTCAGTTTTGCTACAGCTGAAGATGGCTCTTTGGCTCAACTGCGTTATGTAATTTCAAAAACAGACACTTTATTTGTTACCTTAAATGACGAAGGTAATTACGATACCTCTATTGATAGTAAAGAAATTGAAACATTAACCAAAACAGCTGGCGGTGAAATATCAAGCAGCTTTTGGACTTCGGCGATAGCGGCAGGTTTAAGCGAACGTCAAATAATGAACTTTGCTGACATATTTGGTTGGGATGTAGATTTTGCAAACGATATTCGTAAAGGCGATTTATTTGGTTTAATTTACGAGTCTCATTATGTTGACGGTGAATTTATTGGTACAGGCAAAATTATAGCGGCTGAGTTTGTAAACCAAGGACAGCGCTTTGCAGCAATTCGACACACCGACGGCAATTTTTATACGCCTGAAGGGCGTAGCATGAAAAAAGCATTTTTGCGTGCACCTGTAAGCTTTAAATACATTAGCTCAAGTTTTAATCCTCGCCGCTTGCACCCTGTAACAGGACAAGTCAAAGCTCACCGTGGTATTGACTTTGCTGCACGCACCGGTACGCCGGTAGTTGCATCAGGTAACGGTAAGGTAGTTAAAGCCGGTTACAGTAAGTACAACGGTAACTACGTATTTATTAGCCATGGCACGCAATACGTGACTAAGTACTTACACTTAAATAAAAAACTTGTTAAAACGGGTCAAAAAGTTAAACAGGGTCAAAAAATTGGTACTGTGGGTTCTACGGGACGAGTTACTGGTGCGCATTTACACTATGAGTTTTTAGTAAATGGCGTTCATCGTAATCCTAAAACAGTAAAACTTCCTAAGTCAGAGCCATTACCTCGCTCAGAACTTGCTAAGTTTAAACCTATTGCAGATAACTTTATTGCCCAGCTTGAGCGCAATCGCGAGCTACAGTTAGCACTTAAATAAAGTTTATTAATAAACATTAAAAAAGCCTTTACAGGTTAAACCTGCAAAGGCTTTTTTGTATCCGCTAAATACATTAATACATTAATACATTAATACATATATTAGCTGAATAACTAAAGACACCATCACTAATGGCCAAATATATTTGCTGTATTTGGTTGCACCGTTGAGGCCTATTTTACTTTGATATTTTTCAAGCAATGGAATGAGTATCGCCAAGGCAACAAACAAACCAATTAAAATAACGAATATGTTCATATTAACGCCCTACTTATGGTAATTCATGGCCTTTAGCACTTACATAAAGTGCATACCAATGCTCACGAGTTAGTTGTACGTTTACAGCATCACAAGAGGCTTTAATACGCTTAGCATTAGTCGTTCCAATAATGGGCTGAATAGATGCGGGGTGGCGCAGTAACCATGCAATTACAATCGCCTCAGCAGAAGTATCATAAAGTGCAGCTAGCTTATTAACTAAAAGACTGGTGTTTATATCAGCCTGCGATGCGTTTGATAAATCACTTCCACTGTATAAACCTTGGCATAAACTACCCCAGCTTTGAATTTGAATTTCAAAATGGCGACAGTACTCAATACTACCGGGTGTAAAATTAAGATCTTTACCGTCACGGTTACCGGCATATACACCTTCATCAACAAACTGATGTTTTTGTAAACTAGCCTCAATTTGATTAGCCACAATCGGCATATCAAGTGCATGCTGTAAAAAATTCATTTGGTGTTGCTGCATATTAGATACTGCAAAATTGCGTACTTTACCGCTTTCTTTTAAGCAACTAAATATACGAGCAATTTCGTTAACCTCCATGAGTGGATCAGGACGATGTAGCATAAGTACGTCTAAATAGTCTGTATTTAATCGCTTCAAGGAAGCTTCAACTGATTGCTCAATCCACTTTGGTGAAAAATCATAGCGCTTTGGTCCTAAGTCATCTTCAAAACGAATCCCACACTTAGATTGAATATACATGTGTTCTCTAAGCTCTGGTCGCTCACTTAATGCTTTACCAAAAACCTGTTCTGCTTTACCAAAAGTATAAATATCAGCAAGATCAAAAAAATTAATGCCACCTTCAATAGCGTTATCTATGCATTCATGAGCTTGCTTAACATGTGCATCAGTGATCGCGTCTTTATTCCAACTACCGCCCAGACCCATGCATCCAAATACAAGTTGGCTAACATGAGGTAAGTGCTTTGCTAACGGTGTGTGAAGCATGGTAACTATCCTTAATATTTTGAAGAACTGTTACTGTAAACAAAAAGCGCTAAACAAGAAACTATTTAGCGGTGAACAAATTAAGAGCAAAAAAAAGCGCAGTAAACTGCGCTAAATCATTTATTAACTACCACGTTAATTATTAGCCAACAAGTGCTAATAAAATACCCGCAGCAACTGCACTACCAAGTACACCCGCTACGTTAGGTCCCATAGCATGCATAAGTAAAAAGTTATGTGGGTTGCTTTCAAGGCCAACTTTATTAACTACTCGTGCTGCCATTGGCACAGCAGATACGCCTGCAGCACCAATTAATGGGTTTATAGGTGTTTTAGATATACGGTTAAGTCCTTTTGCCATAAATACGCCAGATGCCGTACCAATTGCAAAAGCCAATGCGCCAAGCACTAAAATACCAATCGTCTCAACAGTTAAAAACTTATCTGCTGCTAATTTAGATCCTACAGCTAATCCTAAAAATATAGTTGTAACATTGATGATTTCGTTTTGAGCACTGTTGCTTAATCTATCAACAACACCCGACTCTCGCATTAAGTTACCTAAACAAAACATACCTACAAGCGGTATAGCAGCCGGTAAAAACATAGCTGTTAAACTAAGTACCATCAGTGGGAAAATAATCTTTTCCTTTTTAGATACTTTGCGAAGCTCTGGCATCTTAATTTTACGTTCTTCTGGAGTTGTTAACGCACGCATAATTGGCGGCTGAATAATTGGCACAAGTGCCATGTATGAATATGCAGCTACTGCTATTGCGCCGAGTAAATCAGGTGCCAGTTTTGATGCTAAAAATATTGCCGTTGGGCCATCTGCACCACCTATAATGGCAATAGCCGATGCATCCTGTAGAGTAAACTCAAAGCCTGGCACATAGTTTAATAATATTGCGCCAAACAAAGTCGCAAAAATACCAAACTGTGCAGCCGCACCTAATAGCAACATACGAGGGTTTGCAATAAGCGCGCTAAAGTCGGTCAGCGCCCCTACTCCCATAAATATTAATAACGGAAAAATCCCCGTATCAATACCCACGTAATAAACGTAATACAAAAGCCCACCGGGGTCTGACAAACCTGCCACTGGTACATTTGTTAAAATTGCACCAAAACCAATCGGTAGTAATAATAGTGGTTCAAAGCCTTTAGCTATTGCTAAAAACAGTAATAAACACCCTACCGCAATCATAATTAACGATGGGATTGTAAAGTTAGCAATGCCTGTCGCATTCCAGAGGTTTAAAATACCTTCCATCCTCTATTTACTCCTAAGCTAATGCAATCATAGCGTCGCCGGTAGTTACAGCATCGCCTTCACCAACTAACACCTCAGCAATTGTTCCGGTATGCGTAGCGCGTATTTCAGTTTCCATTTTCATGGCTTCCATAATAATCACTACATCACCTTCGTTAACAACTTGACCCGCTTTTACCTTAATCTTAAAAATGTTACCGGCTAAAGGTGCATTAAGCGTTTCGCCTGATGCAACCGAAGCAGACTGAGGAATGTGCTCAGAGTCTTTTAATGTTACCTCTTTTAGCTCACCACCTTGCGCCACAACTACGTCGTAAACTTTACCATCTACTTTTACGCTGTACTGCTCAGCTTTAACGCTGTTATTATTTGAAGCTGATTTAGAAGCTACTTTATTACTTTTATCTTCAACAGAAGGTACTGGCTCAAATGCATCTGGGTTGTTACGGTTTTTAATAAACTTCAAACCCACTTGTGGAAATAATGCATAAGTTAGTACGTCATCAATTTGATCATCAGCAAGTGTTAAACCTTGCTCTTGCGCTTCTTTTAATAATTCAGCTTCAAGCGTTGCAAGCTCTGGTGCAATGTTATCAGCAGGGCGACAAGTAATAACCTCAGCGCCATCAAGCACACGCTCTTGTAGCTCTTTATTCATTGGTGCTGGTGTTAGGCCATATTCACCTTTTAATACGCCAGCAGTTTCTTTAGTAATTGTTTTATAACGCTCACCCGTTAGCACGTTAAGTACGGCTTGCGTACCTACAATTTGCGACGTGGGTGTTACTAAAGGTAAAAAGCCAAGATCTTCACGTACGCGTGGGATCTCAAGCAAAACTTCATTAAGCTTATCTGCCGCGCCTTGCTCTTTAAGTTGGTTTTCCATGTTTGTAAGCATGCCACCAGGTACTTGAGCGAGTAAAATACGGCCATCAACCCCTTTTAAGCTACCTTCAAATGCCGCATATTTTTTACGTACATCTCTAAAGTAAGCCGCAATTTCTTCTAGATGGTTTAAATCAAGGTCAGTATCGCGCTCAGTCCCTTCAACTATCGATACGATAGTTTCAGTTGCTGTGTGGCCGTAAGTCATACTCATAGATGAAATAGCGGTATCAAGCATATCAATGCCTGCATCAATCGCTTTTTGATAAGTCGCAGTACTTAAACCAGTTGTAGCGTGGCACTGCATAGCAATAGGAACCGATACGGTTTCTTTGAGTGCTTTAATTAGTTTTTCAGCATCGTACGGCTTTAATAAACCCGCCATATCTTTAATACAAATTGAATGACAGCCTAAATCTTCTAATTGCTTAGCAAGCGTTAACCACATTTCAAGCGTATGAACAGGACTTACAGTATACGAAATAGTACCTTGAGCATGTGCGCCTACTTTTATAGCCGCTTTAATCGCTGTTTCTAGGTTACGTACATCGTTCATTGCATCAAATATACGAAATACGTCAACGCCATTTTTATGTGCGCGCTCTACAAATTTTTCAACTACGTCATCAGCGTAATGGCGGTAGCCTAATAGATTTTGACCGCGTAATAGCATTTGCTGTTTAGTATTAGGCATCGCTTTTTTAAGCGCACGAATACGCTCCCAAGGATCTTCGCCTAAATAACGAATACACGAATCAAATGTAGCACCGCCCCACGATTCAATAGACCAGTAACCTGCATCGTCTAACTTACTAGCAATTGGTAACATATCGTCTAAGCGCATACGTGTTGCGAGCAATGATTGGTGCGCATCGCGTAATACCAATTCTGTTAATTTTAATTTAGCCATGTGTGTGCCCCTTATTTGTTATTTGATTTGTACTGAGCAATGGCAGCACTAATAGCAGCGATGTGCTCATTAGGCACACCTTGAGATTTAAAAGACGGTGATTTAACTGGTGATGCTTCTGGCTCGCTATAGCGCGTCACCAAATTAGACATAAGCGTTACTGCACCAATTAATAACGACAAAAATACAAACACCCCAACCATACCAGTTAACATTAAGCTACCAGCCGTTGTGAGTAGAGCACCTATATCCATTTTTATCCCCCTTGAAAATCATATCGAAAATAAAAAATCGATTTAATTAAATATTTATTCACTGAATAATAACAAAACTAATGGCTTTGTCTACATCTTGTAAATTGGTAAAACCAATTAAACTACAAACAACACAACACTCAACTAATTTGCATGCCTTAATCCAGCAACCATGCGCCCTACAATACATACAGAAAATAACGACTATAGCCAATAGTTATATGAAAGTTATTAATTAACTATTTAACTTAATAAAAATAAACGCTAAACATTATAAGTAAGTAGAAAATTACGCAAAATTGTTAATTGGTCTTACCATAAATATTATTTTCAGTGAATATTTACCAGCAACTTGTAACAGTGTGAATAACTTACATAACAAAGCGTAAAAGTTACTAACTTACTAATAACTAAAAACACAGATAAAAAACATAACAAACTGATATTAAACAAAAATTAACTTTGGCATATAACTGGCATCAGTTAATTCGAACAATTTGACAAACCAAGGAGAAAACAATGTTACGCTGGACAATTACATTTTTAGTTATTGCTTTAATCGCTGCAGTGTTAGGTTTTGGTGGCATCGCAGGTGCCGCAGCTGGTATAGCAAAAATTATATTTTTTATCTTTATAGTACTTTTAGTGATTTCATTAGTTTCAGGTGCACTACGTGGTAAATCTCCCAGGTAGATAAGGCATTCAACTAACAAACACTAATTTTAATTAATACTTACAAGGAATTACATTATGAACTCTACAACTTTAAAAGCAGCATTAATTGGCGTATTCGCAAGTTTTTTCATCATGGGTTGTGAAGATAACCATGCAGAGGATGCTGGTGAGCGTATTGACGAAGCAGTAACTGACGTGCAAAACAAAGTAGAAGATGCATGTGAAAATGTTAAAGAAGGCGTAAACGCCGAAGAAACTAACTGTTAATTCTTCTGGGTATCGCTAAAAAACGGCTTTCGAGCCGTTTTTTTGTGCCTGTAATAAAATCAATGACTATAAAGCTGCTCATTTAGCGGTTAGCTTGTTAAAATAAAAAAACGATAATTAAAGTAAGGCAATATGGCATTTACAACAACGTACACACTAGATAAACCCTACTTTTACGAGTGCTTTGATGAGTCACTCCCTTACAGTAAACGTGCAAAACCTAAATACTTTTTACTTGTACTACTGGTTGCGCTTGGTTTATTTGGTATTTATGTTTTAAACGACCATTACCTAGGCTCGTTTATGATCATGCTAGGTGTACTAGAGTGCGTCGCTTTTTACTACCGCAGGCCTTGGTGGGTAACCAGACAAATGCTCAGCAGAGCATCAGGCTCTGAAGTAACACTTACCTTTGATGAAGAAGGCATTAAATCGGCTAATCATTACAAAAGCTTTCAATTAACTTGGCAAGACATAAGCGAAATAATAGATACGCAGCAAGGTATCATCATTAAAAATAAAAGCGGCATGCAGTACATTTCAAAACAAATATTAACCCCAGAAACACTCGCTTTTATAAACAAAAAAGCCACTCAGTGAGTGGCTTTTAATCTAGCTGAGTTAATCACTCAACTACGTATACGTGTTGATTAAGCATTGCCCGGATTAGGGTTCGACTTTTCAGCTTGTATGCGCATGTAAATCTCTTCACGATGCACTGATACGTCTTTTGGTGCATTAACACCGATTCGAACTTGATTTCCTTTAACACCTAGAACAGTAACTGTTACTTCGTCACCAATCATTAGGGTTTCACCTACTCTACGAGTTAGTATTAGCATTCTCTTGCTCCCATGTTCCAATAAAAATTATAAGATTCCGCTTTTCCATACTAATGAAAATTAGACTGAAAAGTAAGTAAAAACTCTCAATCTATCCATTTTCTGTTAAAAATGCTTTGTGTAATGCACGAACTGCCAACTCTAGGTACTTTTCATCTATTAAAACTGAAATTTTAATCTCTGAAGTCGAGACTAAAACCACATTAATATTTTCCTGCGCTAATGCATCAAAAAATAAACTAGCAACACCAGAATGAGATTTCATACCCATGCCAACAGCAGAAACTTTAGCTACTGCTTGCAATCCGCTTATATTTTGAGCACCAAGTTGAGCTTGATCTTCACTCAATAATTCAAGTGCTTGCAGATAATCATTCGAGTGCACAGTAAAAGCATAGTCTATTTTTTCAAAGTTATGATTAACTTGATTAATCATATCTATTTCGATGCCATTTTCGGCAAAAAGTTTCAATATTTTTGAAAGATATTGCGTACCTGTTGGCACACCTTGTACCTTAATTAAACATTCTTCACGATTAAACGCAATCCCCGATACTACCTTGTTAGGCATATCGTTCTCCTCAAAACTTATTAATGTGCCTTCATCAGGATTAAAACTAGAAAGCACCCTAAGAGGCACATTATGTTTGCCTGCGGCTTCTACCGAGCGAATATGCAACACTTTCGCCCCTAAACTTGCCAGTTCTAGCATTTCGGCAAAAGTAACTTGGCTCATTCTGCGCGCGTTAGGTTCAACACGAGGATCTGTAGTATATACGCCATCAACGTCTGTATAGATCTGGCATTCGTCGGCTTTTATAGCCGCTGCTATTTCTACAGCCGATGTATCGGTGCCGCCGCGTCCAAGCGTTGTAATATTGCCCTCAATATCACGTCCCTGAAACCCAGCAATAATAGCAATACGATTATGCTCAAGCTCATGCTTTAAGCGCGTAGCAGCAACCTCAGCAATACGAGCTTTACCAAACATGTTGTCGGTTAGAATATTGACTTGATCGGCTAATAAGCTTACAGCTGAATGACCACGTTTTATAATAGCCATAGCAAGCAGTGATACAGAAACCTGCTCTCCGGTGCTAATAAGTACGTCTAGTTCACGGCTACTCGGGCGAGTATCAATTTGTTTGGCGAGGTTAATTAAGCGGTTGGTTTCTCCCGACATAGCCGAGAGCACCACAACCACTTGATGCCCTTGTTGTCTGGTTTTAACAACAAGGTCGGCGACTGCTTCAATTCGCTCTATTGAGCCGACCGAAGTGCCACCGAATTTTTGAACAATAAGCGCCACTTAGGCTTAAGTACGCTCAGTTAACCAAGCTGTCACGCTATCTAGTGCAGCAGCAAGGTTTTGTGGCTCACTACCACCGGCTTGTGCCATATCTGGACGACCGCCACCTTTACCACCTACTTGGCCTGCCATGTGGTTAACTAACTCACCGGCTTTTACTTTGCCTGTTAAGTCTTTCGTTACACCGGCAATTAGGCTTACTTTGTCGCCACTGGCAACACCCAGTGCAATAACACCTGAGCCGATCTTGTTTTTAAGGTCATCAACCATACCGCGAAGCGCTTTAGATTCAGTACCTTCAACGTTTGCTACAAGTAGCTTAACGCCGTTAATTTCAACAATCGAATCAAGTAAAGACGCGCCCGCAGCACTTGCTAGCTTATCGCTAAGTTGTGCAATTTGCTTTTCAAGGCCTTTTGACTTTTCAAGCAACGCAGTTACTTTTTCAAGTACCGATGCGCTATCGCCTTTTACTAAAGCAGCTACATCATGTAATTGTTGCTCTTGTTCGCTAACGTACGCTACAGCCTCTGCACCGGTTACCGCTTCAATTCGGCGAACGCCTGCTGCAATACCGCTTTCAGATACTATTTTGAATAAACCAATATCGCCAGCGCGCTCAACGTGAGTACCACCACAAAGCTCAATAGAGTAGTCGCCAATGGTTACCACACGTACTTCGTCATCGTATTTTTCACCAAACAACGCCATAGCACCTTTCGCTTTAGCATCATCAATAGCCATAAGCTCAGTATTAAGTGCAAAGTTACGACGAATTTCGTCATTAACTACACGCTCAATTTCACGTAGCTCATCTTTTGTAACTGCTTCAAAATGCGAAAAGTCAAAACGTAAACGATCTGGCTGAACAAGTGAGCCTTTTTGGCCTACATGATCGCCTAATAATTGGCGTAGTGCTTCGTGTAAAATATGTGTAGCTGTGTGGTTTTTCTTAATGCTGTCGCGGCGCGTATCATCAATAGTGGCGTCAACTTTGTCATTAACACCAATACGCCCTTGCACAGTACCGTGGTGAGCAAAAGCATTACCAAGCTTAGTGGTATTAGTAACATTAAATTCGCCACCCGCAACTGTAATAGTACCCGTGTCGCCCGTTTGGCCGCCTGATTCAGCGTAAAACGGTGTGCGGTCTAATACTACAATACCTTGTTGACCATCTTCTAATAACTGAACAGCTTCGCCACCGGCAAAAATTTCAACCACGGTCGCGCTATAATGAGTGCTATCGTAACCTTTAAAGTCAGTGTGTTTATCTGATTTTAATTGGTCATTGTAATCAGCACCAAACTTACCCGCTTGTTGCGCTGTTTTACGTTGTACAGCCATACACTCTTCAAAGCCTTGATGATCAATCGTCATCTGGCGCTCACGCGCAACATCGGCCGTTAAGTCAGCTGGAAAACCATACGTATCGTAAAGTTTAAATACTAAGTCGCCCGGTATAATATCGCCTTTAAGGTCGCTTAAGCTTTCTTCTAAAATAGCTAAGCCACGTTCAAGTGTTTTACCAAACTGCTCTTCTTCAATGCGTAATACTTTTTCGATAATTTCTTGTTGCTTAGCAAGCTCTGGGTACGCTTGACCCATTTGCTCAATTAGCGCAGCAACTAATTTATAGAAAAACGAACCTTGTGCACCTAACTTATTACCGTGGCGCACAGCACGACGAATAATACGGCGCAGTACATAACCACGACCTTCGTTAGATGGCATAACACCGTCTGAGATTAAAAACGCACACGAACGAATGTGATCCGCCACTACGCGTAGTGACTTGTCGTCCATGTCTTGTGCATTAGTAACACTTGCAGCAGCGGCAATTAAGCCTTGGAATAAATCGATTTCGTAGTTTGAATGCACGCCCTGCAAAATAGCAGAAATACGCTCAAGGCCCATTCCCGTATCAACAGATTGCTTAGGTAGAGGCAACATTGTACCGTCGCTTTGACGGTTGTATTGCATAAATACAAGGTTCCAAATTTCGATGAAACGGTCGCCGTCTTCCTCAGGAGAGCCTGGAGGACCACCCCAAATATGCTCGCCGTGATCATAAAATATTTCAGAACACGGACCACACGGACCCGTATCGCCCATAGACCAAAAGTTGTCTGAGGTCGCAATACGAATAATACGATCCTCTGGTAAGCCAATTTCGTTAGCCCAGTAACCAAACGCTTCTTCATCATCGTGATAAATAGTTACTAAAAGTTTTTCTTTAGGTAGGCTTACTACCTCAGTTAAAAACTCCCATGCAAACTTAATCGCGTCTTGCTTAAAGTAATCACCAAAGCTGAAGTTACCTAACATTTCAAAAAATGTATGGTGGCGAGCAGTGTAGCCTACGTTTTCTAAATCGTTATGCTTACCGCCAGCACGTACACAGCGCTGCGAGCTTGTTGCACGTGTATAAGGGCGGCTTTCTGCGCCTAAAAATACATCTTTAAATTGCACCATGC
Organism: Pseudoalteromonas sp. BSi20652; assembly: GCF_000239855.1. Classification (GTDB taxonomy): domain Bacteria; phylum Pseudomonadota; class Gammaproteobacteria; order Enterobacterales; family Alteromonadaceae; genus Pseudoalteromonas. The sequence continues at coordinate 14,532 of NZ_BADT01000199.1, read as the reverse complement.
CGGCATTGTTAAATAACAACGTGGCATCGTTACCCGGTATAAGCGAGCTAGAAGGTACTATTTGATGTTGCTTGCTGGCAAAAAAGTCTAAAAACTGTTGCCTAATTTGTGCGGTAGTCATGTGCTGCATTTGAAAGTCTCACCTGTATTTACTGTGCTTGCATTGCAAAATTAATTTCATCGTAGCTAAAACCCCGATACATTAAGTAGCGCACGCGCTTAGCTTTATCTTTGTAATCGAGATCGGCCGGTGTATTCGAATATTTTTTATTGTACGCATCCTGCGCAAGCTCAAACCAATCTACTTCAAGCTCTTCAACTACCAATTCAAGTAGCGAACGATCAATCCCTTTGCCCATAGCTTCGCTTTGTATTCGCTTAAGCCCGTGGCATTTAAATATGTGTTTTCTTACAAAGCCTTCACAGTATCGCTGCTCGTTAATAAAATTATGCTTTTCGCACCAATCAAGCAGCGTTTCAATAAACTCTTCTGTGGCTTCTTTTTGCTGTAATTTGAGCGTTAACTCACGACGCGAATATTCTTGGCGCCCTAGTAACCAAAGTACATAGTTTTTTAGTTTTTGCTTTAATTTATCATCCATTAAGCGTCAAAACGCCCGCTTGTTTCACTGCTAAGTGGCTTAACATTAATGTCGTCACTTGGTGGTACAACAGGCATAAAAATGGCTTGATAAGATACAAAAAAGCTAATGTAGCAAATCGGCATTAAAATCAACAGTGGTAAGAACGATAAGAACATCGAAAGCGCCATAAATAATGCGCAAATAAGACCAAAAACACCAAGTGGCAAAATATTATGATAAAACACCATTAACGACTTTTTAAGCGCCGTTAAAATGCGTGTTTCTTTACTAAAATAAACAAGTGGCACAGCGTACGCAAATGCAGTTAAGTAAATTAGCATTGCCATAAAAAATAAAATTACATTCGCGCCCGAAATACTCTCAAGCATTTGTTCAAGCGCTACGTTTGGATCAAGTCCTGGTTGGCTCATAACAGCCACTGCATCGGCAAATAAGCCATTAGCAAGTAACGCCATTAAAATGCCCGCACCCATTTGATAAAGTGCTAAACGTAATAACCCTAAACGATTTCCCTTAGCCGTAAATGGCTTGAGAATATCGGCTAGCATAATTTTTCCGCCCTGCTGCTTACTAAGCACCGCTTGGTAAAACCCTGCGGTTAAAAATGGCGTAGCTAGTGCTGCTACTACTTGCAGCAGTGGTAAAAATAAAGACAGCAGCCCTACAATGCCAATAAATAAATGCATAAAAATAAGGTTGCTGGCTGGGTTTTAAAAATAAGCCATCCGGCTTTTAACCACTTTAGCCCTGCATCGGCTTTAAAAATTCGTAATTGTGTAGACATACTTGCTCTTAATTTAAAACGAAACACGCCAAGTATAACTTGGCGTGAGGGGGGATTAATAGACGAAACGTAATTAAATAGTTAAGGTTTTTTAATTTTCTTAATATCTAACATATGCGCGCCATGCTTAATTTTTGTTTCTAGGTACGATTTATTACCCGCAACACCCGCTTTAATGTGCGCATGTGTGCCCACAACCGAATCAACACTAATACCCGCATCTTTTAATGCATTAAGCTTTTTAGGATTATTAGTCATTAATTTAACGTGACTTAAATTAAGCGCATTGAGCATTAGTACCGCATCAGAAAAATCACGTAAATCATCAGCAAAGCCTAAATGATTATTAGCCTCATAGGTGTTCATACCTTGCGATTGCAGTACGTAAGCGTCAATTTTGTTGTATAAACCAATGCCACGGCCTTCTTGGCGTAAATACAATAATATACCGCCTTGCTCGTGCATCATTTCAATACATTCATTTAGCTGCTCGCCGCAATCACAACGCGATGAGTAAAATACATCACCTGTTAAACACTCTGAATGCATACGAATAAGCGGTACATCTTGCTCTATATCGGCGTTGTTAAACACCATAGCAATATGTTCTTTACCATCTTTTAAATCAGTAAATGAGATTATTTCTGCAGGGATATCACTATTTCTGCCAACATTAAGCTGGACTCTTGCTCTTACTTGCGCCACGACAAATCCAAATATTTAAATAACTACGACACGATAATAAAGTGATAATATCACAAAATAGGATAAATACACCGTAGTACAAGACTGTTTATGGCAAATATATGGCGACGACAGCTCCTATTTTCAATGCTAATAACAAATAAATAAGCCTACAAAAGTACCTTTACGCTTACTTTAACTTACCCGATTTAGAAACAACCATGGCGTCACCTTGCAATGCTCCTAAAAATATAATTATAAATAATTGGGATTATTTTTAAACGCAGCACAAAACACTTGGAGCATGGCGTTACACGCCAAAGTTTGAAAATGGCAAACCCGTTAGCGCTATTTCTCAGGTACAACTCGACTTTAAAATTAACCGCCACCAAAAGCGGCTCATTAAAAAAGGCGCTTTATGCGCATTTTTTAATACCAACTAATACAAATTCTACGTAGTTAAAATTCGTAACTTACACTAATACCACCATCAGCTCTTTTTTCATTGCTGTCGCTTGCTTTACCGTAGCCAACATCTAGCTCTAATCTAAAACCAGCGCTGTTCAGTCCATTAAAGTTATAGCTGTACGTAAGCCCTATGCCGTTTGTTGTTTCTTCATCAAAAATACCGCCAATTACACAACTGAGAGTATTAGCAAAGTCAGTTGCTACATCATTAGTTGAACTTTCACACTCTTGGTCTGTATCTCTTGCACCAATAGCGCCCACAAGTACGCCAAATGCATGTTTTTTATTATCGCTTACTGCTTGTTCAAAACCGGCAGAAAATCCATCATCAAGGCCTAGTTTATAGTTTGCATACCAGCGTTGTGTGTTGTCGTTAGCCGATAAAGACACCTCAGGAATAACTAAGTAAGGATAGCCACCCCCAATCGAAAAACTAACATCGTTAGCAAAAGTAGAACAAGAAGCGATGGATAAAGTGAGTAGTAATATTTTTGTTTTCATAAAGTTCCCTTTGAGTAAGCACAAAATGTACTTACTTTAGGAACATCATGCAATACGACAAAAAGCTCGTTAAATTTAGCTTTAGTAATAAAATAGGGATTAAATTTTAGCGAGTATTTTATCGCTAGCCGCTTCTATTAAATCGAGCACATTTTCAAAGCCATCATCGCCGCCGTAATAAGGATCGGGAATAGCGCTTTGGGCTTGCTCGCCATATTCTAAAAACAGCGCTAATTTGTACTGTAGATGCTCAGGGCACTGGGCTTTTAAATCAGCTAAGTTTTGCGTATCGGCCGCTAAAATTAAATCAAACTCAGTAAAGTCGCTTGTGCGTACTTTACGTGAATAAATACCTTTAAAACTATAACCGCGCTTCTCCCCTGCTGCCATTGAGCGACTATCAGGCGTTTTACCTTCGTGGTAACCAATAGTCCCTGCCGAATCGACTTTAACGTTAACACCTAGCTTTTTAGCACGGGCTTTTAATACCGCCTCTGCGGTTGGCGAGCGGCAAATATTACCTAAACAAACTATGAGTACTTTTTTCATTAAGGCTCCTCTGACTAATTTAAAAACCTACGTTTTAAAACTGTTTTAAAATGCTTTCATCGTAATCTTCAACGTTAAGCGTTACGTTATGTTGCGCTGCAACAGATTCAAGCTCAGCTTGTTTAATGGCTAAATCGTCCATAGTGATTAGGTTATCGTCTAACTGCCACAATAACCGAGAGCCCGCGTAGCTATAGTGAATCGCTAATAACGCATCGGCATTACCTTCACGGCCAGCGGCTTTTAATTTAGCCATTTTACGGGTTATTTTATTAAGTGCTTTTTTAAGCTCCCACACATAAACAACTTCTATCATAAACGTATGTGTACGATATTTATGAAGTAACCACGCAAGCCCAACGCTAGTAATAGCAACACCTATTAAGTTCCAATGAAAGTGGCTACCACTTTCATCAGGAAATAAAGCAATCAGCGTTTGCGATATAGCCAAGCTGCCTACAGCCAAACCAATACCACATCCTGCAATAACACGGTTTAAATGTTTACGGTAACGCGCTTTATTTATTTCAATGAGTTGCATAACAGCCTAAAAAGTTAAGTTTTAATATTTGCGAATGGCTATTGTAACTAAACCCCACATTTTTTATAAAATTATTTCACCCCTTTTTGATTTGCCACCCGTTATAGCTTTGAAAACCCCCTAATTGTAGTGGTCAATAAAATTTGGAGCGGCTTATGCACACACTTGAAGTACCTAACAGCCCAGTATTTATTAAAACATCGACTGCCGTTATTGGCGGCGCCGCAATGACCTTTGCAGCTTTTGCGTTTATGCAATATTTAATAAGTGGCGAGCAACGCGCACCAGTTAAACCAGGGGGCGATATTATAGTAGAGATTTTTCAGGCACCTGAGGATTCAAAAGTCAGGCATATACAAAAAATACAGCCGCCACCGCCAATGCCTAAAGTGCCGCAAAAAGCTCCACCGCTTGATACATCAGCCGATCCTGTGTTGGCAATTAGCGACTTTACGCCGGTGACTATTGACGATTTTGGTGGCGACATTAACAACACCATTAATCGCCCAACAGGGGATGCAACACCCATAGTGCGCATAAACCCTAAATACCCAACCACAGCAGCGCGCGATGGTATTGAAGGTTGGGTGCAACTAAGTTTTAGTATTTCGCCAACGGGGGAAGTAATCGACCCTGTAGTTATTAACGCCGAGCCAAAACGCACCTTTGACCGCGAAGCAATAAGAGCCATTAAACGCTGGAAATATCGCCCCAAAGTAATTGAAGGTGTGGCACAATTACAAACAGGTCAAACCGTACAGCTCGATTTTAAATTACAACAATAAAAGCGATGAGCCTATGCTACTAAGTATTAAGTCATGGTTATTTGAAACGCCAAGCAAGGACTGCATGGCAAGTTACGCAAAAAGTGGCGACAATCGTTACTTAGAGCAGCTTATTGCCCTCTACAGTAACGACTTATACCACTACCTTGTTACGCAATCTAATACTCATTTAGCATACGACGTAAGCCAACAAACATGGCTAAAAGTAATCGAAAAACGCCACCTTTACCAAGCCCAAACCACACCAAAAGCGTGGTTATTTAAACTTGCCCGCAACACACTCATTGACGAATACCGCAGGCAACAGCACTTTGTAGAGCTTGACGAAAACACGCATTTAGCAGCACAAAATGATAAAAGCGAAAGCGACTTAAATAGCAGTGACTTAACTAGTGGAAACTCGCATATAGGCAGCTCAAACATAAGCTATGACGCGTTCGACGCCGCGCTAAAACAACTCAGCTTTGTACAGCGTGAAGCCATAACCTTACAACAAGAAGGCTTTTCGCTCACCGACATAGAACTTATAACGCAAAGCAGCCTTGAGACCATTAAAACAAGGCTGCGCTATGCCAAGCAAAACCTTAAACGTTTATTAGGAGCAAACAATGAACAAGCCTGATGAGCCGTTTGATCAAAAGCTCACACAACATTACAAAGAGCGAAAAGCGCGCACTACACTTACAAGCGATCAGCAAAAAGTGTTACTTAAAAAGTCCACGCAAACAAAGCCTAAAAAGTTCGGCTTTACGCTGCAGCTAACCAGCCTTGCCTGCGCACTCGGTGTGTTTGCTTTTATTGTGTTTGATAATAACAACGTAATAAATACAGAGCCTAAAACCGTGCTTAACACTATAGATATTCACGACTATTCAATTATTAAAACACACGAAATAAACCAAGCTGGTAGCTACGCAAGCTCTATAAACGAGCAAAAACACGCGCTTGATAGTCAATTAGCTAACGATTTACGGCGCCATCAGCAACGCCACATAGAATACGGCACGCTCGTTAAGGTCGACAACGACTGGTTTATAGCCAGCTGTCATGGCGAGGTGCTCGTGCAAATTAAGCATTCACTGTTAAGTGATTTAAAAGGTAAACATGCGGTAGAAAGTAATATAAACACTGGTGATATGCTGGCTATGGCGCATAACGGTAAAGGGCAAATTATTGCGCTTAAGCATGCGGGAGCTGGGGTAAAGGTTTGTAGATCCTAATGCCTTTAGTTCCGTAGTGGCATTTTAAATATTATTAAAGGCAACCAAAAAAAGTAAAACTACACAAACTTTTTACTGAATGCTATCTTTCGCCAGCAAATTTCATTCTACGTTTCATATTTAGCCTAATAGGATTGTCAATTTTAGTTAACAATTCTAAATACTTTAAAAAGTTTGTAGAATCAGCGAAATAGTTTGGATAAGCATCCCTTATTCCGCCTACATTTGACGATGAAACGAGTGCAACGACAATCCCATCTTCTGCAGCGGCATATTTTTCCGCTTCAATATAACTTTTTTCGGCGTCTCTCTTACCATCCAGATCATCCGAAAACAAAGTAGAGGTTAAATTATTTTCATCAAAGTCAATTACCAAAAGTATGTAACCAGGCTTACTATCTATTTCTAAAAGTTGGTTATCAATTACCTTTAAAGAACCTGCAAATGCACCCAAACGCTCTATAACGCCTAAATCCTTTAAATAATACAAGCATAATTTATGACTATATATTAGTTGTATATCATTGCTCGAACTTAACTTTTTCGCAAACTTTGAAACAAACTCTTGGGGCGATAACCCAGAATATAAAGGCATCCTTTCAATAACTTCAAATTGTTCACTAGTAGCACTGAAAAAATCTTTCCATTTATCTTCACCAATACTCGATTTCAAAGCTTGTCCAGTAAATAAGTCGACAATTTCTAAAGCTGTCGCCCAAGAGTGCTGAATATTTGTTCGTAACTGAATTTCAATACTCTTCTCTTTCCCTTCACTATCAATGAAGCGCCCTATTAGATGATACCCTCGATAACCATCCTTTTTAGGTGTTTTGATATAATCCTTATATTTATATTTGCTATTTTTATTTTGAAACTCAGGAAGTAATTTTAAACTTCGAACTACTTTGCGTAATTTTTTTTCATCCTTTAAAATTACTCTACAACCACCGATATCTTGCATATTTTTTAGCTTCATCGTATCAAAACGTTTTAGTTTTGAAACTATAGAAGGATGGCGTTTTAATCTCTTGGCAAAAATTGCTTCACTATCATGTGGTAAGGTTTCCCTTACTAATATTGAAAAGGCTGTGTCTAATGCATCTTCAAACGAAAAGCGCCAAAAAGACAAAATATCCATACTACGAGAAAATAAATCAGGGTCTGTATCGCTTAGGTTGGATAATAAAAGTGTTTCTCCAGCTTTAATAACTTGTTTTCCTGAGTACACTTTAATTCCATATTTGTGAATGAGATTTGAATAATAGTTTACCTAAAACCATACATAAATAAAATGCTCTTAATCAGAAGTTTACTTATGTTAGGTTTTTAAAGTCGGCTTTGTATATTGACAGACTAAAAACCAATCTAACGTTTAACACCCTTTCCCCATCATCACGCCCTGAAAATAATTAATTGATGAGTAATATGCGCGATAAGGCGAAACTAGGCCATAGATGGCCTACCTTCGCCGTTTACATTCACATTAATTATGCTTTGAAGGATTAAGCGTGCGCTGAGTGGCTAAAGAGAGGGTAACGGTAGCCCCTCTTTTACTCACACCCGACGCGCTAGCAAGCTAAGCGCCTACAAAAACAATGCATATATTTAACGTTAAAGCTGCAAAGTGGATTGGAGATCCGTTGGGTTTCGTGTCACTCAACCCAACCTTGTATCTCTTCTTGATGAGTGTTTAGCTAGCACTTGTCACATCGGGAAGACAGTGAGCTCGTACCCAACCAGAGTGTGAAAATGCTGTGACGTAGATTGAGCCCTGACTTCCTAACCTCCATTAAACTGAATGGTATCCTAGCGCCCCAACTAAGGGTGACGCTGCATGTACAAGGGGAGTAGATAGAGATGAAAGCTTTTATTGGCATTGATGTGGGTAAAGAAAAGTTAGATATTTCCTGGCTACGCGATGTAGTCAAAAGTAAAAAGAAAACGAAGATTTTTAAAAATAACCCGCAGGGCTATCAAGAGTTAGTTGCCTGGTTGATAAAGAATACAAATTTAGAAGCACAAGATATTGTTATTACAACAGAGCCCACAGGTGTTTATAGCGAGCCGCTGATGTATTTCCTATATGAGCAAGGATTTATTTTATTACATGTAAATCCTGGTAAAGCAAAACAGTACGCAAGTTCATTAGGGCTTGTCCATAAGACAGACAAGTCAGACGCCACAATGCTTGCTCGTTATGGTCATGACCAACAGCACTCACTTTTAAGTTGGCAGCCTGAGCCTGTTGAAGCGAGAGAGTTAAAAGTAATGACGCGTAGACTTGAAGCACTTGAGCAAGACTTACGTCGCGAAGAAAATCGTTATGAAGCTGTTGGTTTCTCAGGTGCATCTACTCGAGTTACTCAGTCAATTGAAGATATGATAGCTGTACTAAAAACTGAGATAGGCAAGCTAAAAAATGACATTGATGAGCATATTGATAGACACCCACAATTAAAAAAGAACCGCCAATTGCTTCAAAGTATCAAAGGTGTTGGAGAGGTAATATCACGTATGATGGTGTCCTTGATGGCATGTAAACAGTTTAAAAATGCCAAGCAATTAGCTTGTTACTTAGGCTTAATACCTAAGCTTAATGAGTCAGGCAAACGGGCTGGAAAAACAACCTTAAGCAAAGAAGGGCCTGGGTATATAAGGGCTAAATTGTATATGGCTGCTGTAGTAGCTGTACAACATAATCCAGATATAAAAGCCCAAAATAAGCGATTAGTGGAGCAAGGTAAAACAAAAATGCAGGCAATTGGTGCTGCAATGAGAAAGCTGACACATATCTGTTTTGGTGTTGTGAAGAATCAAACTGAATATCAGCCCCAAGCTATTTAAAGAAAGCTTGAGGCTGGTTAGAAGAGATGGTATCTACGCACGCTTTATGCTTTATTTTGAAAAAAAAGCCTGCAATTAAGCAGGCTTTTGAGTATTTGGAACTGTCGTGTTCTAAAATGTGTTTACAACACAATAATGCTAATAACCAAATAAGCTATAAAGGTAAGTGCGCCACCAAATAAGGCATACGGTAGCTGTGTTTTAACGTGGGTGAGTAAGTCACACCCCGATGCAATAGCCGATACAGCGCTGGTGTCGGATATAGGCGAGCAGTGATCGCCAAATATACCACCACCCAAAATAGCACCTACCACAAGCGACGGTGGTAAACCTAGCGCTTGAATAAGTGGCACACCAATTGGGATTAATATAGCAAACGTGCCCCACGATGTACCCGTAGTAAACGACATTACCGCGCCGGTTAAAAACAGCACTGGTACTATTAAGTAAATAGGTAGGTAGTCGCCAACAAGTGATGCTACAAATACACCTGTACCCAACTCTTTTAAGCTTGCGCCAAGTGTAAGCGAAAGCAGTACAATGGCGACCAATGGCATTAATTCGCCCATACCTTTAAAACCGGTATCAACTAATTGATGATGCGTAAATTTGCGAGAACCAATCATTAAAAAGTAAGCGACAACAATGGCTAAAACCGTTGCGTACAATACTGACTTAGAGCCACTACCCTCTGCCAACACACCATTACCGGTGTAATACATAAAGCCAACCATGCTGGTAATTAGCGTAATAAGCGGGATTAGCATGTAACGCGCTTTAGAGGCTTTTATTTCATCTTTTAAGTCGGTTATTTGAAGCTCTAGTTTTTCTTCGGCTTCTTTCATTAGGCCATGCACTTTATCAAACGCGATTGTGTAAAAAACAATAACGAGGGTAATTATGGCGTAAAAGTTATACCCTACGCTGCCCCACAATACCGATACAGCCGACTCACCTAGCTCGTAGTTACCTAACAAACCAAGTACAAATGCACCCCAGCCGTTAAGTAGTATTAAAATACACACTGGCGCACTGGTGCTGTCAATAATGTACGCTAAACGCGCTCGGCTCATTTTAAATTTGTCGAACAAGCCACGCGATAAAATACCTGAGGTAAGTACGCTCAAGTTAGATTCTATAAACACCGCAATACCGGTAAACATGGTTAAAAAGCCCACTTGGCGCTTACTTTTTGCAATGCCTTTGTTCATTAGCATATTAACAGTTGCTGCAACGCCGCCAGATTCGCGAATGTAGGCAAGCAGTGCACCAATTAAAATACTAAATATTAATATGCGTGTATTACCTGGTGAACTGGCAACCGAAATAATACGTTCAATGGTATTTAAAAAAGCAGTAAACACGCTACTACCTTCACCTTGCAAGGCGAGCAAAAACTCTGAAGAAGCAACTGCAACAAGTAGCGCCATAATTACTTCTTTTCGCCAAAACACGATAGCAATCGCAATTAGCGGCGGTAAAATAGAATACCAATGCATAAAAAGTTAACCTTAATTATTAGCGAGCCACTCTCGCTTTGTACGCGTTTTATCGCTTATTTGTTAAGCCTAGCAGCATAAGCTGGCTTAGATTTGTAAGCCGCTTAGCTTAATAGATTGCTTTACTCAAGTCACCTGTAAATAAATCGCTTAGGGTAATGCTGTTAGTACGTTTTAACCTATGCGATAGCCTATTGATTTAGTAGGGCTTCATAAATGAGTGACACCACCGATCCGTACTGCGCGGTTTCAAATTGTTTGCCTGTAAATTCGTAACGTTTTTGCGAGCCTTTAATAGCACTATGGCGAGCATTGGTAAGTAAAACAATAGCTAAGTCGTAGGCGGGGTCAATTACGGTCACTGTCCCCGTCCAACCTGTGTGCCCGTAAGCTTGTGCGCTTGCATAAGGACCAAAGTGCCAACGCCTTGCTTGGTTATTACCGGCAAGCCTAAAGCCAAGCCCATAGGTTTCGTCTCTTGATTGCGGTGTTAAAAATTGCGCTAAGGCACTTGCACTAAATAATTGTTGATCGCCGTAGCCGCCGCTATTTAATAATAGCTGGCAAAGCACGGCTAAGTCCTGGGCGTTACTAAATAATCCTGCATGCCCTGCTACGCCATCAAGTGAGTAGTAAGCGCGCTCATCATGCACTTGGCCTTGTAAAACAGTGGTACGAACATTATCAAACTTAATGCGCCCGTCTCGTGTGTTGCCGCTAAGCTCAGTGGCTGCAAATTGCTGCGGCTTAAAGCCTTTTTTAAGTGGATTAAATAACGTGTTAGTTAATTTTAGTGGCGCATACACTTGCCGCTCTAGGTATTCGTCAAGGGGCTGCCCTGTAATGCGCTCAATGAGTACGCCTAAAATCATGTAATCAATATCTGAGTAAACAGGCTGCCCAGATGATTTACTACTAAAAGGCACGCTGGTAAGTAATAGCTGTTTGGTGGTTTTACTGTTTTGCGAATAAAACGCGTCGCCGTAGCTGCCATCTTTACGATGAAAGTCAAATACTGGCGGGTATCCGGCGCTATGTGTAAGTAAGTCTTTTGCTGTGCGCTTTGCTCGCCCTTCACCTTTATATTCGCTTAGGTAGTTTTGTACGGGTTTATTAATATTTAACAACCCTTCGCTTACTAATTTCATAAGTGCAAAGTTGGTGGCAAATATTTTGGTGTTTGAGGCAAGGTCAAACAAGGTATTAGTTTGCATGGGCTCTGGTCGAAGTAACATTAAATCACTTTGCTGATATTGCTTTGCATCGCCATAGGCTGTTAACTTTATTAGCTCGCCATTTTTAATAACAGCCAGCACAGCCCCAGGAAAACCTGCTTTTACATCGCGCTCAATTAATGTATCTACTTCAGTAAAATCTATATGCTTTTTTGGTTCATCACTTAAAGTAGGAAATGCAAAACGCAGTGTTAAGCTTGCGCTAGCAGGGAGAATATTTTCAACTTTAAAGGTATTAACACCATTGTGAGTATTTTTTGCCAAACTGTAATTGTATAAGGTGTTGGCGCTCAGTTGGCTAACGTCGAGCTTTTGATTATTAATGTAAATATCGGCGCTTTGTGCGTTGTGGTTTTGTATTAATAATTGCCCGCGCCCTTTGTAAGCTTTAAACGTTCCTCGGTTATTTACATAAAACCGGCTACTTGGATTGACCTCCGGAAACGTTACAACCACTTGTGCATTAGGCAGCTCTACAAGTTGGCTTTTTGTAAGTGGTAGCAACGAGCTAATAGGCTCCGGTGGTGTACTACAACCCACAATAATAAAGCTTAATGCCACTATAAATGCTTGTTTGATATAACCACACCTTTGATTTTTTAAAGCGATAAACATGGGTAGCCCTTATTTATATAACAAGTAAGGCGCTCTTTGCGCTTTAAATTGCGCAAGCCCCACCTGCCAGCTTTGTTTTATTTGCGCTTCTGGTTGCCCGGCTTCAATAGCTAAGCGCAATTTATTAGTACCTGCTAGCTTATCCATAAAGTCAGCGCGCTCAAAAAACGAGATGTTATTTTTACTAAGTTCCGTGTACGCGTTTATTAAGTAAGTTAAATTTAAACCTGAAATATTTGCTTGTCTTAAATCAAGCCCTTGCACGGTTTGGTTTTTAAATTTAGGGTTTAAAGCAGCGCCTTTAATTGCGCGCGGTGTAAAATTAAAATCACCTAATGCTACTGGCGAATAGCCAATTACTTGAAATGCAAAGTCGGTGCCTCTACCAATACTGATAGGCGTTGCCTCAAAAAAGCAAAGTGATGGGTAAAGTGCAATGGCTTGATCGTTAGGTAAATTAGGGCTGGGTTTTACAGGCAAGCTGTATGTACTTTTGCGAGTGTAATGATCAACAGGGATCACAGTTAATTTTAAATCGGGCGCTTTATTAATCCAGCCCTTTCCTTTGATCATTTTGGCAAGCTCGCCAACGGTCATGCCGTGTAAAACAGGAATTGGGTGCATGCCTACAAACGATTTAAATTCTGGCTCTAATATTGGCCCATCAACGTAGGCAATATTTGGATTGGGCCTATCGAGTACCAAAAATTCTATCCCCTGCTCTGCAGCGGCTTCCATCATGTAGTGCATAGAGCTTATGTAGGTATAAAAACGCACTCCCACATCTTGAATATCAAAAATAATCACATCAACATTAGCTAAAGCAGCTTGGCTTGGTTTTTTATTTTTACCATAAATAGAAATAAGCGGAATACCTGTTTTGCTATCAACGGTATTTTTTACATGGGCGCCCGCATCGTGATCGCCGCGAAAGCCATGCTCAGGTGCAAAAATTTTAGTTATGTTTATGTTTTTAGTCAGCAGCGCATCTACTAAGTGAGTTTGCCCTACTGTTGATGTTTGATTAACTACTAGCCCTACGCGTTTATTTTTTAACTGTGATAAATATTTAGCATATTGCTGCGCACCTACAACGAGTGAGTTATTAGCTTCGTTGGCTTGCACGCTTGCAATAAAAATGGTGCTAAAAATAAAAAATAAAGTAATAAATAGGGTTTTAAACATACTGCAATATCCTTTTAAACAAGGCGTTTAAAATAACATAGGTAATAATAAAGAGCAGCTTTAGAAAAGGGTTAAGTGGGCTTGAGTAGATACAGTGATTAGAAGCTGGCGCTTCTCACGCGAGTAAGTTCTGCGTCTACAACGGATAAATAAACTCGAGTTTGGATTTAAAGATTAGGGCTGGTTTTACTTGGAAATACCCTCTCTCATTTTAAGCTTCAAACCGTATTTAACCTTCTTAGGGCTTAAACGCTTCTGCTTATTTAATTTTTTGGTCAATGAACTACTTAAAGATCTATTGCACAAAGAGAAGCGAAAGAGAAGTAAATGAGAAAACACAAGCCATGGATCATTAGATAAACTTAGCTTTATTACTATCTCTAAAAGCGTAGCGCCTCTTAGTCTCTTTGTGAATAAATCACTTATTTCTGGCGTTGCCAATAAATAAAGTCTTATAAATTATATTTTTGAGGGGGGAATAGAAGCTGTCGCTTCTCACGCGAGCAAGCTCTGCGGCTACAACGAATGAATAAGCTCGGAGTTTGGATTTAACGATTAGCACTGGTTTTACTTGTAGGCATACAGATTGCTGACGCGACGAGCGAAGCTCGTAAATAAAGTATCAGTTATATCGGTGGTAAGTAATTAGAAGCTGGCGCTTCTCACGCGAGCAAGCTCAGCGTCTACAACGGATAAATAAGCTCGGAGTTTAGATTTAAAGATTAGGGCTGGTTTTATTTGTAGGCGTGCAGCTTGCTGACGCGACGAGCGAAGCTCGTAAATAAAGTATCAGTTATGTCGGTGGTAAGTAATTAGAAGCTGGCGCTTCTCACGCGAGCAAGCTCTGCGGCTACAGGAGTGGTAGCTTACATTTCACTTTATTTCAGGCACAAAAAAACCGACTTAATGTCGGCTTGTTTATGAAAGTGGTGGGCGCAGGAGGATTCGAACCTCCGACCGCTCGGTTCGTAGCCGAGTACTCTATCCAGCTGAGCTATGCACCCACTTTCATAGATT
>NZ_BADT01000200.1 GCF_000239855.1 Pseudoalteromonas sp. BSi20652 | reverse complement strand
TTTTTACTCTCTGCACTTAACCCTCCTTAAAAAACATAATGACCACATAACTCAATAACCATAGTAATAAATTAATTCACAGTTACAGAAGCAAAAGTTTACTTACACATCACAAACTACAAATTTTTGTATGTTTATAAAATAAAAATAAATATATAAGTTTTTAACGATCTAATATTCACTATGACTCAGTGAAATATTAAATCTCGTTAAACAAATTGCCAAATAGCAGGGGGGTTAACAGCTTTTTATCTTCTTATGTATTTTATAACTGTTTTATAAAAATATAATGTTATTTAAAATTTTGTAATTATTTCATAAACAAAGGTCTTATTTTCATAGTTAGTTTAAATTGTCCGACTTTGTTTTTTAATTTTTATAATTTAGCTAACCAAAACTTTTTATTATAATTTATTTTTCTACCTAAGCCCATGTATGACATAGGCTTTATTTTTATAAATAGTTATTAACTCATTAGTGCTCGTCTTGGGCTCAAAATTGCTTTAATCAATTACATTTGGTTAAACCAATTATTGAACACTATAGAGGCAAACTATGAACAAAACACAATACGTTACAGTTGAAGGTCATCAAATTGCTTATCAAGAAATGGGAGAAGGCACACCTTTATTATTACTTCATGGCATACCTACAAATAAATTTTTGTGGCGAAATGTAATGCCTAAACTTGCGGCTAATCATCGGGTGATTACTCCAGATTTATTAAACTTTGGTGAATCTGATATGCCAAGCGATACCGATGTATCTATAAATGCGCAATGTAGAATAATGATTAAATTTATGAATACACTCGGGATTGCTAAAGCAAACATTGCGGCACATGATATTGGTGGAGGTGTTGCCCAATTAATGGCTGTAAATTATCCTGAAAAGGTAAACGGATTAATCTTAATTGACAGTGTATGCTTTGATTCATGGCCTGTACCAGAATTTGAACCGTTATTAGAACCTGGCGTAGAAGAAAAAATGAGCGTAAAAGAGTTTGTTGATACGCTAAAAGATTTTATGCCCAATGGTGTATACGACAAAAACGTCATGACAGATGAGTTGATGAAAATATACTTAACACCATGGAGCAACGAGCAAGGAAAAGCCGCTTTATTTAGTAATATGCGCAGGCTTAATAAAGAATATACGCAAGCTATTGCCGGCGAACTTAAAAGCTTACCTCATGAAACACTCATATTATGGGGTAAAGAAGATAAGTTTCAAAAGCCAAAGTATGCGCCAATGTTAGAAGAAGCAATTCCAAATTCATCATTAATTTGGTTAGATAAAGCTGCACACTGGGTTATTGATGAACATCCAAATAAAGTGTCTGCACTTATTAAAGAGTTTATGGCAGACAAAATGTTTTAAAATTTCACTTGGTCTTGTTTCGTTTTATTTAAGGTATTAATAAATAAAGCTTTAACATATAAACCAAGGTACTAAGCATTTTTAATAAAAAGCTTTATAAAATACCGTTTGATTGCAATAACCATCAAACGGTATCACTCATAAAAACACGTTTTAATTATCAGCAAGTAATAAACACCCAAAAACACTGTTACAGCAGCCCAGTTAAACCCATTAACAATCAATTTAACATAATAAAATTGCACGCCAAAATCACACACAGTAAGTTAATTTCCACAACCAATTCCATGCTTTATTACTAACTGTACAATTAGCCGACGGTTTAACCGATTTTTCGCAATCGTGGTTATAGTTAGAGTGAAAAAT
The DNA here is from genome assembly GCF_000239855.1 of Pseudoalteromonas sp. BSi20652. Lineage (GTDB taxonomy): Bacteria > Pseudomonadota > Gammaproteobacteria > Enterobacterales > Alteromonadaceae > Pseudoalteromonas. The sequence continues at coordinate 225 of NZ_BADT01000200.1, read as the reverse complement.
CGAATAGCCCGCTGACACCCATCCTAATAAATAAACAATAACATTGTGCATTAGCATTGCTTTGAACTGAAAAACTACAATCATTTTTTACTTATTTAAACTTAATAACTTAATAACTTAATTTATACAACAGGTTAGCGGATTATTTGAAGTGGGTGTCATGCTAATTTCTTGCTTGTTATAACTTTTACATTAGTAAAATTGAAAAATCATTTAAAGCTTAAG
>NZ_BADT01000201.1 GCF_000239855.1 Pseudoalteromonas sp. BSi20652 | reverse complement strand
TATTTTGTATTTTATTGAAAAAAATGCCCCATTACTGGACTCTTGGCAACGTGAAGTGATACGTATTGTTCGTAAAATTTCGCAATACTTTTACCCACAAAAACAAACTCAGGTAATGAACGAAGGTTGGGCAACTTTTTGGCATTACACCATCCTTAATCACTTATATGATGAGGGAAAGCTCACCGACTCTTTCATGTTAGAGTTTTTACAAAGCCATACTAATGTAGTTTATCAGCCTCCTTACAACAGCAAGTATTATTCAGGTATTAACCCATATGCTTTAGGCTTTAATATGATGGTTGATATTCGCAGAATATGTGAGCACCCAACTGAAGAAGATAAACGCTGGTTTCCTGAATATGCAGGCAGTAATTGGCTAGATACACTGCATTTTGCAATGGAAAACTTTAAAGATGAGAGTTTTATTAGCCAGTTTTTATCGCCTAAGTTAATTCGTGATTTTAGATTATTTACTATTGTTGACCATACTAATACCCCCCATTTAGAAGTGGGGGCAATACATGACGACAGTGGCTATAAAGCGGTCAGAGAAACGCTATCAGCGCAGTACAACTTGAGTAATCATGAGCCCAACATTCAAGTATATGACGTTGATATTAGAGGGGATAGATCGCTGACACTTAGGTATGTACCGCACAATAATATTCCTTTGGCAAACACACACGAGGAAGTGCTTAAGCACCTATACAGATTATGGGGATTTAAAGTAAAGCTTGAACAAGCTGACGGTAATGGGCAAGTAACGCCTATTGGCCAGTGCCCTAAAGATGATTCCCGTCATACAACTGAGTAATAATAAATAAAAGCGGTAGCCTAAAATTGATGACTAAAAAAATGACGCTTAAGCGTCATTTTCTATATCAACGTAGGCAGTTACTTTGTTTCGCCCATTCTTTTTAGATTGATACATGGCTTTATCTGCAGCTTCTATCCAGCGCTCATGGTCTTTAAATTCACTGCTGAAACACGCAAAACCAATACTAACCGTCAATTTCACTTCAAGTTGTTTATACAAAACAGGGCTTTGCTCAATTAATGCCCTTAACCGCTCAGCAAAAATCTCAGCGCCTTTTTCATCGGTATCCAGCAAGGTTACCACAAATTCTTCACCACCATACCTGCCTGCGATATCTGTTTCACGAAGCGTGGTTTTCAATAACTTTGACAGGTGGCGCAATGCTTCATCACCGCAAGTGTGACCATATTCATCATTTACCACTTTAAATCTGTCGATATCAAACATCAGTAATGCACTAGAGCCACCGTTACGCTTAATGCGTAAAAACTCTTGCTTAAGCGAACTTTCCCAGTGACCGCGATTGTATAACTGGGTCAAGCTATCAGTTTGACTTACTTGCTCCAAGCGCGCGTTTAAATCTTCTAATTCTTTTTTGTTTACCGCAATATCTGTTACATCATACAAAATAATACATATATGACTAACTTCTGCACGAATATTGGTCAAAGGAATAAATGTAGCATTTTGATACATGTAATCAGCTTTACCAGTGATAGGCCGGTAATTTTTAAACTTAAAAATATAAGGTTGCTGTTCCCAAATGGTAAATGAGCGGTTTTTCAATATAAAAACTGACTCAGACTTACTTCTAAACCATTTTTCATCTATTGCTGGAAATAAGTCAAATAGGTCTTTATCTTTTACCGCACTGGGTAGGAGTCCTGAATGGTTTTCCATAAAACCATTCCATACACAAACTCTATAGTCTCTATCGAGCACAACAAGGCCCACGTCAACGGTATTAAACATATCCATTAACCAGTGGATCTCATTCATTTCTAAATCAGCAGCCATAACTTAATCTTCTAATAGGTAAGCAACTTTGTATTTCAAAGTTTTAAGTGAATCTTCAGTAAATAACAGCATAAGATCGCAATTTATGTCGTGATCTTCTATGCCATAGCTGATTTCGATAGCGAGAGTTCGCTGCCAACGAGACTTATTAGCTTTTACTAATTCAGATACGTCTCTATGCTGACCCAGCACTATAGGGTGCCCTTGGCTAAACGACATATCTAGCTGCTTTGACAGGCCTGTTAAAATGGCACCTATTAAAATGTTGCTTATATCCATAAGCAACTCAAGCTCAACTTTATCGTTTAACTCACCATCGTAATTCATCAGTGAGGCAATTTCTTTAAAACTTGAGTCATTTAGAAGTAACAATGCCTCGCCAGAGACACCGCCTCCAATAAACCCTTGGCAAATCCCTGAAGTCGCAGCGTTATTATCAATAGACTGCAGCGCCATATCGAGTTCATTTACTTCTAAAACATTTACATTCGGGATTGGTAGCTCGACAAATACATTAAGAAGACGTGCAAGTAAGTCCCCTGCTTGCCCCATAGCAACATTCGTTAGTTCTTGATATATGTCTCGTACATCAGGGTCGACTTGCTCACCTAACGAGTTAGAGAGGCGCTCACGCATAGCCTTGTCTTTAATTCCATGATGTTCAATTATATGAGCGAGTTTTTCGGGGGAGCATGGTTTTTGAATAAAATCGATAGCACCAAGTTCAAGTACTCGTTGGTGTGCATTAGGTTGTATATCACCAGAGACAACAACAGTGAGAATATTAAGCCCCTGTTCTTTCATAGCGATTAATACTTCATACCCATCCATTTCAGGCATATTTAAATCGAGAAAAAGTATTTCTGGTTTAATTAACTTTATTTGCTTTATGCAATCAATGCCGTCGAGTGCAAATTCAACTTTAATATCCCAATCTTCAGGTAATGAACGAGCTAGCTGACGCCTAGCTAATTTTGAATCATCACATATTAGTACCGATGTTGACATATTATCTCTCTGTTTCTAAACCAGTAATGTGCATTAAAATCATTATATGATGGCTTTTATTTTTATTATTGAAGATATATTTTGTAACTTCATGTTAATCAAAGTTTAGCACAGTTACAATTTTTATATTACACAACTAATCCCAGCTTCATTAGAGCGGTATAATCACTTGGTTACTATAGCGCAGTATAATACACTGACACCCATTGCGTTAATTTAAAAGGAAATACCTTATGTTACGTTCACTTACCTTTGCTTTGAGTGCATTTTGCTCCGTAGCTATTGCGGCCGAATACCCAGAAAACACGCTTGATGCAGGAAAAGTATCCGCACAAGGCAAACCAGTCACTTTATTAGGTAAAGGTTTCTCTGTTGGAGATAACGCACCAAATTTTAAAGTGGTTGATGGTAATTTTATTCCCGTTACTCTAAATGATTATAAAGGCCAAGCAGTACTGATAAGTGTAGTACCAAGCCTTGACACCGGCATTTGTAGCCTACAAACTAAACACTTTAACGAAAAAGTAGCCTCGCAATTTCCAAGTGTTGTAATGCTAACAATTAGTGCTGATTTACCATTTGCTCAAAAGCGTTTTTGCAAAGCTGAAAATATCGATAAAATCACTACGTTATCAGATTCTGTTTGGCGCGATTTTGGCCAAAAATACGGATTGATTATTAAAGATATGGGCTTATTAACGCGAACTGTATTTATTTTAGATGAAAGCCATAACGTCATTTATAAACAATTAGTTAGTAGCCTTTCAACTGAACCAGAATACAACAGCGTAATTGAGAAACTTAAAACGCTGTAAAGCCGATTAAATAGCATTGATTAAGCAATGCTAAACAGCCTTAAAAACAAAAAACCGACCAA
>NZ_BADT01000202.1 GCF_000239855.1 Pseudoalteromonas sp. BSi20652 | reverse complement strand
ATATTTCAACATTATATCTTTTAGTGCAAAATCGTCACTCATTTTAATTAAATCATTATCTATGGCTTTTAGGGTGTCACTGGCCGCAACCAATTCGTGAAAATGGTCAATTTTATGCTGTAGGGCGTTTACATGGCTTTCGTTATAGCGGGCTGCACGTTGTAAAAACTCTATTTTGTTTATGTAGTCAGGTTGGTAGCGTTTTCCGCGTGGTGTCCACAAATATCCATCACTGCAAATATAAAACCCATCCCAATTTTTATGAAAGCTCATTCCGCCACTTATTCGTTGTTCGGGCATAAGCACTGCACGCGGGCACGGCTTGTCAGCGCTTAAAGTTCGCTCAGTATTAAATAGTATCGCTGACACCCATCCGAATTTTTATGCTTATTTTTTCTTCAAAGCTGTTATTAATTGAACTAGAATAATAATCCGGTTATGGTCAAGGTAAGCTAGAATAAGCCCAGTTAAATAATAATATCAATAATTTAAAAGGAAAAAGAATGGCTTTATATATTGAAGAAAATTTAATCAAGGACGAAATAATAAAGTATAAAGGTAAAACGAGTGTATGGTCTTTATTGCCTAAAGTTTTACTTGGCCTTATTTTATTACA
>NZ_BADT01000203.1 GCF_000239855.1 Pseudoalteromonas sp. BSi20652 | reverse complement strand
TGATTTAACTTTTGCGGTTGTTAAGTCATTATTGTCGGCTTGTTCAACAATAGCCTGGTGTAGACGCACATTACCATCGCTTTCAAAATAATCGGCAAACGCATCAAACTGATCACAGTAGCGATTAAATAGCTCAACATTTATGCAGTAAACTAACGTATCCTCGAGAGCTGTTGCAGGAAAACGTACTTTACGGTTCATTAACAAGCCCATTTGCCCAAAAATCCCACCAACAGATAAGCGATTATAGAGCTCTCCATTGCGCCGATACATTTCGACCGAACCACTTCTGATCACATACAGATCGGCAATATCATTACCAAAATGAAGTATTTCTGTTTGCGATCTAAAATACGTAACTTCAACTTGTTGAGCAAGTTCGTTTAACGCCTTTTGCGGTAGGTCATTAAATGGAGGATGTTGCGTTAAAAAGTTTGCGATTTCTACTTGTTCAGCTTGCATAACTAGCTCCAATTGGTGACCAATAATGCAATTGTGAGCCTAATTAACTACTTTTTAAAGGAAAATAGTTAATTAGGCATAGAAATTTTACTGCGTTTGTTCAAGCTCTTTAGCAAGCTCTTTACTTTCGTCACCTCGAGGTTTTGTAAAGCGTGCTAAACCTAAGTAAATTACCGGTGTTAGGTATAATGTAAATATAACAGCTAACGATAAACCACCAAAAACAACCCAACCAATCGCATTTCGCGCTTCGGCCCCTGCACCGCTTGAAAGTATTAAAGGAAGTGCACCTAATAAGGTAGATACCAGAGTCATCGTAATTGGGCGCAGCCTTACTAACGCAGCTTGCTCCACAGCTTCTCGAACCGATAAACCTTGATCGCGAAGTTGATCGGCAAATTCAACTAATAAAATTGCATTTTTAGCAATCAAGCCTATCAACATTACTAAACCAATTTGTGAATAAATATTAAGTGAAGTATTCGTCAGGTACAAAGCTAAAATAGCAGACGTAATTCCAAATGGAACAGTTAACATAACGACAATTGCGCTGTTTACACTTTCAAACTGTGCAGCTAGCACAAGAAGTACGATTAAAAAAGCCAATACGTAGGTTAACAAGATTTCATTCGCTGTTTCTTGAAACGTTAGTGCTTCACCTTTAAAGGCTAAGCTAATCTCAGGCGGTAATGACTGTTGTGATAGGTCACGTATTTGAGTAACAATATCAGCAATCGTCATATCATCGGGTAATTCCATATCTAACTCAATAGCTCGACGTTGTGCGTGGCGCTCAAGCTCTGCGGCGACACCTTCTTCACTAATACTTGCTAAACTGCTTATAGGAACAAGCTGACCACTTCGACTAGCTACGTACAAATTTGCTAAATCACTGGGATCTTTAATTATTTGATTTTGCACCTGTAATATTATGGGTACAGATTGATCACCTATATTTAAATCTGCTACATCATCGCCGTTAATCGCAGCGCGAAGCGTTACCGATATGTCACTCAGTGCCACACCTAACTCTTCAGCTCGGCGTCTATCAATATTAACGCGTAATTGAGGTTGAGAAGGTTGATAAGAAATACGCACTGGCGCGGTACCGGGAATGGCATTTTCAATACTTTTTGCAAAGTTTTGTGCGGCAGTAAATATCTCGTTGTAATCTTGTCCGAGTAACGCAAGCTCTATCCCGCCACCTTGACCACGTAAATTTAAGCTATTTGAGCCTGACGCACGCCCTGCTGCACCAGGTATTTGTCCAAGTGGGCCGCGGATTTTATTTATAATCTCTTGTTGGCTAAATTGGCGTTCATCCCAATGCTTTAATGGCACGGTAATAAAAACAATATTCGGATCCCATTGACCCACCACAGTATAGATGGATTCTATTTCACCACTTTCAACAAAAGGTAATAAAATATCTTCCATTTGCATTGCTTGTCTATCCATAAAACTTAGACCAACACCATCAGGACCGCGTGCAAAAATACGAATTTTTCCCCTATCTTCGTTGGGTAGTAGTTCGTTATCAAGATTTATATACAAAGCACCTGAACACAAAGCCACTGTCACACAGGCTATTAGCATTAACCAAGCTCGGTTTAATACCGCTTTTATCGTAATACTATAAAAGTTGACTAGCTTATTTCCAACTTTAGCAAATGGATGAGTACTTTCTTTTTTAAGCTTTAGCTTTGAAGTGAGTGCGGGCACTAATGAAAGTGCAACAAAACTTGATATAATAACTGCGCCTGCGAGTACCCCACCAAATTCTCTAAATAATCGCCCTGCCGTTGATGGCAAAAAGGCAATAGGTATAAATACGGCAGCTAATACTGCTGTAGTTGCTACTACGGCAAAAAACACTTCTCGGGTGCCAATTACTGCAGCGGCACGTCGTCCAAGCCCAAGTCCTCTTTGGCGTTGTATGTTTTCACTTACAACAATAGCGTCATCAACTATTAAGCCAGTTGCTAATACTAATGCTAAAAGAGTTAAAATATTAATTGAAAAACCAAGCCCCCAAATAAGCGCAAGTGAACCAATCAGTGCGACTGGAATTGCAAAAGCAGGCACAAGGGTTGCTCGCCACGAGCCTATAAATATCCAAAGGGTAATAACCACTAATAAAACGGTAAGAACCAAAGAGTATATAACTTCATCAACGGAACTTCTTATAAACTGTGCGTCGTCAGAGGTTAGAGTAAATTCAAGCTCGGGAAAGCGAGTGCGCATACTTTCAAGTAGCTTTAGTACCTCATCTGATATCTCAATAGTATTTGATTGTGCTTGACGAATAACTTCCATACCAATAACTGGTTTACCATTTAATCGCACCATTGAGCGTGGATCGGCAGGTCCAAAGTACACAGAAGCAACATCGCCAACTCGTGTATCACCCCTTATAATAATATTAGCAACTTCACTAGGAGTGATAGATGTTGCATCAGCACGCACTATTACTTGCTGATCGCTTGATTTTAGGCTGCCAGCAGGCACATCAAAAGGTGCTTGACGTAAAACGTCGGCTACATCAGGAATAGTTAGGTTAAAACTAGTTAATTTAAGAGGTTCTAAACGCACTCTAAGAACACGTTTTCTATCACCGTTTAATCGTACATCAGCAACACCAGGAATAGTTAAAAACTGTGGAGCTAAATCTGTTTCAACGCGTTCAGTAAGTGCTTCAAGTGTTAAGGCATCACTTGAAACAGTGAGTGAAACAACTGCCTCGGCATTGTTATCGGCTTTTATAATTGCAACGCGTTCGACCTCTTCAGGAAGTTCTCGTTGAACTCGAGCAATTGATTCACGAGTTTCATTAGCCGCGTTATCTAAATCAACGCCTGGGCGAAACTCCACCACAATGCGCGAGCTGCCCTCTTCGCTTTGTGCACGTATTGATTTAACGCCACTGACGCGTGCAATTGCCCCCTCAAGCTTACTTGTTACTTCTGTATCGACTGTTTCAGGTGAACCTCCAGGGAAAGAAGCAGAGACTGTAATCCGAGGTCTATCTACGTCTGGAAGTTCTCGTACTTCAATGCCAGCAATAGCGGCTAAACCAGCAATTATTATAAGTAGATTTAAAACAACGATTAGTACCGGGCGGCGAATAGCCATTGATGGTAAATCTTGCATCATAGGAGCATTTTTCATGACTACTCCTTCTCATCTATGCTGTTTGCAAAATTGAGCACTTGGTTTGCGCGTAAGCGCTGTACTCCTTCAACAACTAATATGTCATCTTGTTTTAAGTCACCTGAGACCAATAAACGCCCCGCTAAACGTTGCTCAATTTTTACATCAACGCGTGTGGCTTTTTTGTTTACGCTTTTCCATACATAGGGTCCTGTTGCTCCCCACATAAGTGCAGCCTCTGGCACTACTGCGAATAATTCGCCCTCCACACTAATGTTTACTCTAAAGCTCATACCTGGCATAAATTGCTGAGATTTATTATCTAGCTTTGCTTTAACACGTAATGTACGAGTTTGTGGATTAATTCGTGAATCGAGATAGGCAACGTTGGCATTAATCACTTGACTACTTTGCCATGGGGTTACTTTGACCTTCCCTTCATTTTTAAGCATGTATATTGCTGACTCAGGGGCATTAAAATTAATGTACAAACTGCTTGTATCATCGATACTAGCTATTGCAGTTTGTACTGTAATACGGTCACCTTTCTCAACATCGGTTAATCCCATTACACCAGTAAAAGGTGCACGGACTTCTCTGTCCTCAAGGTCCGTTTTTGCATTTGCTAATGCCACTTTTGCTAATGAGTTAAGCGTTTTAGCATCGTCGAGTTCACTTTGTGGTACCGCACCCTTCTGATGGCTTTGAGTTAGGCGTTTCAATGTTCGGGTTGTGTCGCTAAGCGTAATTTCAGCTTCTTGTAATGCAGTTTTTTGACGTCTTGAGTCTAGCTCAACAAGCGCGTCGCCTTCTTTAACCTTATCACCTGGTTTAAAGTAAATATTTGTCACTTTATCACCCACTGCAGGGAATAAAATAACAGAATGAATTGCCTCGGCATTTCCTACCGCGTCTACTTCTTGCTTAGTGCGTTCAGTGGCTACCTTTTGCACAAGAACATTTGCACTCGTAGCAGATATGCTAAATAAGATCAGCATTAAGTAAATGTTTAATAAGAGTATTCGCAATTTCAAAAAACCACCTAATTCATTATTGTTAACGGCATATACGCAGTGTAGCAAATGTGTGATCAAAATTAGCGTTTAATACACAACAACCAAAGATGAATCAACGAAACACAAGTATAAAAAAGAGCCATATAGGCTCTTTATCATCTAAAAGTTAAATCTGCTAAGCATTTTATTTACCGCGCTGTGCGTTTTTATGCGCCTTTTTAGCCTCTTTACGTTGTTGTAAAACAGCTTGAGCTTCATTACCGATATGACCTTCGCCACGTGCTTGAGCTAACTCAATTTGTTTTTGACGTTCAGCAAATCGTGCGCGCTGCTCATCAGTTACTTCTTCTATACAATGATGGCAAGATACACCTTCTACGTATTCAGGCTTTAATTTTTCGTCTTCTGTAATTGGCATGCGACAGGCATGACATTGGTCGTAAGAACCCTTTTGAAGATCGTGATCAACAGCTACACGATTATCAAATACAAAACACTCGCCTTCCCACATGGTTTCTTCTTTTGGAACTTCTTCTAGGTATTTTAAAATACCACCTTCAAGATGGTATACCTCATCAAAGCCCTGCTCTTTCATGTAAGCTGTCGATTTTTCACAACGGATACCACCCGTACAAAACATAGCTACTTTTTTATTGCTTTTCTGGGTCTAAGTTTTCTTTTGCCCACTGAGGAAACTCACGAAATGTTTTAGTGTTTGGGTCAACGGCATTTTGAAAAGTACCGATTTCAATTTCGTAATCATTACGCGTATCAATAAGTATAACGTCAGGATCAGATATAAGTGCATTCCACTCATTAGGCTTCACATAACTACCCACAACTTTAAGCGGATCTACGCCTTCAACGCCCATCGTTACAATTTCTTTTTTAAGCTTTACTTTTGTACGATAAAACGGACATTCATCATCATAAGACTCTTTACTTACAATATTATTTAGATTTGGTTGTTTGTCTAGCCACGCTAAAAGGTTATCTATTCCTTCACGCTTTGCCGACACGGTGCCGTTAATGCCTTCAGCTGCAATCAGTAAAGTACCGCGTACTTCGTTTGCTTCCATCACGTCAAGTAATGGCTTTCTTAGAGCTTCGTAATCGGGTAAAGCTACAAATTTATACATTGCACATACAACAAAGTGATCATTTGTAACATCATTTTTATGGACAGCTGTCATGTCATTTCCTATTTTGCTTTTAGTTGCCACAATTGGCATTTACCGAATCGTAAATCCGGCGCATATGGGGCGCGTATTTTACGCTTTTTAAGATTAAATGCAAAAAATAGCCCTATAATTTGCATTTTACTGTTAGCGACCTACCTGTGTAAGCTATAATGCGCTGATAAATTTATAGACTTAATTTGCTCATTTTGGAGAAACACACATTGCAGTTTACTGATCTTGGGATTGATACACGCCTTGAAACACAACTAGCACATCAAGGGATCACCCAGCCCACTGACATTCAAGCTCATGCAGTGCCTACCGCACTTGCAGGGCATGATATTTTCGCTCAGTCTAAAACTGGGTCGGGCAAAACCTTGGCGTTTTTATTACCTGCTGTACAGAGGGTTATGAAACAAAAAGCACTCAGTAAACGCGATCCTCGTGTACTTATTGTTGCTCCTACTCGTGAGCTTGCTACGCAAGTATTTACTCAGCTGCGTTTATTGATAGCAGGAACAGCTATCAAGGCAGTAAAAATACTTGGGGGCGAAAACTTTAATGACCAAATAAAAGCACTTAGAAATGATCCACAATTCGTAGTAGCTACACCAGGCCGTTTAGCGGATCATATTACAAAACGCTCACTACAGTTGAGCGGATTAGAACTACTTATTTTTGATGAAGCCGACCGTATTTTAGATTTAGGTTTTACCGAACAGTTAAAAATGATTAACGAGCAAGCTAATCACCGTTTACGTCAAACGTTATTGTTTTCAGCCACACTTGACCATGCTCAAGTTGACGCTCTGTCACGTAATTTATTAAAAAAACCAAAACAAATTACATTAAGCGCCGCAAACGAACAACATAGCGATATTAAACAAACTTTATATTTAGCCGACCACCTTGATCACAAAGAAGCATTACTTGAACACTTTTTGAATCAAGAAAACGTAGGTCAATGTATTATATTTACTGCAACACGAGCAGATACGAGTCGCTTAAGTGAAGCACTCAACGCCAAAGGATTTAAATCTGTAGCGCTTGCAGGCGACTTAACGCAAAATAAACGTCTCGATATTATGGACTCGTTTAGTCGCGAAAACTTTAAAATATTGATAACAACAGACGTAGCATCACGTGGCTTAGATTTATTAAGCGTAACGCACGTTATTAACTTTGACTTACCAAAACACGCCGAAGAATACGTTCACCGAATAGGCAGAACCGGGCGTGCTGGTTTCAAAGGTAATGCACTCTCACTTGTTGGTCCTAAAGATTGGGCTAGTTATTTAGCGATAAAAGCATTCTTAAATGACGAATTAAATTTTGCGAGTATTGATGGTTTAAAAGCTAAATTTAAAGGAATTAAAGAGAAAAAACCTGAATCCACCTTTAAAAAAGAGAAAATAGTTGCTGTTAAAAAGCCATTATTTAAACGTAAAGCAAAGCCTAAAAAGCCATCTGCCCCAATTAAAGCACCTATGAACATAGATGGTGACACACCTATGCGCCGTAAAAAAAAGCCTGAGCAGGAATAATTATGAGTTACCTTGGAACAACACAAACCTTATTTGTAAAAGAAGTGAGCAATGAAGGTGCTTACCTTGATGGCCATGATTTAGGCGAGGTTTTTTTACCAAAACAAGAAATAAAGCATGAGTTAGAAGCTGGGGATAGTATTAGTGTATTTATTTATTTAGATAATGCTAATTTAGCGACAGCTACAATAAAAAAACCACACGCACAGGTTGGTGAATACGCCCTACTTCGCGTTAAAGAAATAAACAGTATTGGTGCATTTTTGGATTGGGGTTTAGAAAAAGATGTACTTGCTCCATTCAACGAACAAAAACCGCGTATGCAAGAAGGTCATTCTTATTTAGTACGTTTATACCTTGATAATGCAAGCCAACGTATTTGTGCTTCAAATAACTTTAATCGCTTCCTATCTAAAGATGAGCCGCAATATACTCATTTACAAGAAGTGGATTTAATTGTTGCTGGCAAAACAGATATTGGCTACAAAGTATTAATCGAAGAATCGCACTTCGGTGTAGTTTTTTATAATATGGTATTTAAAAGCTTATTTGTGGGTCAAAAGCTTAAAGGTTTCATTCAAAAAGTACGTGAAGACGGAAAAATTGATGTTGTACTAGAAAAACCAGGTATGGGTAAAGTCAGTGATCTTGGTGAAACTATTATGCAAAAATTAAAAAATGAAGGTGGTGTAATACCACTGGGTGATAAATCAGATCCTGAAGCAATAAAAAAGATGTTTTCAACGAGTAAAGCTAACTACAAAAAAGCAATTGGTGGATTATTTAAACAAGAGTTAATAGATATTGAAGCGAAATCCATTCGCTTAAAATCTTAGTCAGCATAAAATTTTATAGCTAACCATATATATATTTATAAGGCAATGTACATTGCGTATATTGCCTTGAATAATCAAGCACTTCTAATTCTGTCTCTAAATTGAGCGGTGCTAAACGGAAAACCTTCTTTTCACATTCTGTTTTTTTATCGTCAAGCTTGGATACGCAATCAACTACACTTATATTTTGAGATGTTAGTGCATCCTCATTTTTGTAGCACAAATGATGTGCGTAGTCTCGCATTGTTCTTTTAAAATAAAACGTATCGACTGGGTATATTGAAATTATATCTGTAACAGTTGTTACCCCATCATATGCTTTGTTATAAAAAACATCTTTATTTACTGAAAAACCCGCAACAATAATAATTACAGAACCAAAAAATAATTTCAAAATAAACCCCTACTACATTTTGATTCTAATAATGTAGCATAAAATACACATTAGGTAAGGATTTTTAACACTATATTGCTGCTTTTTGTTAAATTATGCTATGGATTGATTAACATCATTAACCACTTTTACGGGATCATTAGCTTGCGTAATAGGACGACCAATAACTAAGTAGTCACTTCCTGCATCTATTGCTTGCTTAGGGGTCATAATACGTTTTTGATCGCCAGCATCACTTCCTTCAGGACGAATACCAGGTGTAACAAGCTTAAAGCTCTCGCCTAGCTCCATTTTTAATGCTCCGGCTTCTTGTGCTGAACACACTACTCCATCAAGCCCAGCTTCTTTTGCCAGTTTTGCTAAATAAAGAACTTGTTCCTTTGGTGACTTTTCTATACCTAAACGTTTAAGTTCGTCCTCATCCATACTCGTTAGAACAGTTACAGCAATAAGCAATGGTGCTTTGTCACCAAATTTATCAAGTGCTTGCTTTGCTTTATTCATCATTTCAAATCCGCCAGACGCATGAACGTTAACCATCCAAACACCCATTTTTGCAGCTGCAGTAACTGCTTTGGCTACTGTATTTGGAATATCATGAAATTTTAAATCTAGAAAAACATCGAAGCCTAAATCAATTAATTCCTTAACAAAAGCAGGACCAAAATAAGTAAACATTTCTTTGCCGACTTTTAGACGACATGTATCAGGAGACAGTTGTTTAACAAAGTTTAATGCAAGTTCTTGATCATCGTAATCTAATGCAATAAGAATTTTTTTGAGTGCTCGAAAGACATGATTTTCCTAATGTATGACTAAAAGTAATTGTATAAATAGATTTAAGTAAATAGCTCTAGCTTGTAATTTAAAAAGAAGGCGTAACGAAATTTATATAGACGTAACATCAAAAATTCCAACCCAGTAAACTCTAAGTTTAATTTGTTAAAATTATCATAGTTAATAAATCCAATATTATTTAAAGAGTTATTAAAATCCGTCTAAGCCTCGACTTGGAACAATGGTTTCCCAATGCTTACAAGAAGGGCAATTCCAATATATGGTGTAGCTAGTAAAACCACAATGCTGACATTGAAAGTCAGGCTTTGTAGCAATATAAGAAGTTACTAATTTATCAATTTCGTTAAGTACTTCTTTAGTATTTTTATTTTGTTCACCCATTAATTGCAGTAAGAAACTAAAACCGCGAATAGTAGGTTGACGTTTTAAGCTATCTGTTAAAAATTCAAAGGCTTGTTTTGTTTGCCCTTGCTCTAATAATGCTTGGCAATGTTTTATTTTTATTAACACACCCCCTTTTTCTAGCAATTCACTGACTAACTCATGAAATTGATGCGTTAAATTTAATTGCTTATAACTATGGGCTAACTCATCAATAAACAGTGGAGCAAACAAAGTAAACTGACATACAAGTTCTCGCCAGTAATAAATAGCTTTAACGTAGTCTTCTTTTGTATAAGCAACTAAGCCTAATTCGTAAAGAGGACGAACAGCTTTGTAATTCAAACTAATGGCTTTTCTCATTACTTGAGGAGTGTTATCACTTATAGCTGACTCACAGTAAAAGTTGGCCATTGCTTTAAACTGCTGCTCTTTAGAGAACAATTCGCTATGAGCTTCAAACATATTAATGCCTTTTTCCCATTCACGAGTTTGCGAATACAATGTAATAATCGGGTCAAGTGCTTCAGCATGCCCATCTTTTACTAGCCAAACAAGATGCTCTTCTGCTCCGTCGAGCAAACCAGCCATTATATAATCTTCTGCAAGTTCTAAACGACTATTTGCAGCTTGTTGTTCATTTAAGCTTGGGTGTTTTAAAAGAAGTTCATGTATTTTGATTGCACGATCAAGTTCGCCTCGTCGGCGGAACATAGTGGCAAGTGTAGAATAGTGCTCAACGGAATCCGCGGAGACTTCAAGAAGATTAATTAAATGCTCTAACCCTTGATCTTCCTCTCTATCAAGTAAAAACTTTAAACCTTTACTGTACTCAGAAGTGATCTGACGGTTAAGCAAATGAGCTTGGTTTTTAGCACTATTTTTACCCATAATCCAACCGTAACCGGCTGCTACAGGTAAAAGTAAAAACAAAAGCTCAATCATAGTTAGGTGTCTTTATTAGCGGCAAGCTTATTTTTATCTTTTTCTGGCGCTAATTGCTTTTTTAAGCGGTAATTTTGCCATTTTAATTGTGAGAACAATTTAAAGCTAATAAAACAACCAATGACAACACCTAACAAAAAGCAGATACTTATTATTACAGCTAAAGGCAAAGTATTACTGGCAATAATATAGTTTATTTGTACTAACTGTGGATTTTGAGAACCCAATACAAATGCACTAATAAGGCATAGCGCAACCAGAATAATTTTTAGTACCTTAAACAAGCAACTACTCCAATAAGTTAGTTAACTAGGCAATACTTTCGTTTACGCGATCGCGTAACTCTTTACCTGGTTTAAAATGAGGTACATGCTTTCCGTCTAGCTCAACTGTATCGCCAGTCTTAGGATTACGACCTGTGCGAGGAGCACGAAAATGCAAAGAGAAACTACCAAAACCTCTGATCTCAATACGATCTGAAGTAGATAATGAACCGGCCATTTGTTCAAGAATTTCTTTAACAGCATTCTCAACATCTTTCACTGGAACGTGTGCGTGTTGTTCCGCAAGTGTTTCTATCAGTTCTGACTTAGTCATAGCGTTTCCTTAAAAAGAGATATAGGAAGGGCAAAAAATGCCCTTCCAACTAAAAACTAATTATATATTAGTCTTTTTGTGCATTTGCGAAAGCAGCTGCCATTGCGTTTTCAAACACTGGCTCTTCTTTCTTAAGCTTCTCTATTACTTCTTTCTCTTCTGCTTCGAAAAGAGCTTTAACAGATAGGCTTAAAGTGCGGTTTTTGCGATCAACGCCAACGTATTTAACTTCGATTTCGTCGCCAACAGAAACAACAGTAGTTGCATCTTCAACGCGCTCTTGAGCAATATCAGCTACACGGATGTAACCTTCAACGCCTTCGATAAGTTCAACAGTTGCGCCTTTAGCATCAACTTCAGTCACTTTACCTTTAACAATAGCACCTTTTTTGTTTGCATCAAGGTAGTTATTGAATGGGTCAGCTTCGATTTGCTTAACACCTAGAGAGATACGTTCGCGCTCTGGGTCAACTTGCAATACGATAGCAGTGATTTCGTCGCCTTTCTTGAATTCACGTACAGCTTCTTCGCCAGGTGTATTCCAAGAAATGTCTGAAAGGTGAACAAGACCGTCAATACCACCGTCAAGACCGATAAAGATACCGAAGTCAGTGATTGATTTGATCTTACCAGTAACTTGATCGCCTTTGTTCTGTAGACGAGCAAATTCCTGCCAAGGATTAGCAATACATTGCTTAAGACCAAGAGAAATACGACGACGTTCTTCGTCAATTTCTAAAACCATAACTTCAACAGTGTCGCCTAAGCTAACAACTTTTGAAGGATGGATGTTTTTGTTAGTCCAATCCATTTCAGAAACGTGCACTAAACCTTCAACGCCTTCTTCGATTTCCACGAAACAGCCGTAATCTGTAAGGTTAGTAACACGACCAGAAAGTTTAGAACCTTCTGGGTAACGACCAGCGATAGCTGCCCATGGATCTTCACCAAGCTGTTTAAGGCCTAGAGATACACGAGTTTTATCTTTGTCGAATTTTAGAACTTTAACTGCGATTTCATCGCCAACATTAACGATTTCTGAAGGGTGCTTAACACGCTTCCACGCCATATCAGTAATGTGTAGTAGACCATCAACACCACCAAGGTCAACGAATGCACCGTAGTCAGTAAGGTTCTTAACGATACCTTTAACTTCTTGACCTTCAACAAGGTTAGCAAGAAGCTCTTCACGTTCTTGTGAGTTTTCAGATTCGATAACTGCACGACGTGAAACAACAACGTTGTTACGTTTTTGGTCAAGCTTGATTACTTTAAATTCAAGCTCTTTGCCTTCAAGGTGAGTTGTGTCACGTACTGGACGAACATCAACAAGTGAACCAGGTAGGAAAGCACGGATTGAATCAACTTCAACTGTGAAACCGCCTTTAACTTTACCGTTGATAACACCAGTAACAGTCTCTTGCTCTTCACATGCTTTCTCAAGACGGATCCATGCTTCATGACGCTTAGCTTTCTCACGAGAAAGGATAGTTTCACCGAAACCGTCTTCAATTGCATCTAGTGCAACATCTACTTCGTCGCCTACAGCAACTTCTAGTTCACCAGCAGCATTTTTGAACTGCTCTGCAGGGATAGCACTTTCTGATTTAAGACCAGCATCTACAAGTACAATGTTATTCTCGATAGAGATTACTGTACCTTTAACGATAGAGCCTTGCTCTGCTTCAAAACCCTTTAAGCTTTCTTCAAATAACTGCGCAAAATTTTCTGACATACGAATATACGTCTCATATATTTATACCAATAAGCAACCATGCTGCATGGGGTTGTTAAAATAGCACTGGCATCCTGCTGGCGCATAAAATGTGTTTAGCTTCGTTTTGGAAGCTTACCTTCAGAAATAGCAATATCCAATAAAGTTATCACCTTATCAAACACTTGCTGTGCATTAAGTTCGCTAGTATCGAGCTCAATAGCATCCTCTGCAGGTACAAGTGGCGCAACGGCACGATTCATATCGCGCTCGTCACGAGCTTGAATGTCCTGTAATAGACCACTTAGTGTAACATCAAGGCCGCGCTTATTCAACTCAACAAAGCGTCTACGAGCACGCTCTTCTGCACTTGCTGTTAAATATATTTTTAACGGCGCATCTTGAAAAACAACAGTACCCATATCACGGCCATCAGCAATTAAGCCTTTTTCCGTACGAAATGCACGCTGGCGACGTAATAACGCTTCACGAACGCGAGGTAATGCAGCCACTTTTGATGCAGCAGCACCTACTTCTTCATTACGAATAGTCGTTGTTACATCTTCGCCTTCTAAAATAACTTTTCCCGCATTAGTTTGGCTATCTACCAAAAACTGCACATCTAAGTTTGCAGCAAGGGGGACTAGTCCTTCTTCATTGTCTAATGCAATTTGGTGATGAAGTGCAGCTAAAGATAAAACACGATAAATCGCACCGCTATCTAATACATCCCACCCTAACTTGTCGGCTAACAAACGACAAACAGTTCCTTTACCTGAACCACTCGGGCCGTCAACGGTGATCACGGGCATTAATAACGCCTGCATTTAAAACCTCCTGCAATGCACACCTAAATAAACCGCGATATTATACGCCAGTTATTAAAATATATCTGCTATTAGTGTGTAACTTTTATAAATACTTATTAAAGGTCTACTCACTGACCGACGCTAAAACACTGAAAAATGTAGGAAATGTTTTATATGTACATTTAGGATCGTTAATAGTTATAGGCTTCCCACCTACGGCAACCATGGCAAAGCACATTGCAATACGGTGATCATCATAAGTGTCTATTGCTACATCGTTAAAGTGTGCAGGCGGTATGATTTCTATAAAATCATGTCCTTCTACTACTTCTGCACCTACTTTTCTAAGCTCAGTTGCCATTGCATATAAACGGTCGGTTTCTTTTACGCGCCAGTTATAAATATTACGGATTGCAGTTGGGCCTTTAGCGAACAAAGCTACCGTTGCAAGTGTCATAGCAGCATCAGGAATTGCATTGGCGTCAATATCTACGCCTTTTAATTCGCCTTTGCGAACAACTAAACGCTCATCATACCAATCAATTTTAGCGCCTACTTGCTCCATTACTTTAGCGAAGCCTATATCACCTTGAACTGATTTAGCACCCACACCTTTAATTTCAATCTCGCCGCCAGCAATTGCAGCCGCAGCAACAAAGTAAGAAGCAGAAGAAGCGTCACCTTCAACCATAATTCGATCGAGCGATTGATACTGCTGACCACCTTTAACGTTAAAGCTTGTATAATTACTATGTTTAACATTAACACCAAAACGTGCCATTACATCAAGCGTAATATCAATATAAGGTTTAGATACTAAAGTGCCTTTAATCGTTATCGTTGTATCACCGCTAAATAATGGCGCTGCCATTAATAAAGCGGTTAAAAATTGACTTGAAATACTACCGTCAATTTCAACCTCACCACCTTTTATTTGGCCACCCACGATTTTAAGTGGTGGGTAGTCTTTGTGTTTTGTATAGGTAACGTCACCACCAAGCGCTTGCAGAGCATCAACCAAGTGCCCTATCGGACGCTCTTCCATACGTGGCTCGCCTATTAGTTCATATTCACCCGTAATTGCTGCAAGTACGGCTGTTAAAGGTCTGTAAGCAGTCCCCGCATTACCCAAGAACAAGGGCTCAGTAGGTGTATTAAATACACCTCCAACACCCTCAACAGTCGCTACAGTTCGTTCAGCATTTAGCGTAACATTAACACCCAGCAGCTTTAAAGCGCCCAGCATGTGGCGGATATCGTCGCTATCAAGTAAATTCTCTACAACAGTGGTTCCATTGGCAAGTGCTGCTAATAGCAAAATCCTATTCGATAAGCTTTTCGATCCAGGTAACGTTACACTGCCGTTTACACGAGAAATAGGTTCTAAGCGTAATTGTTCCATTAACTATTTTCCTTCGCAAAGGCAGCCATAAAATCAACAAGCGCTTGAACACCTTCAAGTGGCATTGCGTTATAAATGCTTGCACGCATTCCCCCTACAATCCGATGCCCTTCAAGTGCAAGTAAACCGGCCTCGTTTGATTGAGCAACAAATTTGCTATTTAAGCTTTCATCGTTTAACCAAAATGGAACATTCATGCGTGAGCGACAATGTTTAGCAACTATATTTGAATAAAAATCTGAGTTATCGATAAAGTCATACAGTAAATCTGCCTTAGCAATATTTTGTGCTTCCATGGCTTTGACGCCACCATTACTTTCAAGCCATTCAAATACTTCAGCCGCTAAATACCAAGCAAATGTAGGAGGCGTGTTGAACATGCTGCCTTGTTTTGCTTCTAATGCGTAATCTAAAATACCAGGCTTAGGTAAACCTTTGCGCTCAAGTAATGTTTTACGAACAATAACAATTGAAATACCTGATGGACCAATATTTTTTTGTGCGCCAGCATAAATTAAATCAAATTTATTAACGTCTATTTCACGCGATAAAATAGTTGAAGACATATCAGCAACAATTGGAGCTGTTGGGTGGCTCGGTACATCAAAAATCTCTAAGCCATCAACAGTTTCATTAGGGCAATAGTGGATATACGCAGCATCTTCTGGTAATTCCCAGTCAGCAACCGCTTTAATTGAAAACTCACCATCTGCATCATTACGGACATCCGTAAAAGACGTTTGAGTGAACTTATTCGCTTCATCTCTGGCGCTTTTCGACCACACGCCATTCTCACAATAAAACGCTGTTTTGCCTTCTTGGTGTAAATTTAAAGGCACAGCACTAAATTGACCACGACCACCACCATGCATAAACAGCACTTCAAACTCATCACTGATATTCATAAGACGACGAAGACTCGCTTCACATTTGGCAGTAAGCGCTAAAAACTCTTTACCACGATGGCTAATCTCCATCACAGACACACCTAGGTCTTGCCAATCTAGAAACTCTTTTTGCGCTTTTTTCATAACCGCTTGCGGAAGCATTGCGGGCCCCGCACAAAAATTATATTTACTCATTACCTTTGCCTCATTCCAGTAATTCAAAAATTTCGAGCCTGATTGCACTGCAAGCAAGCTGTATTAGTTTTATTCAACACTATTAAAAAAAGCGGCCAAGGCCGCTTTTTAAATATCAATTATTCTGAAGGAGGATTATCATCCGCTACTTCGTCAATAACCGTATCTACCGTTTCAACGTCTTCAATATCAATCAAGTCACTTTCAGTAACTTCAATCTCTTCTATACGTTGTAAACCAACTACTTGCTCTTCGTCAATAGTTCTGATCAAAATAACACCTTGTGTGTTACGTCCAACCGTAGAAACTTCATTAACGCGAGTACGTACTAAGGTACCACGATTCGAAATAATCATTATTTCATCGTTGTCATCAACTTGCACAGCACCAACAACAGCACCGTTACGTTCACTCACCTTAATTGATACAACACCTTGTGTTGCACGGCTCTTAGATGGGTAATCTTCTAGTTGTGTACGCTTACCGTAACCATTTTCAGTTACCGTTAAAATAGCACCGTCAGTTTTTGGTACAATCAACGAGACTACGCGTTGCTCGTCTGGCATTTTAATACCACGAACACCTGTAGCAGTACGACCCATTGGGCGAACACCTTTGAAGCGGATCTCAGGGTTACCTTCTTCGTCTAATACTGGGTTACCGTTTTCATCAACAACTGTTGTTTCTTCAGCTTCTTTAAAGCGTACAACTTTACCTGCATCAGTGAACAACATAATTTCGTTGCTACCATCGGTAATATCAACACCAATCAGGCTATCGCCATCATTTAAGTTAACAGCAATAATACCGCTTGCACGTTGACGACTGTAAGCTGTTAATGGTGTTTTCTTAACAGTACCGAATGCAGTTGCCATAAAGATATATTTATTTTCTGCGTACTCGCGTACTGGCAATATAGCAGTAATACGTTCATCAGCTTCAAGTGGTAACAAGTTAACAATTGGCTTACCGCGCGCTGCACGACTTGCTAGTGGTAACTGATACACTTTAAGCCAATATAAACGACCGGCCGTAGAGAAACATAAAATAGTATCGTGTGTATTTGCAACTAACAAACGTTCAATGAAATCTTCATCTTTCATCTTCGTTGCTGACTTACCTTTACCACCACGACGCTGTGCTTCGTAATCAGACAATGCCTGATACTTCACATACCCTTCGTGAGAAAGCGTTACAACAACATTTTCTTCAGTAATTAAGTCTTCAAGGCTGATATCGTGAGCCGCTGCATTAATCTCAGTACGACGCTCATCGCCATACTGCGCTTTAATTTCGACTAGCTCATCACGAATAACTTCCATTAAACGCTCAGGCGTCGCCAAAATATAAAGTAGCTCAGCTATTAGCTCTAATAACGCTTGATATTCAGTTAAGATTTTTTCGTGTTCAAGACCAGTAAGCTTGTGTAAACGCAAATCTAGAATTGCTTGAGCTTGTTGCTCAGAAATATAGTATTGACCGTCGCGAATACCTAAATCAGCAGCAAGCCAATCTGGACGTGCTACATTATTTTCACCTGCTTTCTCAAGCATACCTTGTACATGACCTAATTCCCATGGACGCGCAGTTAAAGCAATTTTAGCTTCAGCAGGTGTAGGCGATTTACGAATAAGCTCGATAATTGGGTCAATGTTAGCAAGCGCAATCGCTAAACCTTCAAGCGTGTGAGCTCGGTCACGGGCTTTACGTAAATCAAACACGGTACGACGAGTTACTACTTCACGGCGGTGAATGATAAACTCTTCTAGCATTTCTTTTAAATTAAAGCATTTAGGTTGGTTATTGATTAAAGCAACCATATTCATACCAAACACAGTTTGTAACTGAGTTTGTGAATACAAGTTGTTTAATATAACTTCGCCTACGTCACCACGTTTGATTTCAATAACGATACGCATACCGTCTTTATCTGATTCATCACGTAGCGCACTAATACCTTCAATTTTCTTATCTTTAACAAGCTCTGCAATTTTTTCAATTAAACGAGCTTTATTAACTTGATAAGGAATTTCGTGAACGATGATTGTTTCACGGCCTGTTTTTTCATCGGTTTCGATGTCGGCACGTGCACGCATGTACACTTTACCACGGCCAGTTAAGTAGGCTTGTTCAATACCCTTCTTACCATTGATAATTGCAGCCGTTGGGAAATCAGGACCTGGGATATAATCCATTAACTCTAAAATAGTTAAATCTGGATTTTGAATAAGTGCCAAACACCCGTTCACAACTTCAGTTAAGTTATGTGGTGGAATATTTGTAGCCATGCCTACCGCAATACCCGACGAACCATTCACTAATAAATTAGGAACTTTCGTAGGTAACACGTCAGGAATGAACTCAGTGCCGTCGTAGTTAGGAACGAAATCAACCGTTTCTTTTTCAAGATCGGCTAATAACTCATGCGACATTTTTGCCATACGTACTTCTGTATAACGCATTGCCGCTGCTGAATCACCATCAACCGAACCGAAGTTACCTTGGCCATCTACAAGCATATAACGTAGTGAGAATGGCTGAGCCATACGAACTATCGTGTCATAAACTGCACTGTCGCCGTGTGGGTGGTATTTACCGATTACGTCACCGACCACACGGGCCGACTTTTTGTAAGGTTTGTTCCAGTCATTACTAAGCTCGTTCATTGCAAACAAAACGCGGCGGTGAACAGGTTTTAAGCCGTCTCGTACGTCTGGTAATGCACGTCCTACTATTACGCTCATTGCATAATCTAAGTAGGAGTTTTTTAACTCGTCTTCAATATTGACTGGCAGAATTTCATTGGCGAGATCAGTCATTTGATATCACATTCCTTCAGTATCAGCTCTCAATAACCCGGTATTAGGTTTTAAAGAGTATTGTTATTATTACTAACAGACATGCTATCACAATTAATTTTAATTTACAGGCGCAAAACTTTGCGATTTATCAATTTAGCCCTATATAATGGCCTCAGATTGACGAGGAAGTATTTTATGACCGAACATCAAAATGTAGATCACGCAGAAATAGCAAAATTTGAAGCCATCGCTGAGCGTTGGTGGGACCTAGACGGAGAATTCAAACCTCTTCACGAAATTAATCCGTTACGTTTGGACTTCATAGCAAACAAAACGCAAGGCTTATTCGATAAAGAAACACTCGACGTTGGCTGTGGCGGTGGTATTTTAAGCCAAAGCATGGCGCGTATGGGTGCAAAAGTAACTGGCATCGATATGGGCCAAGAACCTTTAACTGTTGCTAAGTTACACAGTTTAGAAACTGGCGTAAATGTAGATTACATAAAAGTGCCTGCAGAAGAGTTTGCAACACAGTACCCTGAGCGCTTTGATGTAATAACGTGTATGGAAATGCTTGAGCACGTTCCCGACCCAGCATCTATCATTCATGCTGTAGCTGCACTTGCCAAACCAGGCGCGGACGTGTTTTTTTCAACCCTGAACAAAACACCTAAAGCATATTTATATGCGATTGTTGGCGCTGAAAAACTGTTAAAAATGGTGCCTGAAGGTACACACGACCATAAAAAGTTTATAAAGCCTGCACAGCTTATTGCATGGGCAGAGCAAGCCGGTTTAAAAGTTCGTGCAAGCACAGGGCTTTCTTATAACCCACTATCAAAGCAATATACGCTCAATAGTGACGTTAGCGTAAATTACATACTTTATTTCGAGAAGTTAGCTTAATGGCTAACTCTCAAGCCCCCCTCCCCCTTATTGAGTACGATGCATTTTTATTTGATTTAGACGGCACCCTACTCGACACCGCTGATGATCTAGGCGCCGCTTTAAACGCAGTCCTTATTAGTAATAAAATAGAGCCTGTTAGTAGTGATATATACCGTCCTGCTGCATCTAACGGCGCAGGCGCATTATTAGAGGCTGGTTTTAAAGAATTATGGGACAAACAACCCCAAAGCGAGCTTATAAAGCAATTAGTTGACGAGTACGCTACAAATATAGCAAATCACACACGTTGTTTCAGCGGAGTTGAATCGTTACTTATCGCCCTTGATCAGAAAAAGATCAAATGGGGGATCATGACTAATAAACCAGGGTTTTTAACCGATCCTTTAGTGGCAGCTATTCCCGCATTAAAAAATGCCAGTGTAGTAATAAGTGGCGACACATTAGCTGAAGCTAAGCCATCACCTCTACCACTGCTACATTGTGCAAAGCTTATGCAGGTAGAACCAAGCCGTTGTTTATACATTGGTGATGCACAGCGTGACATACAAGCAGGCAAAGCGGCAGGTATGCATACGGCCTCAGCGCTTTGGGGTTATATACCAAGCCTTGATGATGTTTTGAGCTGGCAAGCCGATTTTAACTGGAAAAGCCCTATTGACGGTTTTAACCATATATAGTGCTATGTTAATTTTTAAACACTATATATTGTGATTGTGTTAGTTTTTGCGCAAAGCTTGTTGATAAAAAAAGCAGTCAAAATTTATTTTTTAAATGCGTAAATTTAGCAGATCATTAGTTGATTTCTGCATATTTCAACTTAACCGAATGATCAAAGGTTAATGCTCACTAACACAAGTGCGTTATCCCAAAGTTATCCACAAATTGGGGCAATCTTGCCCCTTGCAAAACGACTCAGACCACACTATCTTGTGATCTCTAAATTGAACAACACCAGATATTGTGGCCAAATGTTATTCAATTAAATTAACAGATTTAGTGAAACCTATAATAAATGAATGCTGCACCTTGCTAATTACGGTGTAAACATTGGCCAAAATACATAATCCCCAAGGAATACAGGCAAAGCTATGAACCAACAGTTATCTGTAAGCAAACGTGACGGTCGTAAAGAGCCACTTGATCTAGATAAGATCCATCGCGTTATTGAATGGGCCGCCGAAGGTTTAAAAAACGTTTCGGTTTCACAAGTTGAACTAAAATCACACATTCAGTTTTACGATGGTATACGTACTAAAGACATTCACGAAACCATCATCAAAGCAGCTGCCGATCAGATTTCAAAAGAATCGCCTGATTATCAATACTTAGCTGCACGTTTAGCTGTATTCCATTTACGTAAAAAAGCGTACGGTCAATTTGAACCACCACGTTTATTTGACCATGTCACTAAAATGGTTGGTGATAAGCGCTACGATGCCCATTTATTAGTAGATTACACAGAGCAAGAATTAGACGAGCTTGATGCATACATTGATCATTCTCGCGATCTTAACTTTAGCTACGCTGCTGTAAAACAGCTGGAAGGTAAATACCTTGTTCAAAACCGTGTATCGGGCGAAATTTACGAAAGCGCACAGTTTTTATACATTTTAGTCGCGGCAAGTTTATTTTCTGACTACCCTAGTGAAACACGCGTTGCGTATATTAAGCGTTTTTACGATGCAGTCTCGCTGTTCAAGATTTCATTACCTACACCTATCATGGCGGGCGTTCGTACTCCAACACGCCAGTTTAGCTCATGTGTACTAATTGAATGTGGCGACAGCCTTGATTCAATCAATGCGACATCGTCAGCTATTGTTAAATACGTTTCACAACGCGCAGGTATTGGTATTAATGCAGGTCGAATTCGTGCTTTAGGTAGCCATATTCGTAACGGCGAAGCGTATCACACAGGTTGTATTCCTTTTTATAAGCACTTTCAAACAGCTGTTAAAAGTTGTTCGCAAGGTGGTGTACGTGGCGGCGCAGCAACATTATTCTACCCGCTTTGGCACTTAGAAGTAGAAAACCTACTTGTACTTAAAAATAACCGTGGTGTAGACGATAACCGCGTTCGTCACCTAGATTACGGTGTACAGTTTAATAAACTAATGTACTCTCGTTTAATTAAAGACGACTACATTACGTTATTTAGCCCATCAGATGTGCCTGGCCTTTACGATGCTTTTTTTGAAGACCAAGCTGAGTTTGATGCGCTTTACGTAAAATACGAACAAGACGAGTCTATTCGTAAAAAACGCATTAAAGCCATTGAGCTTTTCTCTATGTTTGCTCAGGAGCGTGCAAGTACAGGTCGTATTTATTTACAAAATGTGGATCACTGTAATACACACAGCCCGTTCATTGCTAAAGTTGCGCCTATTCGTCAATCTAACTTATGTTTAGAAATTGCATTACCAACTAAGCCACTTAATAACGTAAACGACGAAGAAGGCGAAATAGCCCTTTGTACACTGTCTGCGTTTAACTTAGGTGCAATAGAATCACTAGACGAGCTTGAAGAGCTAGCAGAGCTTGCAGTACGCGCACTTGATAACCTACTTGATTTCCAAGACTACCCAGTACCGGCTGCTAAAAATGCCACTATGGGTCGCCGTACGTTAGGAATAGGCGTAATTAACTACGCATACTACCTAGCTAAAAACGGTAAGCGTTATTCTGATGGCAGCGCAAATGCTTTAACACATAAAACCTTTGAAGCGATTCAATACTACTTAATGAAAGCATCAAACGAGCTTGCTAAAGAGCGCGGTGCATGTCCTAAGTTTAACGAAACAACGTATTCACAAGGTATTATGCCAACAGATACGTACAAACGTGATTTAGATAAAATTTGTGATGAGCCACTTCATCTTGATTGGGATACACTTCGTGCCAGTATTAAAGAGCACGGTATGCGTAACTCAACACTAAGTGCGTTAATGCCATCAGAAACATCGTCGCAAATCTCTAATGCAACAAATGGTATTGAACCACCACGTGGACATATTAGTGTTAAAGCAAGTAAAGACGGTATTTTAAAACAAGTTGTTCCTGAGTATGAGCGTTTAAAAGATCAATACGAGCTACTGTGGGACATTCCATCAAACGATGGTTACTTGCAGCTTGTTGGTATAATGCAAAAATTTGTAGACCAAACAATTTCTGCAAATACAAATTATGATCCAAACAAGTTCGAAGGCGGTAAAGTACCTATGCAAGTCTTATTAAAAGACTTACTAAGTGCGTACAAATTAGGCGTTAAAACCTTGTACTACCATAATACGCGTGATGGTGCCTCTGATATGCAAGAAGATACTCCAGAAGTGGAAGATGATGATTGTGAAGGCGGCGCGTGTAAAATATAACTGCTGATTTTTATTTTAAGCGGGCATTTAGCCCGCTTTCTCTGATAGTTTTTTGAGTGATAAACATGTCTTATACTACTTTTAGCCGAAACCATAACAACCAAATGCAAGAGCCAATGTTTTTTGGCCAAACTGTAAACGTATCTCGTTACGACCAACAAAAATACCCAATTTTTGAAAAGTTAATTGAAAAGCAACTGTCTTTCTTTTGGCGTCCTGAGGAAGTAGATGTAAGTAAAGACCGTTTAGACTTTCAAGCATTACCAGATCACGAAAAGCATATATTTTTAAGCAACTTAAAATACCAAACACTGCTTGATAGTGTACAAGGTCGTTCGCCAAACGTGGCTCTACTTCCAATTGTATCGCTACCAGAGCTTGAAACATGGATAGAAACGTGGGCATTTAGTGAAACGATTCACAGCCGCTCATACACGCATATTATCCGTAACGTAACACAAGCACCTGAACTTATTTTTGATGACATTGTTAGCAACGATAAAATTAGCGAACGTGCTGATGCCGTAACTAAATACTACGATGACTTAATTAACTCTGTATCGCTTTACAACTTATACGGTGAAGGCAAACACGTAATTAATGGTAAAGCAGTTATTGTTAACTTGTTCGAGCTTAAAAAGAAACTTTACCTTGCAATGATGTCGGTGAACATCTTAGAAGCTATTCGATTTTACGTAAGCTTTGCATGTTCGTTTGCATTTGCTGAGCGTGAGCTAATGGAAGGTAACGCTAAAATCATCAAGCTTATTGCGCGCGATGAAGCACTTCATCTTTCGGGTACTCAGCATATTTTAAACATTATGCAAGACGGCAAAGACGATCCAGAAATGGCGATTGTTGCAGCCCAGTGTCGCGACGAAGCAATTAAAATGTTTGTTGATGCCGCAGAGCAAGAAAAAGAGTGGGCTGAGTATTTATTTAAAGATGGTTCAATGATTGGCTTAAATAAACATATTTTATGCCAGTACGTCGAATATATTACTAATGCACGTATGACTGCGATTGGCTTGCCAGCACAGTTTGAAAATAACAGTAACCCTATACCATGGATTAACTCGTGGTTAGTGTCTGATAACGTGCAAGTAGCACCTCAAGAAGCAGAAATTAGCTCATACCTTGTTGGTCAAATAGACTCTCAAGTTGATGCATCAGAATTTGGTGATTTTGATTTATAATGAGTGATACAGCCACTGCAAGTGTAACACTTGCAGAAAACAGCCAGTGTATAGAGTTTACCGCTGGCTGCCCTTCTCTTTTAAACTGCTTAGAATCCATGAAAATAGACGTCGCATTCCAATGTCGTGAAGGCTATTGCGGAGCTTGTAGAGCAACGTTAGTGTCAGGCAGTGTTGAGTATAACGAAGAGCCACTTGCGTTTGTGCGAGAAGGCGAAATACTCCTGTGCTGCTGTAAACCCAATGGCAATGTAAGTATTGATCTAAAATAAAATCAATATTTACATCTATCGTTTATTAAACTTATCAATAGTCTGGAACGAACCGGTAATGTCCGGTAATTTTATAATCAAAAAGCATATCGCTTTTTTGCGGACCACGCCCTATATTATGCACAATAAGTGGGTTACCCGTATCTTGAGATAACTCATTAATCACCATACCTATATGAGGTAAATTACCTGGTAACATCCACGTTACTAGATCGCCGGTTTTATAATCACTCACTTTGTTGGATTTACTTAATACGTTTGCATGGCGCTCAAAGTAAGCTTGTAAATTTGGAACACGTCGGTGATCTATATTTTTATCAGGCTTAGTTAAGCCCCAAATACGTTTAGATGGATACAGCGCAAAGTTTTTTTGCATGTCTTCATGCACGAGTTTCTGTAAATCGATACCCAACTTTCTGTAACTTCTAATTATTACATCGGTGCACACACCTATATTTTTAGGTACATCCCCACCAGGGTAGCCAATAGAGCGATAAGCGCCGTCGTAAGTCACATTATGAGTTGTCCGCTCAAGCAGAGCTGAAACAATATCTTCTTCAAACGATGCTGCGTTTATAGCCGAAGGCGTTAAAGCATACTTAAAAGATGTACCGAACGCTGAACTGCATTTACTCGATTCAGGGCACTTTAGCGTTGAAGAAAAACCAGTAGAAATTGCAAAGTACATTGTCGATTTTATGAATAAGCTAGCTCAATAGTAAGCCTTTTCTTTTGGTTTAGTATTTATAGCAAACATAAAAAAGCGCTGAGGGTATAAACCATCAGCGCTTTATTAAGCTCAAGCTAAATCCACAAAAATCTCATTTAATATGGATAAGTTATGCTTTTATGTATTTAACCTTCTTCTTCAATAAGCGACTCTAATAGGTCGTGTATTTCAGCTTTAAGCTCTTTGTCTTCAATTTTATTGGCGCTGACTTTAGCATTTTGAAGGTTTTTAATAGCTTCATCTTTTTGGCCAAGCTCAAGCTGTAATGTAGCCATTGAAAAAGAAACCGACGACATGTGATCTTTGTTATTAATCGCAACAGACTTTTCTAATGCTTTTTCGTAAGTAGTGATTGCCTCTTCTAGCTCTTCGGTAAAATCAGCTAAAGTCTCCCATTGTACTGGGTGATCTTTTGAAGTGTTTTCGTTTTCAATACAAATCGCTTTTAATTGAGCAAATAAAGATTCAAACTTTTCACGGTTATTTTTGTTAGCCGCCGCCATTAAATCTTCTGCTAGGTCATGTACCGCTTTATATATCTTTGTATTCATCATCACTGGTTATCCTTTAGTGCAGCTAAACTCATTTACTCACTCAATTTAGCTAAAATGTATCATTACAGTCATTATAAAACGTATTTAAACAACTGATTTATTTAATTTGGTGTATAGCGTAATAATACATTAATAATGAACATCGCGTAGGCGTTAAACACTCTGTGATTAAACTTTATCGCAATTACTCTTGGTAAACTTAAACGCTGAATAAACTTGCAACCCAATCCAACGTAAAGAGGGTCGTAAACACTTTAAGTGCAATGACAACTGAAAATAATAGGATGATTGTCGCTTTAGCTTTGCTACTTTTAAGATTGTTCCAATACAATAACTTTGCATTAAATTCTGTTTTTAACTTAGTGACAGCCTCTTTCATAATAACGCCCTGCTTAGGTACCTGCGCTCAGCAACATTTAACAATCACACAGTTGCTCAAGCGGGGTTTGTAACATTTTTCGCTACCTTTAGAGTAAACCATTAAATAAAGCCTGTACTATAAAAAATGTAACAAGGGGTTTTAACTTAAGTTATTGTATCTAACTTTTTTACACACCCAAAAAGCAAACAATGGGACAATTCAGTAGAGCGTTAATAATAAATTTGGTGCTACACTAATAACTAACTTAAATGTGTTAACAGCCAACTAAATTAGCAAATTATGAAAGAATGCAACCAGTGTGGTAAATGCTGTATTAAATATGGCGGCGGCGATTTAAGCGCAACGAAAGAAGAAATAGATTTATGGGAGCTTTTTAACCCCGAAATTTATGAATACGTTAAAAACAACGAAATTTGGTTTGACCCAAAAACAGGCTTAAGACTTCAAGTATGCCCATTTTTAGAAATTGCGCCTCAAAAAGATCCTTTCGCTAAAAATATGTATACCTGCAGCATTTACCTTGACCGTCCAGAAGACTGCCGCCACTACCCTAGCCTTATTTCAGAGATGATCCGCGACGAATGCGAAATGATTGAATCTATAGATATAACAAACCAGACAAGAGCGCAGCATAAACTAGATTTGATAATGATAGATAGCCGCTCTTAAATACATAGATATACCTGCAGCGCTATGAGTTATCTGGTCAAATAAATAGGTTTTCTACTAACATACCTATTAGTATAATTTTGGCTTAATCGTCATTTTTAGATTATTCATCGCAAAATACAAAGTTATACTATAACATTGTTGATTCACTAATTTTGCAGTGTTATATTATATCACAACATAACAACCGCGAACCAATATACCCATGACAAAGTTAACATTAATCTCCTCTGCTATTTTTTCTGTTTTATGTTCTCAATCAGCTTTGGCTGCAACTGTTACTGGCAAAGTAATGGATGATAAAAATCAACCAATTAAAAATGCCTCTATCCATGTGCATGGCAAGAACCAAAGCGTTAAAAGTAATGATTTAGGTGAGTTTGTCATACATGTCGATGCAAATAGCCAATTACATATTAGTAAAGACAACTACATAGACTCTCGAATTACTGTTAGCGAATCTTCAAACAACGTGGCTGTATCGCTTAAACCAACATCGGTTGAAACAGTGGTTGTTTACGCCTCAGCTCTTCATAAAAACAGCCTAGAAATGATATCGCCAGTAAGCGTGCTCTCGGGTGATGAATTGAGAAATAAATCTAAACCAACACTTGGCGAAACTCTTAAAGGTTTACCGGGTGTAAATGCAAGTTACTTTGGTCCTGTATCATCAAGCCCAATTATTCGTGGTTTAGATGGCCCTCGCGTTAAAATCACACAAAACGGATTAGATGCTAGCGATGCATCGCGTATTGGCCCAGACCACGCGACATCAAGCGACAGCCTAGCGGCAGAACAAATTGAAGTTCTACGTGGCCCAAGTACCCTACTTTATGGCTCTGGTGCTATCGGTGGCGTTGTAAACGTAGTAGATAACCGTATTCCTACTAACAATATTGATGAGTTTACGGGCGCTGCTGAATACAGCCATGAGACAGTATCAAATGCCAATACTTACGCTGCTAAAATAGAAAGTGGTTATAACAATTTTAACTTTCATTTTGATGGCACTAAACGCACAGGTGATGATTACCAAGCACCTACTTTTACTATTTCAGATGAAGATGGTGATGGTGATATAGAAGTTGAAGACTCGGTAGAGAACACTTTTATAGATAGTGAAACCATTAACTTTGGTACTAGCTATGTTGGAGAACATTTAACTGTTGGTTTATCGTATGGCAATATAGAAACTGATTACGGTATCCCAGGTCATGGTCATGATCACGAACATAATGAAAATGAAACCGAAGCAGAGCATGCGGATGAGTTAGAAGCTGAAACACCAGTTTTTGCACATTTAGAACAAGATCGCTGGCAAGGGCTTGTAAGTTACGCACTGCATAATAACTGGATTGAAACGATCAACCTACGTGTTGGGTATACTGACTATTCGCACAGCGAAATTGAAGATGGCGAAATTGGTACTACTTTCAAAAATAAAACGACTGAAGCGCGTTCAAATGTAGAGCATAAATTTGCTGATTGGCACGGAATGTTCGGCTACCATTACAGTGATTCTGATTATGATGCTATTGGTGAGGAAGCTTTTACGCCAGCGAGTGTAACAACAACTCATGCCCTGTATTTACTTGAAGAACGTCAATTTGGTAATGTTACTGTGGAATTAGGTGCGCGTATTGAAGACTACAAAATTGAAAGCCAAATTACAAAGTTTGAACATGTTCACGATGAAAACGAATCATTAGAGCATAGTGATGAAGAAGCATTCGCTTACAATGAAAGTTTTACCAACATAAGTTTATCTGCTGGTGCTATTTGGCAATATACCCCTGGGCAAAGTTTCTCGGCAAGTTTGTCTCATTCTGAGCGCGCGCCTTTATCAGCAGAGTTATTATCGAACGGACTACACATTGCTACTGGCGCATATGAACTCGGCCTTGGTTATCATATTGAAGGTAATGAAGTGCATTTCGAACCTGAAAATATTGAGCAAGAAAAATCAACTAATGTAGATTTTAGTTTTAGACGCTTTAGTGGTGACTTTGGTTATACAGTTAACTTTTTCTACAACGATATTAACAACTTTTATTTCCAAGAAAATACAGGGCTTGTTTTTGATGAGGAAGATGGATTTGAATCGGCTATAGGCGCTCATGATGATGCTGTCACTGTATATCAGTTTACAATTAAAGACGCAGAGCTTTATGGAATTGAGTTTGACGCGCATTATCAAGTAACACCAAGCGCTATGGTTAAAGTATTTGGTGACTCAACTCGTGCAAAACTAAAAGACGACGAAGGTAACTTACCACGCATTCCAGCCAATAAATTAGGCTCTGAATTACAATATGATTTAGGTGACTTACAACTAACGCTAACAGGCACTCATTACTTTGATCAAAACGATGTAACTGCATTTGAAACAAAAACGGACGGTTATACGTTATTTGATGCACAAGCTAATTACCAATTAGGTTTAGGCAGTGTAGATGCACAGCTTTACCTAAATATAGACAACATTACCGATGAGCTAGGATTTGTACATACATCATTTATTAAAGATACTGCGCCATTACCGGGTAGAAACTTCCGTTTCGGTATTCGTGGCTATTTTTAATCACTAACATACAAATCAATTGTTTTATAACTTAAAATAATTAACAAATACAAAAAAGCCGCATTCAAATGGAACGCGGCTTTTTAAATTCTTACTTAATATTTAAATTAAGAAATGATTTCGTGTAACTCAACGTCAAATACAAGCGTTGAGAAAGGTGCGATTGCAGCACCTGCGCCACGTTCACCATAAGCAAGCTCATGAGGAACGTAGATACGCCATTTAGTACCTACAGGCATCATTTGTAATGCTTCGGTCCAGCCTTTGATCACGCCACCAACTGGAAATTCAGCCGGTTGACCACGCTCGTATGAGCTATCAAAAACAGTACCATTAATTAGAGTACCATGGTAATCAACACGAACTGTTGACTCAGCTGTTGGCTTTTCGCCTTCACCTGTAGCAAGTACTTCATATTGAAGACCTGACTCAGTTACAGTGATTTCTGAACGTTTTGCGTTTTCTTCTAAGAAAGAAACACCTTCAGCAGAAAGTACTTTTGATTCTTCTTCACGACGAGCTTGAATCTCTTCGTTGATTTTTTCAAATGCAGCTTGGATCTCAGGGATCTCAACTTGAAATGCGCCCTCTACGTACGCATCTTTCATGCCTTCAAATACTGAATTTAGGTTTAAGCCTTCAAAAGGATTAGACTTAAGTTGCTCACCCATTTGTAAGCCAATACCGTAACTTGCTTTTTCAGCATCTGTAGTAAAATTATCTGACATAATGTGTTTTTCACGTTTTGTTAGTTAAAAGACGCATATATGCTATCACAAAATAAACCGTGTTTGGGGCTAGTTTTTGCTGAGTTTTAGCTTAATTAGGCCAACAATGTAGCTACAAAGCGGTAAACTGAATAAAATTCCAGCAAGTAAAGGAATTGCCAGCAACGCTGACTCACCAAACAGTAAATAGGGTACGCCAAGGAGGCCTACACAACCAATATAAATAGAACCGATTACCGGCCAATGTTTGTCGTATTTAGTAATTAGATGAGCAGCTAAAATATTAAAGCCTACACAATAAACTAAAGCGGTAATAAGAGGATTTTCTGGCTGTGCGTCACTAGCCATTTTGACTAACAAAGTAATGGCACTTTGATAGCAGTAACCAAACACAGTCCATAATAAAATATGCTTTATTAATTGCTGCGAGGTTGAAAGGTTTGTTGCTTTAGTCATTTAAAAACTCCACAAAGCAAAAAACCGCCCATAAGGCGGTTTTTTTAAAATAAGTGGTGGAGAGATAGGGATTTGAACCCTAGATGGGCTATAAACCCATGCCGGTTTTCAAGACCGGTGCATTCGACCACTCTGCCATCTCT
>NZ_BADT01000204.1 GCF_000239855.1 Pseudoalteromonas sp. BSi20652 | reverse complement strand
TTTTTTACATTAAAATGCAGTCAATTATAAATATTTAGTGTTATTAAGTTTATAGGATTATCAAGTAATACTAGGTGGACTAAGTAAAAACCGAGCGCATGTTTGGTATTTATGCTGCGTAATCGCCTATTTATGGGGAATAATCACACTTCATAGGGTCTGCCTTGCCTAAAAACCAAGCTTACTGCTGTAAATTTACCAACCAAAGATCAACACGCCCTAGTCTGCTTAAATATGGTATTTAGTTAACAATAAGAAATTACATAGTGGCTAGGAAAAATTTTTAACGAGGTTTGAAGATTAAATTTGTGAAATTTTTATGAAAATTCGCATAATATATTGTTTATTATTTAGATTGATTTTTAATTAGGAATATATTTTTTGATAAAAAAGAAGTAAATTAGAAAAATTAGGCTGGGATACCAGGATTTGAACCTGGGAATGCCAGGATCAAAACCTGGTGCCTTACCGCTTGGCGATATCCCAACTATAAATTTGAATTATTTTTAGTTCTTAATAAGAACATGGTGCGGAAGGAGAGACTTGAACTCTCACATCCTAGGATACTGGAACCTAAATCCAGCGCGTCTACCAATTCCGCCACTCCCGCATCACTAATTTGCTGATTTAAACTCTAAGCAAGAGCAATTCTTTTATCCAACTTTCCTTGGTAGAAGAAGTTGGCTGGGATACCAGGATTTGAACCTGGGAATGCCAGGATCAAAACCTGGTGCCTTACCGCTTGGCGATATCCCAACAAAGAATAGAGTTGATAAGTTTAGTTCTTATCAAGAACTTGGTGCGGAAAGAGAGACTTGAACTCTCACATCCTAAGATACTGGAACCTAAATCCAGCGCGTCTACCAATTCCGCCACTCCCGCATCGTTTGTACAATAAAGTACAGGTAGTTATTTTAAACTCTTCATTGAGCTGCAATTTAACTCTTGCAGAGCCATTTCTAAAAAAGAAATGGTGGCTAAGACGGGATTTGAACCTGTGACCCCATCATTATGAGTGATGTGCTCTAACCAGCTGAGCTACTTAGCCATTGTTGGCTGGGATACCAGGATTTGAACCTGGGAATGCCAGGATCAAAACCTGGTGCCTTACCGCTTGGCGATATCCCAACAATAACAATTGATAGTTTAAATTCTTATCAAGAATTATGGTGCGGAAGGAGAGACTTGAACTCTCACATCCTAAGATACTGGAACCTAAATCCAGCGCGTCTACCAATTCCGCCACTCCCGCACACAAGGTAGTTATTTTAAACTCTTCATTGAGCAACAAAAAAATAATGGTGGCTAAGACGGGATTTGAACCTGTGACCCCATCATTATGAGTGATGTGCTCTAACCAGCTGAGCTACTTAGCCATCTTTTTTTGTTAGCACTTCATCGCTGAGTGCGGGGCGTATTATGCTGACATGACCCAAATTCGTCAACACCTTTTTTGCAAAAAAACGCTTAACAGTGTTTGTTTGCAGGAAAATTAAGCTAACAGGCTAAAATTTAATAAAAATGCTGTTTTTTTAGCTGCCTTTAAGGCGCGGAATCTTAATTAACCCTGTACTTCTTTAATTAAGCGATATTACAAAGATAGACTAGGGCCTGCTTATCTTTTGAGGTTAAATTTGCAGCAGTGTGTTTGGTATTTAGACAAGGCAGAGCCTATGTAGTGTGGTTGTTCCCCATAAATAGGCGATAACGTAGAATAAATGCCAAACACACGCTGCCCGAAGGGTTCTGCCTAGGGGAATTTTACTCTTTGTTGCCTACATGGACGTAGGTAAGGGGCGTAGGTAAGGGGCGTGAGTAGGACGCGGAAGCTTTGCTCGGTTTTTACTTAGTACATTAGGTTACAAACCTCGCGCCGCGATTAAATCTTCCTTGGATTGAACAAATTTTAATCCTAAAAGGTCAACAGGTCCTTATTGCGCTTAATTATTATTTTTATAATGGTTAAATACAAAAAAGGCTCGTAAAAACGAGCCTTTAAAAATTATTACCAAACTAAATTGGTTTAATTTGTACTTTATACGTTGAACAAGAAGTTCATTACATCGCCATCTTTAACAATGTACTCTTTACCTTCTTGACGCATCTTACCTGCTTCTTTTGCGCCACTCTCACCTTTAAAGGCAACAAAGTCGTCAAAAGCAATAGTTTGCGCACGGATAAAGCCACGCTCGAAGTCGGTATGGATTTTACCCGCTGCTTGTGGTGCTGTTGCACCTACAGGGATTGTCCATGCGCGTACTTCTTTTACGCCAGCTGTGAAATAAGTTTGTAATTGTAGTAATTCATAACCACCACGAATAACAAGGTTAAGACCTGGCTCTTCTAGACCAAGGTCAGCCATAAACTCAAGCTTGTCTTCGTCATCTAGTTCTGAAAGCTCAGATTCGATAGCAGCACATACAGGAACAACAATCGCATCTTCAGCTGCGGCAATAGCGCGTACGCGGTCAAGGTATGGATTATTTTCAAAACCATCTTCAGCAACGTTTGCAATATACATTGTTGGTTTAATCGTTAAGAAGTTAATAGAGCTGATTGCTGCTTTTTCTTCTTTAGTTAGTGCTAGACCACGTAAAGTTAAGCCTTCGTCAAGATGCACTTTTACTTTTTCAAGTACAGCATTTTGCTCTTTAGCGTCTTTATCGCCACCTTTTGCTTTTTTTGAATTACGGAAAAGGGCTTTTTCAGCGCTATCCATATCAGCAAGTACTAACTCAGTGTTGATTACGTCAATATCGTCAGCAGGGTCAATAGTGCCTGCTACGTGGATGATGTTTTCATCTTCAAAACAGCGAACTACGTGGCCAATTGCATCGGTTTCACGAATGTTAGCTAAAAACTGGTTACCAAGGCCTTCACCTTTAGATGCGCCTTTTACTAAGCCAGCAATGTCTACAAATTCCATACTAGTGGTAAGGATTCGTTGCGGGTTTACAATTTTAGCAAGTTCGTCTAGACGAGGATCTGGCACAGGTACCACACCTGTATTAGGCTCAATGGTACAAAAAGGAAAGTTAGCGGCTTCAATACCCGCTTTAGTTAGTGCATTGAAAAGCGTTGATTTACCAACGTTAGGCAAGCCAACGATGCCACATTTAAAACCCATAGTAAGATACCTTGTTTAGAATTCGTTTAAACGGTGTACTTGGACCCAAGTTACTAGGGTTTAAACGAATGTAGTCTGTTTTGTGCTTTTAACACACCATCTTTTGCAAGTATTTCCATGCAACGAACTGCTTCATCAACAGCAGCATCCATTTTTTCTTGGTCTGCTTTGGCCGCTTTTCCAAGCACCCAACCAGTTACCATTTCACGATGCCCCGGATGACCTACACCAATGCGCAAGCGCATAAAGTCTTTTTGGTTTGCCATTTTTGCAATAATGTCTTTTAAACCATTATGACCGCCATGCCCGCCGCCTTTTTTTAATTTGGCAACGCCTGGGTCTAAATCCAATTCGTCATGGGCAACTAAAATGTCCTCGACAGGGATTTTGAAAAAATTAGCTAAACTACCGACCGCTTTACCACTTAAATTCATGTAAGTAGTGGGGATCAATAATTTGAATTCTTGTCCTTGAATGATCACTTTGCCTGTAAGGCCGTGATATTTAGGATCGTATTTTAGGGTGCAGTTGTAGCGTGCAGCGATTTGCTCGATGAACCAAGCACCTGCATTGTGGCGTGTGTTTGCGTATTCGGGGCCTGGATTAGCCAGGCCCACAAGCATTTGAATAGAATTCAAGGTTGCGAGACCTTAAAAATTATTCTGCTGCTGCAGCGTCGTCTTCAACTGGAGCTGCTTTGTTTGCTTTGATAGTCAGGATAGACTGATCATGGCCTTCGCCTTTACCTAAATCTACAGAGCTAACGCCTTTAGGGAAAGTAAGGTCAGAAATATGAACAGAATCGCCAACAACAAACTTAGAAACATCTACTTCAATGAATTCTGGAAGTGCTTTTGGAAGACACGTAATTTCAACTTCAGTTAACTGGTGAACAACAGTTGCGCCAGCTTTAGTTACAATATCTTCACCGATGAAGTGAAGAGGAACTTTAGTTTGAAATTTATGAGTAGCATCTACACGTTGGAAATCAAGGTGAGTAAGCTTAGGCTTGAATGGGTGACGTTGGATATCTTTTAAGATTACTTCAACAGCTTCGCCATCTACGTTAAGCGTAAGGATATGCGTGTAAAAACCTTCGTCTTCTTGTGCTTTGATCATATCTTTATGAGCAAAAGTAAGAGATAAAGCTTCTTTGTCAGCTCCGTAAAGGATTGCAGGAACTTTGTCTTCGCGACGTAGGCGGCGGCTCGCACCAGTACCAGTTTCTACGCGAAGTTCAGCGTTATATGTATAAGTTTTGTTAGACATGATGTCTCCAGTTATTAAAATGTGTAGGGCCTTTGCGACCAAGGTCCCTAGCCAAAAGGCGCGCTATCATACCACCACGCTAAGACAAAATAAACATCGCTTACAAAAAAAGCGCCAAAAGGCGCTTTTATACTCAGGAATGTTTAATTTTAGTGTTCAAACATCGCTGAGATAGATTCTTCGTTACTAATACGACGAATAGTCTCTGCTAACATGTCAGCAAGCGTAAGTACCTTGATTTTATCAATGGCTTTGAGCTCGTCAGATAGCGGGATTGAGTCAGTTACAATTACTTCATCAATCATTGAGTCACGTAAGTTTTCGGCAGCTTTACCTGAAAGAATAGGGTGTGTTGCGTATGCAAATACACGCTTAGCGCCATGTTCTTTAAGTGCTTCTGCTGCTTTACATAACGTACCACCGGTATCAATCATATCATCTACGATGATACAATCACGACCTTCAACGTCACCAATAATATGCATTACCTGAGAAACGTTTGCTTGTGGGCGACGTTTATCAATGATTGCTAAATCGGTATCATTTAGTAGTTTTGCAATTGCACGAGCGCGTACAACACCACCGATATCTGGAGATACAATAACGACGTCTTCAAAGTCGCGCTCTTTCATATCTTCAAGTAATACAGGGCTGCCAAATACGTTGTCTACTGGTACATCAAAGAAGCCTTGGATTTGTTCAGCATGTAAATCAACCGTAAGAACACGGTCAACACCAACGCTTGATAAGAAATCGGCAACAACTTTAGCGGTAATTGGAACACGAGCAGACCGTACACGACGGTCTTGGCGCGCATAACCAAAATAAGGAATGACGGCAGTAATACGACCTGCAGATGCACGACGTAGAGCATCAACCATAACGATAAGTTCCATTAGGTTATCGTTTGTAGGGGCACAGGTTGATTGCAAGATAAAAACGTCCGAGCCACGAACATTTTCATTTATTTGAACACTGATCTCACCGTCACTAAAACGGCCAACAACAGCATCGCCTAATTCAATATATAAACGTTTTGCAACTTTTTGAGCTAACTCAGGTGTTGCGTTACCAGCGAAGAGCTTCATGTCAGGCACGGTAGGGTTCCTCAGGCACTGAATATTTGGACTAACGGGCAATGATAAATACCATTGCGGGTTAACTTATGATTACTTGTACGTTACTTCATTGATCGAATATGGCGGTTAACTCCGTATGAGCAGGTGAGACATTTGCGCTAAAAGCCACAAAACCCTGCCAAGTATGGGGGAGATTTTCAAGTACATCTTGTGCTTGAACTTGACTAGCAAATTCGACAAAACAACATGAACCTGTCCCGGTCATCTTCGACGGTGCGTATTTTAGCAACCACTGGAGGGTTTTTTCAA
This sequence comes from Pseudoalteromonas sp. BSi20652, assembly GCF_000239855.1. Lineage (GTDB taxonomy): Bacteria > Pseudomonadota > Gammaproteobacteria > Enterobacterales > Alteromonadaceae > Pseudoalteromonas. Next base: position 41,106 of record NZ_BADT01000204.1, on the reverse strand, counting down.
CCTCGGGGCAAAGCTTTTTAACTAAAGGCTCACAATCGTTGGTTAAAGTATGGTGTTTCCAATCGCCTATTATCTTTGGTGTGTCGCGTTTTAAATCTGGATGTGTAAATATTTTTGCGGTACTTACATGTTGATTTGGGTGTACGACGCAGTACCATTTTTGTTCAAGTTTTACCTGGTGTAATTTCTCACCAATACCTTGCGCTATGGCGCTTTGCCCTTGTATGAACACCGGAACATCGGCTCCTAATTTGAGTCCTAATTGGGCTAGGATTTCTAGATTTAGATCTAATTTCCATAATTTATTTAGGGCTAATAAAGTACTTGCGGCGTCGGATGATCCACCTCCAACACCTCCGCCCATCGGTAAGCGTTTAATTAAATTTATTTTTACACCCAATGACGTTTTACAGTGTGTTTGTAATAATAAAGCCGCTTTATAGATGAGATTATCATTTAGGGGGATGTCTTTAGTATCACCACCGACAGAAATACCACCGTCTGTTGTTAGCTCAAAATGCAACTCATCACCAAAATTTAAAAAAGTAAATAAGGTTTCGAGTTCATGATAGCCATCTTCTCGGCGAGCATTAATATGTAAAAATAAATTGAGTTTTGCCGGAGCAATCAGTGAAAAAGAGGTTTTGTTATTCATACTTATTTAAACTGCCAATCGTAGAGTTGAATTTTTATTTTTATTTGTTGATGCTTTAACGTCAGTTTAGTCGGTAACCAGTAACCTGCGTTTTGTACGTAAGTACCGTAATCTATTTGCCATTTTTTGCCTGTATTATCAAACCATAAAACTTGCTTAGCACGCCCTAGCTCATCAACGGCTAAACTTTGATCGTCAATGGTGCCTTTAAGCCAGTTATCGGCGTTATCAACCGGTAATGTAAAACCCGTTAAACGCTTTAAAAGCTCTGCAGCATTAGTATCAAAGTATTGTTCACCGTCAAACTCTAATTCAGCACCATTTGCTGTTTGTTTAAGTGACAAAATACGAGTACCAATAAAAGTAGTCAGTATTAAATTATTAGAATTTGTTGTTTGCTGCCAATTTAAGTTTGCAGATTGACGTTCTTCTGGGCTTATAAACGCAAGTTTACCCTCGACCTGCCAAGTTTTTTGAGCGGCTAAACGTGGTTTCCAATCATCATAAAGTGTTGTTTTTGTATCAATTTGATGGGTACAGCCACCTAAAAATAAAAAAACATGAATAAAATCAAATATTGTCTAATCAAATGTTGTTCCTTACTTTCCATATTCCGCTGATTTTTGGTAAAATTACCGCCTTTGAAGTAGGGCTCAGCAATATTTGGCAAATATGACCATAATAGCACTAGGTATAAATCACAAAACCGCTTCCGTAGAATTACGTGAAAAAGTGGCTTTTTCGCCTGAACAAATTTCAGAAGCGTTGCAACAATTAAGTGGCCATGCCGACTTTAATGAAGCGGTTATTGTGTCTACCTGTAATCGAACTGAAATCTATTGTAGCCTTGCTCAGCAAAATTCCCAAACACTGTTAACGTGGCTTGCCAGTTTCCATGGTTTGGATGAACATGAACTGAGCAGCAATATATACTGCCATGAAGGTAATGACGCCATTAACCACTTAATGCGCGTAGCGTGTGGGTTGGATTCTCTTGTGTTAGGCGAGCCGCAAATTTTAGGGCAAATAAAGCAATCGTTTTTTAGTGCTAAAACCCACGATGCAATAGGTGTCACTTTTGATAGGCTGTTTCAAAAAACCTTTTCGGTAGCGAAACAAGTTCGCACTGAAACAAATATAGGCGCAAGTGCGGTGTCGGTCGCATTTGCGGCTGTTAACTTAGCAAAACACATTTATGGAAAACTTGATCAAACAAAGGTGTTATTGATCGGTGCGGGTGAAACCATTGAACTGGTTGCTAAACATTTATATCAAAATGAGCCTAAAAAAATAACGGTCGCTAACCGAACAATTGAACGTGCACGCAGCCTTGCTGATGAAGTGTCGGCAGATGTTATCGCACTTGCACAGTTACCAGAGCGTTTACATGAAGCCGATATAGTCATTAGTTCTACCGCCAGTACTTTACCTATTATTGGCAAAGGGGTGGTTGAGCAAGCGCTTAAGCAACGCCGTCACAAGCCTATGCTATTTATAGATATCGCAGTTCCGCGCGATATAGAAAGCCAAGTAGGTGAGCTAGATGCTGCCTATTTATATTCCGTTGATGACTTACAAACCATTGTAAGCGAGAATATGGCAGCGCGTGAGCAAGCTGCACAGCAAGCGCAAATAATTATTACTGAACGCACCAAAGAATTTGCAATGTGGATGCGCTCACTCGATTCGGTAGATTTAATTCGCCATTATCGAAACGATGTACAAACAATTAAGTCAGAACTTGTAGAGCGTGCTGTTAGTCAGTTAAATACAGGTAAAGATGCAGAAAAAATTATATTAGAGCTCGCCAATAAATTAACCAATCGCTTAATGCACGCGCCTACCTGTGCAATACAAGACGCAGCGAAAAAAGGTGAAGTGGCGCAGCTAAACCAGTTGAAAAAAATGTTAGGTATTGATCAGGAATAACCGTTAAATGAAAGAGTCTGTTTATAATAAATTAGAAACCTTAGTAGAGCGTTACGAAGAAGTACAAGCGCTGCTAAGCGACCCGTCGGTCATTAGTGATCAAAATCGTTTTCGAGGACTTTCAAAAGAATATTCTGAGCTTGAAGAGATTGTAAAAACGTTTTTAACTTACAAAGAAACGCAAGATGATTTAGCTAGTGCAGAAGAAATGCTTAAAGATTCTGACCCTGAAATGCGTGAAATGGCGCAAGAAGAATATAAAGAAGCGAAAGCACAAATTTTGGTAATTGAAGATCAAATTCAAGTATTAATGTTGCCAAAAGATCCGCGAGATAACAACAACGTGTTTGTTGAAGTACGCGCTGGAACAGGCGGTGACGAAGCGGCTATTTTTGCTGGCGATTTATTTCGTATGTACAGCCGCTATGCAGAAACTAAAAAATGGAAAGTAGAAGTTGTCAGCACCAATGAAGGTGAGCACGGTGGTTACAAAGAAGTTATTGCGAACATCAGTGGAGAAGGCGTTTACGGTCAATTAAAGTTTGAATCAGGTGTACACCGCGTACAACGTGTGCCAGAAACTGAGTCACAAGGGCGAGTCCATACCTCTGCGTGTACTGTTGCGGTAATGGCGGAAGTGCCAGAGGCCGAAGCGATACAAATTAATACCGCAGATTTAAAAGTTGATACATTTCGTGCATCAGGCGCGGGTGGTCAGCACGTTAATAAAACAGATTCTGCTATTCGACTTACACATATACCTACCGGTGTTGTGGTTGAGTGTCAGGATCAGCGTTCACAGCATAAAAACCGTGCTAAAGCGATGTCAGTACTTGCAGCACGTTTGCAACAGGCTGAAGATGAAAAACGCCATGCGGCAGAAGCCTCTGAACGTCGTGACTTAGTTGGTAGTGGCGATCGTTCTGAGCGTATTCGTACTTATAACTACCCACAAGGTCGTATTACCGATCACCGTATTAACTTAACACTTTATCGTTTAAACGAAGTGGTAGCCGGTGATTTAAGTGCGATTATTGAGCCATTAATGCAAGAACATCAAGCTGACTTATTAGCGGCTATGGGCGACGAGTAATCGTGAGCCAAACTCTTGAACAAGCTATTGCTGCAGGCGCTAATTTATTAGCACCTAGCAGCGAAAGTGCTAAATTAGATGCACAAGTTTTACTTCTTCATATACTTCAAAAACCTCGCAGTTACCTTTTTACTTGGCCAGAACATGTGCTTAGTGATGAGCAACAATCGCAATTTAATGTATTTATTCAAAGACGTTTAAACGGTGAACCTGTTGCACATATTACGGGGCAACGTGAATTTTGGAGTTTATCGCTTGAAGTTAACGCAACAACTTTAATACCTCGACCTGATACTGAAACGTTAGTAGAACAAGCACTTGAAGTGACTGTACCTGCCAAAGCTAAAGTACTTGATTTAGGCACTGGTACTGGCGCAATTGCGTTGGCACTGGGTAGTGAAATGCCTAATTGGCAAATTATTGCAGTAGATAGAGTAAGCGATGCAGTTGCACTTGCTACACGTAACCAACAGCGGTTGGCAATTAATAATGTGCACGTTAAGCAAAGTAACTGGTTTAGCGAGTTGCATGGTGAGAAATTCAACCTAATTGTCACCAACCCGCCTTATATAGAAAGCAATGATATACATTTAAATCAGGGCGATGTGCGCTTTGAGCCTTTGTCGGCATTAGTGGCTGATGATTGTGGAATGTCTGATATTAAACAAATAATTACACAATCACGTGACTATTTGTTATCTAGTGGCTATCTTTTAATAGAACACGGTTTTGAGCAAGGTGAAGCTGTTCGTCATTTTTTTAAAAAGATGGCATTTGTGAATATTAAAACAGTGATAGACTTTGGTAACAATGACCGTGTAACACTTGCACAGTGGCCCTAAAGAATAATAATTGCCTGCTAGTGCGTTAAATAATGCCATGAAGGAATTTCGACTATGATGGGTGATTTTTTATTTTCAGATGAGCCAGAAGAAACAATCAATGAGATTGAACTTGGTACCTGGAAAGTATTAATCGTTGATGATGAACCTGAAGTTCATGCTGTTACAAAACTAGCATTGAGTGATTTTGAGTTTCAAAATAAACGCCTAGAATTTATTAGTGCTTATTCTGGAGCTGAAGCAAAAGAGCTCATAAAAGAGCATCCTGATGCAGCCATTGTACTACTTGATGTAGTAATGGAAACCGATGATGCCGGTTTACAAGTTGCTAAGTTTATTCGTGAAGAAGCTAAAAATAATCATATTCGAATTATTTTAAGGACAGGCCAACCTGGTCAAGCACCTGAACGACAAGTAATTATTAATTATGATATTAACGATTACAAATCAAAAACAGAGCTAACGGCTCAAAAATTATTTACTGTTATTATGTCAAGCCTGCGCTCATATCGAGATATTATTTCAATTGAGCAGTCACGAGAAGGGCTAGAGAAAATAATTATAGCCTCTCGTAATATATTTTCTGCTCATTCTATAGAGCAATTTATTGAAGGGGTAATGCAGCAACTAACATCTTTGTTGGGTATTGCAGATCAAGCAATGTATGCAACTACCTTAGTAGCGCAAAATCCTGAAGCACAAAATAATGAAAAGTTAATTGTATTTTCGGGTACCGGTGACTTTGAAAAAAGTGAAGGTAAGGAACTCAATGATGTATTACAAACAGAACAGTTATCTGCTTGTCATCAAGCACTGACTGAGAAGAGTATTATTTATAAAGATAATTATTTATTTGCCTACTGCAGTAGTGAGTACAATCATAATTCTATGCTGTTTATATCAGGGATACCTAAAGATTTAACTGATACACAGCGACATTTAATTGAAATATTTTCTCAAAATGTACAACTAGCCTTTGAAAACGTGCAACTTCAATCAGAAATTGAAGCGACTCAGCAAGAACTTGTTTACAGGTTAAGTGAAGCCGTAGAACAGCGTTCAACGGACACAGGCAACCATGTTAAACGTGTAGCGCATATTTGCTATATACTTGCTAAGGGTTATGGTTTGTCTAAACATGATGCGGATTTAGTTAGGTTAGCATCCCCTTTACATGATGTGGGCAAGGTGGGTATTCCAGATGCTATTTTAAATAAGCCTACAAAACTTGATGCCCATGAATGGGAAGCAATGAAGACTCATACTGATAAAGGTTACGTTATTTTAAAAGACTCCCCTCATGAAATTGTTGGAGCAGGTGCAATTATTGCTAAAGAACATCATGAAAAGTGGGATGGAACCGGATATCCACGTGGCTTAAGCGGAACTCAAATTAATATATTTGGCCGTATAGTTGCGCTTGCTGATGTATACGATGCACTTCGCCACAAACGATGTTATAAAGAGCCCTGGACATTGCAAAATGTGGTTGATGAAATCAACGCTCAAAAAGGCACTCACTTTGAGCCAAAATTGGTTGACGTATTTAACGACAAGCTTGATGAATTAGAAGCGGTATTGAGTCGTTATTCTGATTAGATTTTAATAAAACAGAAGCACAGAGGCATATGGATTATTTAGCAGTAAAGCACTCGCACATGGCAATTGCGATGTTAAGTGTGATTTTATTTTATGTTCGCGCTTTTTCGCGAATGGGCAGTGGCAAATTAGCAAAAAATAAAGTGATAATGATTGGTAGTCACAGTATAGATACTTTGTTATTGGTGTCTGCACTTACACTTATATTTATGGCTAAAATAAACCCGTTTGAACAATATTGGCTATTAGAGAAAATAATTTTAGTGGTTATATATATCGGTATTGGGGCTAAAAGCGCCAGACAAACTAAAATGAGCGCTAAGATTGCTTACGTTTTAGTTAATACTGCTGTTATTTTTACGATAGGTTATTTAGCTATCGCTAAGTCAGCTTTATTACTTTAAGTAATACCTGACTGCTTGAGCTTTATAATTGTTTTATAAAGCTCAAGTTTTACTTCCGCTCAGCCAAATATTCAAAAACATCGCTATATTGGTATATGGCTTTAAAGTTAGGTAAACTACGCCTTCGTTTTCTAGAATGTTGCAGTATTAATGACTACCCTCGGGTTTGACGAACACGATGAATCTTATCTTGATGATGCTTACGATGAATTTACACCACCAGCGATTTACCGCTGTATTAAAGCAGAATCGAAATGGGACCCTCAGATTGATTTAACATCATGTTATGAAACTTTAACTGGCTTTGAACAGCAAATTTCAGTGCTGTGTTTAAAAGTGAGTGATGAGCACGATCGCCTCGAAAAATTATTAGATATGTTTTATAGCGATTGGCTATTTAGTGCCTCAGGCTTAAAGGTGCCTGAATACAAATTAAATACGTTAAGTTATATACTTTCTATGCGTAGCGGTTCTCCTACCGCACTTGCAATCATACTTTTTCATTTTTTACAACACGCTAACTTTGATGCAAACCTTAGTATTACACAAGGGGATGTCGGTGTTCATGTGGCGATTAGTGACGAAGAAGGGTATATAATTGAGCCAAGTAGCGGGCAACAAAGCTGGTATATCATCCCTGAAAATGCTGACGAAGATGATGGCCAAGAGCAAGAACCTTTAGAACTAATTTTTGATGATGAAGTTTATAAGCTATTTTTAGCTCAGCAAAAGTGGTCTTTTATTAGTGAAAGTAAATTTGGTCATGCTTTGCACTGTGTAGAAATGCTTATGGAGTTAATAGGCGATGACCCGTATGAGAGACGCGACAGAGGTTACTTATTAAATCAACTTGATTGCCCTAAAATGGCACGTGATGATTTACAGTTTTTTATAGATGAGTGTCCGGACGATCCTGCAATAGAGATAATTCAGCACCAAATAGAAGAACTAGAAGATAATAATAAAACTCACCATTAAGAAATAGGAATAGTTATGGTTGAAACACAAAGTGCATTAATAACAAATGATGCTGTTGTGCTTGGTTTACTTGCTGTTATTTTAGGGTTTATTTTTAAAACCTCAAACAGTGAGCGGCCAGCTTTAAAACGATTTTATAAATATGTACCTGCTTTACTACTGTGTTACTTTTTACCTTCGTTATTAAATACCTTTGGTATTGTCGATGGTAACAAATCCAATGTTTATTACGTTGCTTCGCGCTATTTACTGCCTGCTTGTTTAATACTACTTACCATTAGTATTGATTTAAAAGCGATTATTAACTTAGGTCCTAAAGCACTCATTATGTTTTTAGTGGGTACATTAGGTATTGTTATTGGTGGGCCATTAGCTATTTTAGTTGTGAGTGTCTTTGATCCAAATATTGTTGGTGGGCATGGTCCAGATGCTGTTTGGCGTGGAATGACAACTGTTGCAGGTAGCTGGATTGGCGGCGGTGCTAACCAAGCCTCAATGAAAGAAATGTTTGAAGTGGGTGGTGATATATTTTCTGTAATGGTTACAGTTGATGTAATAGTCGCGAATATTTGGATGGCTGTTTTATTGTTAATGGCAGCAAATCATAAAAAGATTGATGCAGCGACGGGTGCAGATACAAGCGCAATTGAAGATTTAAAAAACGTGTTGAAGCCTATCACGCCGAGCATGCACGTATTCCTACTCTTAACGATTACATGATGCTGCTTGCAATTGCATTTGGTATAACCGGCTTAGCCCATTTTTGTGCTGACTTTTTAGGTCCGTACTTTGGTACTACTTATGAGTGGGCAAAAGAATACAGCTTAAACAGTAAATTCTTTTGGCTAATTGTTATATCAACAACGATTGGCATAGGCTTATCGTTTACTAAAGTTAGACAAATAGAAGCGTTTGGCGCTTCAAAAGTAGCCTCTAGCTTTTTGTATATTTTAGTTGCATCGATTGGTTTGCATATGAATGTAACCGCTATTTTTAATAACCCAGGGTTATTTTTAGTGGGTGCCATTTGGATGTTAGTGCACGCAAGTATAATGCTAGTAGTGGCTAAATTAATTAAAGCTCCGTTATTTTATATGGCAGTGGGCTCTCAAGCTAATGTGGGCGGCGCAGCGTCTGCACCTGTTGTAGCATCAGCATTTCACCCTTCGCTTGCGCCTGTTGGTGTTCTGTTAGCTGTACTGGGTTATGGTGTGGGTACTTATATGGCTTATATTTGTGGATTAATGATGCAAGCAGTTGCACCCTAAGGAATTTAAATGAAAGACCAAATTATTAAAATCAATGAAATTGAGCTAGCAAACAACAAACCGTTTGTATTGTTCGGTGGTATTAACGTATTAGAATCTCGCGATTTAGCTATGCGTGTTGCAGAGCATTACGTAGAAGTTACGACGAAACTCAATATTCCTTATGTATTTAAAGCCTCATTTGATAAAGCGAATCGCTCATCAATTAATTCTTACCGTGGTCCTGGTATGGAAGAAGGTTTAAAAATATTTGAAGAGATTAAAAACACGTTTAACATTCCACTTATTACTGACGTACATGAACCGCATCAAGCAGCACCTGTTGCAGAAGTTGTTGATGTTATTCAGTTACCAGCCTTTTTAGCACGTCAAACAGATTTAGTTGTGGCGATGGCTAAAACAGGTGCAATTATTAACGTAAAAAAACCACAGTTTTTAGCGCCACACGAAATGCGCCATATCATTACTAAATTTAATGAAGCGGGTAATAATAACATCGCACTTTGTGAGCGTGGTTCTAGCTTTGGTTACAACAACCTTGTGGTTGATATGCTGGGTATGGATGACATGAAGGCAATGGCACCTGTTATTTTTGATGCAACACATGCGCTACAACGCCCTGGTGGACGAGCTGATTCTGCTGATGGTCGTCGTGCACAAGCTGCAGAGCTTGCGCGCAGCGGTATGGCGCTAGGTATTGCAGGTTTATTTATCGAAGCGCATCCAAATCCTAACGAAGCTAAATGTGATGGCCCATGTGCGCTAGCGCTTAGTAAGTTAGAAGGTTACTTAACGCAAATGAAAGCGGTTGATGATTTAATTAAAAGCTTTGCACCACTTGATACAAGTGCAAACGATTTATAATTGAGCATGATGTTTATTAAAAAGCGACTCAGGTCGCTTTTTTTATGCCTTTAATATACACAAACTTATATGATGTATATAATCTCATGCATAAGAAAAACTAATTCTAAGCTTGGTTATTATGTCAAGACGGGTACCTCCATTAAACGCATTAAAAGCCTTTGAAGCGGCTGCGCGTCATTTAAGTTTTACTAAGGCAGCAGAGGAGCTTTATGTAACGCAGGCGGCAGTAAGTCATCAAATAAAAACACTTGAAGAGCATTTAGGTTTAAAGTTGTTTTTACGTAAAAACCGCTCATTATTATTAACTGAAGAAGGCCAAGGCTATTTTTTAGATATAAAAGAGATTTTTACTCAGCTTATTGATGCGACTGAAAAGCTACTAGCCCGTGGTGCTAAAGGTTCATTAACAGTAAGCCTAACACCAAGTTTTGCTATTCAATGGCTTGTCCCGCGCTTAAGTTTATTTAATGAATTGCACCCCGAAATTGATGTAAGGATAAAAGCACAAGATCAAGATGAAAATTCACTAACTGATGACGTAGACATCGCTATTTATTACGGGCGTGGTCATTGGAGTGGGGTGCAAACTTATAAATTACACACCGAGTATTTAGTGCCATTGTGCAGCCCTATGTTATTGAGTGGTCCTAAGCCACTTAATCAGCCAAGTGATTTAATTCATCACACGCTACTACACGATACCACACGTAAAAACTGGAAAACATGGATGAAAACGGCTGGTGTTCGTAATGTACAAGTAAACCAAGGACCTATTTTTAGCCACTCATCAATGGTGTTACAAGCTGCCGTTCATGGTCAAGGTGTAGCAATTGGTAATAGTGTATTAGCTAAACCCGACATAGATGCAGGGCGTTTGGTTATTCCGTTTAATCACAGTTTAGAAAGTAAAAATGCATATTACTTAGTGCTTCGTGAATCGCAAACGGAGCTTGGTAAAATAGTCTCGTTTAAAGAGTGGATGCTGAGTTTAGTAGAGCAAGAGCAAGAATATTAATATGATTGAATGGATAAAAAGCACAAAACAACCTAGCGTAGCGCAATTTATTTTTGCTCATGGTGCCGGTGCAGGTAGTGACTCTGATTTTATGCAACATATGGCAAAATTAATCAGTGAGGAGGGGGTTGATGTTGGGCTATTTGATTTTGAATATATGCAAATTGCCAAACAAACTAATAAGCGACGCCCGCCGGAGCGTGCCCCCAAGTTACTTGCTTACTACGAGCAAGTATTAACGCATGCTCAACCTAAATTGCCATTGTTTATTGGCGGTAAATCAATGGGCGGGCGAATGGCGTCTATGCTAGCTTGTTCAACAAATTACCCGCTTTTAGGCATACTTGCATTTGGTTATCCGTTTCATCCACCGGGCAAGCCGGAAACGTTACGTACCGATCACTTTGCAGATATAGATTGCCCATTTTTAGTATTACAAGGCGAGCGAGATACATTTGGTACTCGTGAAGAACTTGCAACAATGGCTATGTCAAAACAACCTCAGTACATATGGTTAACTGATGGTGATCACTCACTTAAACCGCGTAAAAAAAGCGGCGTTACTGAATTACAAAATAGGGAAGCTGCCGCACTTGGCGCAGTAAAATTTATTAAAAATAATGCAGATATAAATTTAAAGGGTAATTAATGATTAAATTATTTTTAATGATGGGCAGTATTTTTTGTATGCTTTCAGTCATGCTTGGTGCTTTTGCAGCCCATGGTTTAAAAAGCCGATTATCAGAGTATTCGCTGGGCGTTTTTAAAACCGCGGCTGAGTATCAAATGGTGCATGGCCTTGCACTTATTGCGGTGGCTATTTTAATTAAATGGGGCATAAACCTGAGTTGGGCTGGTGGCTTTTTTATAACGGGCACACTACTTTTTAGTGGCAGTTTATATTTACTCGCTCTAACAGATATGAAGTGGCTAGGGCCGATAACACCGCTTGGTGGGTTGTGCTTTATTATTGGTTGGATTGTTATTTTAGTGCAAGTTGCACGATTTAAGTTTTAAAGAGTTTAAGGGTTAATATGTCTAGTGTTGTGATTTATTGTCGTAGTGGTTTTGAAAGCGATGCCGCTGCTGAAATAACGTTTCATGCTGCAGAGCAGGGTTTTGCAGGGTATGTAAAAGCAAAGCCAAATACAGGTTATGTTGTTTACGAATGTTTTGAAGCGCATCACAGCGACGAAATAATCAAAAAAGTCGATTTTAAAAATATGGTGTTTGCACGCCAATGGTTTGCCGGTACATTACTTGAAAACATGCCAGTAGAGGACCGTGTAAGTGCAGTAGTTGAAGCTGCTAAAGATTTTACATTGTGCTCAGAACTGCGCGTTGAAACGCCAGACACGAACGAAGGCAAAGAGCTTTTAACGTTCTGTAAAAAAATATCAACGCCGCTTAAAAAAGCCCTCGAAAAACAAAATACAGTGCTGCGTGAGCCAAAAGCAAACCGCCCAGTAATGCATGTCATGTTTTTAACAAACAATACGGCTTATGTTGGTTACTCGTATAGCTTTAATAATTCTCCATTTTTCATGGGTATTTTACGCCTTCGTATGCCAAGCGATGCACCTAGTCGTTCAACGTTAAAACTCGACGAAGCGTTTAATGTATTTATTCCTGAGCAACAACGTGAATCACGCGTGGCAGCAGGTATGCGCAGTGTTGATTTAGGTGCATGCCCGGGTGGTTGGACTTATCAGCTTGTACGCCGAGGTATGTTTGTAAGTGCGATTGATAACGGCCCAATGAATGACGATTTAATGCAAACGGGGCAAGTTAAACATTTTAGAGCAGATGGTTTTAAATATCGCCCAGAAAAAAGAAACATTACTTGGTTAGTGTGCGATATGGTGGAAAAACCAACCAAAGTGACTACGCTAATGATTGACTGGGCAGTAAATGCATACGCAAAAGAGTTTATATTTAACTTAAAACTCCCTATGAAAAAGCGCTTTGACAGTGTTTATGAATGCCTTTCGATGATAAGAAAAGCGCTTGAAAAACAAGGTATTAATTACGAGTTGCAAGCTAAGCACCTGTACCACGATCGTGAAGAGATAACAGTGCACTTAAATGTAACCAAAGTACCGCAAAGCTTATACAGTTAACGTTATGGTAATAAAATTACTGAGCTGATAGCTAATTAGGGATCTATATGATCCCTTTTTTATGGCTTTTTTCTAAGCTTCTTTGTTGGGTGGCATGATAGATATGTCTATAGTTTATAGAACCCTAGCTCGACTCAGTGTTAAAAGTAACGCGTATTTTGTATTAGTTTTGAATCATCGATATTTTTTGACAAAGAAGCGTCATCTAATTTTATTTTAGTTTTTTCGTCAAATAAACGTAAAAGAAAATATGAAGATTGTGAAGTTGTGGCCAAATTTTATTAGCCACTACTGCTATTAATAGGTTTGAGTAATAAGGAACCTAATTTGATATCAGCCCATCTTAAGAGCCATTTTATTATTTGTTTATTAACTTCGGTATTTAGGACGATAGTTATCTACCCACAAACGGGTAGCGCCGCATACCGATACAGGCATTACGATTAAATTTACAATAGGGATGGCTGTAAATATCATTACGGCAAAGCCAAAACCATATGATAAACCTTGTTTACTTTTTAAATCGTCTTTCATTTGTCTAAAGTCGATTTTATGATTATCGAAAGCGTAGTCTTTATACTGTACTGCGTACATCCAGCATGTAAATAACACCCATAAAATCTGTCCAATGACAGGTAATATCCACAGTAATATAAAAAAACCAATAGCGCGGGGCAGATAATACCATAGCTTTGTCAGCTCTCTGGCAAACATGCGTGGCACATCTTTCAATAATTCAGTAAAGCCATCATCATTAATTTGTTGACCTGTTAAATAGAGTTCTACTTTTTCGCTGAGTAAACCATTAAATGGAGCGGCAATAAAATTAGTTATTACAGTAAACAACATGCTGTAGCTAAATAATACCACCAAGACTGCGATAGGCCATATAAGCCACTCTAACCAGCTTAGGATATCAGGTAACCAGCTGACAAAAAAAGAGATCCACTCATCAAACTTCATAACTAAAAGAAACATTGAGCCTATGAAAAGCGCAATATTAATTAATAACGGGATAAGCACAAAGCGCTTTAACCCTTTTTGACTAATTAATTTAAAACCTGAAAAAAATATTCCATACCTTGTGTTATTTGCACAGAAACCTCGATAAATGTTTACTCCTGAAAGTAGTATAAATAATTGAATTTTTTTGAACAGTACTTTTAGGTAACAAAGTGTTTAAATAGCTAGACTGGCAAAGGGTTATTAGGTTTAGAATGCTTATGGAGACTAAATATTGGGTGATCATAGTAGATATTTATATTTTCTTTAGTTCAAAATTACAGTACATGTAATCATACGGGGCGTGTTGATCTTTGGTGGTCGAATTTACAGCAGACTGTTTGGTAATTAGGCAAGGCAGAGCCTATGATGTGTGGTTATTCCCCATAAGTAGGCGATAACGCAGTACAAATACCAAACATGCGCTGCCCTTTTAGTTTTTTTAGGGGCGATTGACGCTTTGTTGCCTGCATATAGCAGGTAAGGGACGTGAGCAGGACGCGGAAGTTTTCTCGGTTTTACTTATTCTTACACAGATATAAGCTTGTAAAGTAACGCAGGAACCGTTACCGAACCCACGAGATTATACGCCTCGCGCCGCGGTTAAATCCTCCCTAGATTGAACAAATTTCAATTTTCAAAGATCAACACGGCCTAACGTAATTTAAAAATGAGCAACGATAGATGCCTAAAATATTTGTGATCGGGTTACCTAGAACAGGCACGACTAGTGTGAGTGTTGCACTATTAGAAATGGGTTATTCAGTGGCACACACTGCTTTTACAAAGCAGGCATTTAAAATAGCGGATGCAGTAACTGATGCCCCTTGTTTTAGTGAATATATGCATTTAGATATGTTATTTCCTGATGCTAAATTTATATATCTAAGTAGAGACTTAAATAAATGGCTGCCTTCAATTACTATGTTACTTGAAAAAATGGCGCCTCATTTAGCGTTAGCTACAGGTAAGTTTAATCCTATTTTAAAACGTAGCTTTCATAACACATTTCCAGGAAGCCTTCCTTTGTCATCTGAGGCGTTAGAGAACTGTTATTTAGAGCATGAACAAAGTGTGTTGTCGTATTTTGATAATAATGATAATTTTTTAGCAATAGACATTAGTAAACAAGGTAGTTTACTAAAACTAAAGCAGTTTTTAGGGATTACAACACAAGGAAGTAATGATTTTCCATGGCTAAATGCAGGTCGTCACGTTGCTAACTGGAAAGAATATAAACATCCTAATAAAGTTAACTCTAATTTAGCGGGCACAGAACATCGAAAATATTTTAGTTATGAACTAAAGTATTAAAATACTGGCTTGATTTTAATTAAACGTCTAAATAAGTTAAAAATGGGCCGAACGAGGTTGTTCATTTGTTACAATTAGGTATAGTTTGCCAACAAATTTTTAATATAAATTGGGATGTTCAATGCAGTTAGTTGATTTAAAACCGAATGACCAGGATGTGATTAATGTTTTTTCAGATATCGACCGACTTATAAACTCTCTGTATCCGGTTGCTACAGCACAATCTTTAACGCTAAGTGAGCTTGAGAACCCTAGTGTGTATGCAATTGGCTTAAAAAATGACGATGGTATAATTGCTTGTGGTGCTATTGTAAAACAGTTTGATAAAGCACCTTATGGCGAGATTCGACGACTTTATGTAAGTCCTAGTTACCGAGGAAAAGGACTCTCTAGGCGTATTATGCAAATTCTGTTGCATCATGCAGGGGAAGAGGAAATCCCATTAATAAGGTTAGAAACAGGCCCTAAACAAATACAATCTATCAAGTTATATGAAAATTTAGGGTTTAAACGTTGTGATAGTTTTGGACCTTATCAAGATAACCCACAAAGTGTATTTATGGAGCTAGGTTTAAGCAAATAATCAGGAAGCACCAGCATAATTATAAAAGTAACTCTATTACATCATGGCTTTATCTCTTCGGTAAAGCTTACTTATAAATTCAAATTATACAAATATGGTCAATAGTATCGTATTAAGCGCTTTAATCGATTTACACACTTACACACCGCTACTCTTTTATCATTGTTAGTAAAATATTAAGAAAAGATTTTAAAGATATTTTTTGTACTAAAATTTACTAATCATAACTATACTAGTCACAATTGGATGAAAACGAATCGATTAGATGTTTTTATCGTACTATTAATCACTCTTGTAAATTAAAAACAAAAAAATGAAATTTATGGTGAAATATGGAAACAGCTAGGTTAAAAAAGTTATTATCTCACCAACAAGATATCTTATCTAAAATAGCATTAGGTTTACCTTTAAGTGATGTTCTTGAAGAAATTTGCTTATCAATAGAAGAAGTCATTGATGAAAAGTCAGCACGATGCTCAATTTTAACATTAGTGGGGGATCAGCTTTTTCATTGTGCGGCCCCAAATATAGACGATAAATATTGCAAAGCTATAAACGGTGTACATATAGGACCAAGTTCAGGTTCGTGTGGCACAGCAGCCTTCTCTGGAAAGCGTGTAATTGTTCAAGATATTGAAGTGTCACCTTTATGGAAAGATTACAAAGGTCTCGCATTAAGTTCTGGACTCAAATCATGTTGGTCCACTCCAATCATTTCAACACAATCCCAAATACTTGGTACATTTGCTATTTATCATGATAAGCCAAAGGCACCATCAGTTCTTGAGCTTGAGTTAATCGATTATTTTGTACATTTTTCGAGTATTGCACTTGAAAAAAATGCTGAACTACTTAAAGGTAGACAGCTTTTGACTGATTTAGAGCAAAGTAATGAGAAATTTGAAGCCTTTACTAAAGTAATGCCAGATTTAACACTAATTTTAAGTGAAAGCGGTGTATATACCGATATATATGGTTCTTCAGATAAACTGCTATACAATTCGCAGAAAGAATTGATGAATAAAAAAGTAAACGATGTAATGCCAAAAAAAGACGCTAAGTCAATTATGGCAGTAATAGATAAAACGTTAGAAACTAACGATGTACAAGTTTTTGAATACGAACTTGAAATTAATGGTCAAATGATGACTTTTGAAGGAAGAACAGCACCCATTGAACATTACCAATCAGATAAGCCATTTCAACGTCACATAGTATGGGTGGCAAGGGACGTAACGGTTAGAAAAAAAGCAGAGAAAGAAGTTGAAAGACTGGCTTTTTATGACCCTCTTACGGGTTTACCTAATCGTAGAATGCTCAATGATAAACTAACCGCATATGCAGATAAAATTAAGCTCACAAATAAAACCGGGGCTTTGTTATTTTTAGACTTAGATAACTTTAAAAGAATTAATGATTCACTAGGACATAGCGCTGGAGATGAAGTTTTAGTTGAATTATCAAACCGCTTAAGCTCTGTAATTGGAAAGTCTGATACGTTAGCACGCGCAGGGGGAGATGAGTTTATTATTTTACTGGAGTATGTAGGTGATGATAATGAGCAAGCGATCATTGAATCTGAAATTGTGGCCAAAAAATTACAAAGTGTATTTAACGAAAAATTTGAAGTTGGAAAATTAGCTTTTCAAGTTACTTGTAGTATTGGTATTTGTTTAATAGATAAAATAAATTCAATAACCGATAACATATTAAAGTTTGCTGACACTGCAATGTATCGCTCAAAAATAAAAAGAGGTAATAGCTGTAGTTTTTACGATCCTGAATTACAAACATTACTACAAAATCAAGCTGAGTTAGAAACTGATATTGTAAGGGCAATATCATGCGACGAGTTTTGTGCACACTTTCAGCCGCAAATAAATACACAAGGTAAAGTTGTTGGTGCTGAGGCACTCATTAGATGGAATCATCCGGATAAGGGGCTAATAGCACCTAATGAATTTATTCCTATTGCTGAACAATATGGGCTAATTCAAACGTTACAAAATACAGTATTACGCGATATATGTATTTTAATTAACGAGTTAAATGGGTTTGATGCTATTGACGAATCATTCAATATTTCGATAAATATAAGTCAATGCCAATTTAACTCAGTAACGTTAAAGAATGAGCTTTTAACTGTGATTAACGGTTATGGTGTTAAGCCCTCACGAGTTAAGTTAGAAATTACTGAGTCTATGTTATCTGGTGATATAGAAAGTGCTATACAACAAATGGAAGATTTAAAAAGGCATGGCTTTGTATTTTCTATTGATGATTTTGGTACAGGCTATTCTTGCTTAACTCATTTGAGCTCTTTTCCAGTAAAGGAATTAAAGATAGATAAAAGTTTTATTGATAAAATATTAGATGGCGGTATAGGATTTAGTATTGTTGAAACTATTATTAATCTAGGTAAGAGTCTTAATATATCTGTCGTTGCAGAAGGTGTTGAAAAGTTAGAGCAACTTGAAATGCTAAAAAAAATAGATGTGAATGCAATGCAGGGTTATTTTTTATCAAAACCAATGGCTCATGGTGACTATTTGCAGTGGCACAAAGAGCATTTAAAAGAGAATACTTAACCTTTAAACCAAAGTTACCAGATTTATAACGTAAATCTGATTTAGACTGATATTGGTACTATAAAATTAATTTGTATAGGGTGCAAAAAATGAACCAATTAGCGGAAAGAACAATAGAGTGCCCTTATTGCGGTGAATCAATTGACGTTTTAATTGATGCCTCTGACATCGATGAGCAATACATTGAAGATTGCCAAGTGTGCTGTAAACCAATAAATTTTTTAGTTTCACATAACATTGATGATGAGTTAATTGTTAATGTATATGGCGAAGATGATGCGTATTAATAAATTAGTGTTGCCTTTTATTTCGTAAGTCCTTAGTTACAGATTTGTTCTTCTTCACATTAACTCCTGCATAATAAATATAAATTAATATACAAATAAGAGTAGTGTTGATCTTCAATTTTATGACGTTCGTTTGAAGTTCATTGTTGTGGTTCCTTTAAATACGTTTATTTATACTTAACATAAAAAATGTCAGGATACGCTTTGAAGTGGCAGCTGTTGCCCATACTGCAATCTACAACTTAAAGCATTACAGGAAAGGTTAGCTGATATCATTTGTTGGGGGCTCAACTAGTTGCGATTAGCCCGCAGGTACCGGACGTCTCAATGAGTAAAAATGAGATAAGTAAAATGAATTTTTAGTGCTCTCAGATAAAGTGCAGAAGTTGCATCGCAGTATGGCATTGCATGGGAAGTCTGTGAGTATTAAGTAGAACATATGTGAGTTGATCGTAAACTCGACCCAGAAGAAACAAATAATGGCCATGGTAGTATACTGCCAATACCAGCCATATTTATTATAGATCGTGATAGATAGGTTACATGGTGTCATGTGGATGCAGATTACCGTACACGTTCAGAGCCAGATGACATTATTGATGAGCTACGTAAGCTGTTTTAATTACTTGCTTTTAAAACATAAAATTAGTGCATTAAAGCCATAGGTATGTATTTTTCGAGGGTGTAACTAATTTTGTGTAACTACTTTATAATAAAGCGCTATAGCAATCGATTATAAGAATAGATTACTAACACCCTAAATATTTCTTTTACAACAAAAACCGGCAAGCCTAACAGGATACTGTTTTTGTTAGTTACATTCGTATAAAATCCACCTTATTATATTTCCCTGAAATACTTCAAACCATAACGTTTAAATAGCGAGACTTTCTTATCATTTCTAAAAATGACACTAAACCAATGACAGACATAACAGTAGTAACCCACAATGGTAATTTTCATGCAGATGACGTTTTTAGTATTGCAGTACTTAAACATGTTTTGCCATCGTTTAAGCTGGTACGCACACGCGATAAAGCGCTTATAGAAAGTGCCGACTTTGTAATTGATGTAGGTGGGGAATATGACCCTCAAACGAATCGCTTTGATCATCATCAACGCGGTGGTGCAGGCGAGCGAGAAAATGGCATTCCTTTTTCATCATTTGGTTTAGTGTGGAAAAAATACGGCTTAGCGCTGTGTGATGATAACCAAGCCGTGGCTGATAGAGTGGATTCAGGCTTAGTTTCAACCATTGATGCCATTGATTGTGGTCATGTTGAAGGAGTATCAAAAGGAATAAGCTTGAGCCAAACAATCTCAATGTTTAACCCTACGTGGGAAGAAGAAAGTAACTTTGATACCTGCTTTGATGAAGCTGTTGAATTTGCAGCTCGCATGCTCGTTCGTTTTATCGCCTCAGCTCACGGTAGTGTAAATGCAAAAGAGATTGTCGCCAAAGCAATTGAAAATGCAGAAGATGCCAGAGTTATAGTGCTTGAAAAATATACACCGTGGAAAAAAACAGTGCATATTTTATCAAGCGATGCGCTATACATGGTTTACCCATCGCATTCTGGGCAATGGATATTACAAACGGTACCCGTTGAGCCTGGCTCGTTTGAAGATAGAAAACCGCTTCCTAAAGCATGGTCTGGTTTATCTGATCAAGCGTTTGTAGATGAAACCGGTATTGATGATGCAGTGTTTTGCCATAATGGTTTATTTATAGCGGGCACTAAGTCGTTTGAAAGCACCATGAAGCTTGCCACTATGGCGCTTAGCGAATAACAACGCAGATTCATAACGAATACTAAGCATAACAATTTATATAGATTGTTATGCTTGTTACCTTAGCGCGGAGCATTATGTTTGAACTAAAAACAATCGCACTTTTTACTATTACAGCCTTAGCAGAAATAGTGGGTTGCTATTTGCCCTACCTTTGGCTTAAGCAAGATAAAAGCATTTTACTTTTAATTCCTGCGGCTTTAAGTTTGGGACTATTTGCATGGTTGCTCTCTTTACATCCTACTGCAGCAGGGCGCGTGTATGCAGCTTATGGAGGCGTATATATTTGCGTTGCGCTATTATGGTTATGGGTTGTTGATGGCGTAAAGCTTACTATGTGGGATATTATTGGTGGTTTAGTAGCACTGCTAGGTATGGCTATAATTATGTTCGCCCCAAAAAGTGCATAGCTAGCTTATACTTAATTAATCGAATTCGCCTATACACTACTGCAATTTCCCACTTTCAATACCACAGGCAATATTTAACGCTACATATGTGTTAAGCAACTACTGAAGCTGGTGGATGTTATGCTGCGCGTTTTAGACGTGCAGTTTTTATTCACTTTGCAGAATACATAGGTATTACTTGGTCACAACACGTTGGCTAAATAGCAGTAATTTGAGGCGTTGAGAACACCTTGCTCTAATCCTTCAAAAGTAAATTTTATAAACACAGTAACTCAAGATGAATTTTATTGAATGAGCTAACTCATTTTTACTAATAAAATTTATAATGAGTCATTTAAAAACAGCCATTTTTTACAACTTTTCTTATCTTTAACAATCATCAAAGTCCTGTTTTATATACGCTGGGGGGCAATGCGTGATTGGTTGTTTTTTTAACATTAAAAATCACTCGTTACGAGCAAAAATACTTGTTGGACTTAGATCTCTATTTTTCTTTTAATGCGCGGCACTAGCCGAGTTGGCACTAATTAATTAAATAAAAGAGAAAGATAAATGAAAGAAACAACATCACTAGAACAAGCTCGTACGAGCTACAATGTTCGTCATTGGAGCCAAGGTTTTTTTGGTATTAATGATCAAGGTGATGTGTATGTTGCGCCCAAGGCTCATGCCCCAGAGCAAACCATTGCATTAACAGATATCGCAAAGCAGCTTCAAGATAAAGGTTTAAGCTTACCTGCTTTAGTTCGTTTTCCGCAAATTTTACACCATCGTGTACACAGCTTATGCGGCGCATTTAATACTGCGATTGAAAACTATGGTTACCCTAAAGACTACCTATTAGTTTACCCAATAAAAGTAAACCAACAACGTGAAGTGGTTGAAGAAATAGTAGCAAGCCAAGCACAAGTAGAAAAAAAGCAACTTGGTT
The DNA here is from genome assembly GCF_000239855.1 of Pseudoalteromonas sp. BSi20652. Lineage (GTDB taxonomy): Bacteria > Pseudomonadota > Gammaproteobacteria > Enterobacterales > Alteromonadaceae > Pseudoalteromonas. The sequence goes on along the minus strand of NZ_BADT01000204.1, from coordinate 19,430 downwards.
TAGAAGCCGGCAGCAAGCCTGAATTACTAACGGTACTAGCACTGGCTGAAAAAACCAGCGCCGTTATTGTATGTAACGGCTACAAAGACAAAGAGTACGTACGTTTAGCACTTATTGGCGAAAAACTAGGTCATAAAGTGTATATCGTACTCGAAAAGCTTTCTGAGCTAGACATGGTACTTAGCCAAGCAAAAGAGCTTAACGTAAAACCACGCATTGGTATTCGCGTACGTTTAGCATCGCAAGGTAAAGGTAAATGGCAGGCGAGTGGCGGCGAAAAATCAAAATTTGGTTTATCTGCATCGCAAGTTTTACACGTAGTTAATCGTTTAAAAGACGCAAACCAGCTTGACTTACTTCAGCTAGTACATTTTCACTTAGGGTCACAAATGGCGAACATTCGTGACGTACGTTTAGGTGTAAGCGAAGCAGCGCGTTTTTACTGTGAGCTACGTAAATTAGGCGCAGAAATTGATTGCCTTGATGTAGGTGGCGGTTTGGCTGTTGATTACGACGGCACACGTAGCCAGTCGCATAACTCTATGAATTACAGCTTAGCCGAATATGCAAATAACATTGTGTACACCATTGGTGATACATGTAAGCAATATGAGCAACCAATGCCGACTATTATTTCTGAGTCGGGTCGTGCGCTTACGGCGCATCATGCTGTGCTTATTTCTAATGTTATTGGTACTGAAAGTTACACGCCAGAAGAGTTAGTAGCGCCAGCGGCAGATGCACCTCTGTTATTAAAAAACATGTGGGCATCGTTTGTACAGTTAACTGATTCAACGGATGACCGTGCATTAATTGAAATCTATCACGACAGCCAAGGTGATTTAGCTGAAGCGCATAGCCAGTTTGCTTTAGGTTTATTAGACTTATCGCAACGTGCATGGGCTGAGCAAATTAACATCCGTATTTGTTATGAACTTAACAAGCATATGGATAATAAAAACCGTTTTCATCGTCCTATTATTGATGAATTAAACGTACGTTTAGCCGATAAGTTTTTTGTAAACTTCTCGTTATTTCAATCGCTTCCAGACGCATGGGGCATTGATCAGGTGTTTCCGGTATTGCCATTAAGTGGGCTAACTGAAGCACCAAAAAAACGTGCCGTATTACTTGATATAACCTGCGACTCAGACGGTGCACTTGAGCATTACGTTGATGGTCAAGGTATTGAAAGCACATTACCAGTGCCAGAGTTTAGCGCTGATAAACCTTATTTAATGGGCTTTTTCTTGGTGGGTGCTTATCAAGAAATTTTAGGTGACATGCATAACTTGTTTGGCGATACGCACAGCGCAATTGTTAATATGGATGAGCAAGGCGTTGCAAGTATTACCGAGATAAACCAAGGTGACACTGTTGCCGATATGATGCGCTATGTACATTTAGATGTTGAAAGTTTTCAGCAATCATATGAGCAGTTAGTAAGCACTAAAATTGAAAAACACGAACAGCAAAGCGTTTTAGACGAGTTGCAAAGCGGCCTTGATGGCTACACTTATTTAGAAGAGTTATAAGCAATGTCGACTTTGTTTGGTCACGCAGATCACTCATTGTACTCAAATGGGATGACGTTTTTACGTCGTCCTATGGTGCAAAACATTAATGCAATTGATGCAGACGTAGTGGTTTTAGGCTTACCGTTTGACTTAGCGACATCGGGTCGCCCTGGTGCGCGTTTAGGCCCTGATGCAATTCGTCGTGCATCAGTTCATTTAGCGTGGGAAGACACTAAATACCCGTGGACGTTCCCGTTGTTTGAACGCTTAAAAGTGGCAGACGCAGGAGACTTTACTTACCCTGTTGGCGACCCTGAGTATTTTACTGCGCAACTAGAAATGGCTGCTGAGCAAATACTTCGTCAAGGTAAAACGCTATTAGGTTTAGGGGGCGATCACTTTGTAACGCTTCCGCTATTACGTGCTCATGCAAAAATACATGGCAAAATGGCACTGGTACATTTTGATGCGCACACCGATACCTATAGCAATGGCTCGCGATTTGATCACGGCACTATGTTTTATCATGCACCAATGGAAGGGCTGATTGATGTTGATCACAGTATACAAATAGGTATTCGTACCGACTTTGATCAAAGCAAACATGAGTTTGCTGTGATTGATGCAATGCAAGCTAACGATTTACATGCAAATGATATTGCAGCGCAAATACTTGAACGAGTAGGTGACCTACCTGTTTACTTAACATTTGATATAGATTGTTTAGACCCTGCGTTTGCGCCTGGTACAGGCACTCCTGTGTGCGGTGGTTTAACGTCAGATAAAGTACTTAAAGTACTGCGTGCGCTAAAAGGCATAAACATGGTAGGTATGGATGTGGTAGAAGTATCACCTTCGTATGACCAAAGCGAGCTTACCGCTATTGCCGCAGCAACCATTGCGAGCGAATTATTACATGTGTGGACACATAAAAATAAGTACTAATTTATTTTAAAATAGAGTTTAAAGCTAAATAGGGTATGCGCTGGCATACCCTTTTTTAGTTATAGGTATCGATTATTTAGCAGCTTAATTTCTTTTAACCAAATAACGCTTAGCCCAATAAGAGGAAGGTTAGTAGTAACAGGGTTAAATGCTTCAATAAGTAATTGTGGCTGCATTACAACTACAGCGAGTAAAAGGCCAATCAACGCTAGAACATTTAACATTATTAGGTGTTTATTTTTATAAAACACAAATAAACACAATCCAAATATAATTTCGCCAACACCCGCTGAACGTGTAATTAAGTCAGACACTTCGGCTGAAAAACCAGCACTGCCAGTCATCAATTTTTCAAGCGGTGCAATATGATAAAGCTTTGGAAAAAAGCCGTGGTATATCCAACTTAAACTTACTATGTAGCGAGCAAGTTGAATATAACCGCGATTATTTCCTAGCATTATCAATACGCTCTTGTGCACTTGGGTGGCTAGATAAGTACTCTAAAAAGTCATTTACTTTTTCGAGGTGCTCGTTTTCGCTGGTATGGCTTTCTTGTAGGGCTTCTATTGCATCAGCAAAGTCATTACTCGAATACCCAAGCGACTCTAATTGAGTGAGTGCAAAGCTATCGGCCTCGCGTTCCATATCTCGTGAAAACCCTTGCTGAGCAAATGATGCACCTGTACCTAATGCAACCTCTGCAACCCCCTCTAAATCACCAAATACAACCGCTAGCACAATCGTACTTGCGGCAGATTGTGCTGTAATACGTACGCTATGCTGGTGAACTACATGGCCCATTTCGTGTAGCAATACCGCTTTTAGTGCATTGGGTTTATCGGCAAGTAAATTTGCTAAATCATCGGTTACCACGATACGACCATGCGGTAGTGCAAACGCGTTAGCACCAAAGCTGTCTGATTTATAAAACGATAATCTATAAACCGATTGATCAAGCGATAACGCATTAAGCATACTTGTAAAATGTGCTTGTACTTTAGTTTGCTGCTCTGCGGGCAGCTCACTTGGGTCAAGCGCAATCTTTTTAATTAGTGTAAAACTTTGCTCCCCCATCTGTTCCACAACATTACGTGGCAGGGTATCAACACTATAAACAGCAATGGCCGGTACCGCTTTATAAAGTACTAACCACATAAAAAGTGGTGTAAATATGACTGCGGCTAAAATTGCCCATTTACTTTTTTCAAGGCGCTCCATTATGTGATAGTTATTTTCTTTAAATGGCCATCTGTAACTTACATCAAGAGGGATAAAACGACTGCCATCTTCAAAGTTTAGTTCGTCGGCAAGTCCTGCCATCCCTGAACTTAATGTTAGACTTGAGATTACGTGGCGAGAGATAACGTGTTCATCGTTGATAACCTCAATGTGTGTGTCGCTAATACTGGCAACACACACTTGATAGTTACTCGATGCGATGGGGAAAAAATGTCCCTTTACATGCATGGTGAGCTCTTAAGTTAGAGAAAGGTCAATATCAAATACGTTTGCAGCTTCTTCAGCAAACGATGATTGCTGATCCTGCTCGGTATCAATCAGATTCAATGCACCAGGATAAATAGTGACGTTAGTTACATCAGCGAGCATTTTTGATGTACGTACTTTTGTCCATGGGTATGCAAGCCCTAAAGAAAATACAATAGCCAACATATTAGTGAGTAGTAAAATAGCGAAAGGAATTGGTTTTAGCTCTGATTTAAATGTAGCAACGCCTTCAAAATGGCTGTTATCAAAAATATGATTTCTAATCGCGGCGTGCCATACAGCAGTAACAATGGCAATCATTAGTACATAGGCAATCATCATAAGTATAGGTAACATAACCATTGCAGGGGAGTTTTCTAAATTTTGTTGATTTTCAACATCTAATAAATTGAGGCCAAATAACCCTAAAATCCCCATTAATACCACCATGGTGATAGAGCTCACTACAAAGCAAATAAGCGCTGTTAGGTAATAGGTTTCGCCTTTAAGATTTACAGTAAGTGGTTTATCGCCATAACTAATATTGCTATGGATATAGCTATCAATACGTTTTATAACGTAAGGCATTAATAAATAAAGCGTAAATATGCTGGCGATAGGTAAAAGTATAAAGTTAACAAACGCCTCGCCGTAATCGCCTTTAAAAGCAAAACGGACGTTACGATGGCGTGTCATACGCAGGTTAAAACGTAAACCTTGGTTAATAATCCATGGCATTAAAAAGATAAAACCAATAGCAATAAACAGACCTAATATAGGCATAAAGCTAATAGAAAATGTGTAAATAAAAAACACAATAACCGCTAAAATCCGGCCTTTTAAAATCTGTATTGGTGTTGCTAGGTAGTCAAAGCTATGACCGTCTATACGAGTGTGGCCGTAAAAATAGCGATGCGTACGTACTTTAGCCCACGCCGAGTATATGCCAAGCGTAATAACGCTAAGTAATATATTTACAATCCAGATTCCAAAAACTCACCGCCTTTACCACTAAACTGCACTTTTGCGCTAAAAATTGGCTCAGCAGGCTCATTTATTGGTGGGGTTGTTTCAGAGGGGGTAGGGTGTATTGATTCCATTAAAATTATATCCATGTTTTTTTGTTAATTTACCCATTTTTAGTGCAAAATTCAATGTTTATAATTATCCAACCCTTCTGTAAACAGCTATAAATAGGCGTTTTAAGTGTTGAGTTAAATACCCTAATACTTTTTTATAAATAAACCTCGCTGGTTTTATTTATTTGGCTGGTAACTGGGATTTTTAGCTTTTTAATATGCGATTTAGCTACTATGTATAGTTAATGCTGCTTAAATGTAATGGCATTAATTATGTATTAAGCACACCTACGTACAATTAAGCTAATTGATTTATATGCCAAAATAATAGATTGTAAGAGTAGTGGCGATGTAAATTTATTTAGGTTTTACAGCTTTTATCAGCGCTTTAAACAACATTAGGATATTTATTATGTTTCAAGCAGTCGTGTTAGGGGGATTAGAATTTAGCCCGCTGATTGTTTACTTCCCAATTGCGTTTATTTTAACAGCGCTGACTCGTTTTGCTTTGCATCGATTAGATTGGCATGACCGTATTTGGAAAGTGGCTTGGTTTGAAGTGTCACTATTTGTTTGTTACTTGGCACTGGCCGTCTATTTACTAAGTGGAAGATAAATTGAATGATTAAATATCTGCGTATTACTTTTACTATCTTGGTTGTTATAGCTGCGGTTTTTGCTGGGCGTTGGGTATGGACTGACTACATGCATACTCCTTGGACGCGCGACGGTCGCATTCGAGCAGATATAGTTACAGTTGCACCAGACGTATCGGGCTGGGTTACCACTTTAAATATTAAAGATGGTCAAAACGTACAAAAAGGCGAAGTGCTTTTTAATGTTGATCAAAAGCGCTATCAAGCAGCGCTCGATAAAAGTAAAGCCAACACAGAAAATACGCTATATACATGGGAGCTTGCTAAACATAAATACCAGAGGCGTGTTGAGCTAAGCACTCAGCAGGCGATAAGTGAAGAAACGCTTGAATCAACACGTATCAATACCAAAATTGCTGAAGCAAATTATAACTTAGCTAAAATAGAGCAAACAATTGCGCAATTAAATGTTGATAGAACGCAAATAGTCGCACCTACATCGGGGCAAATAATTAATCTGAATTTACGCCAAGGTAACTATGTAGCCCAAGGCACTCCTGTGTTTGCTATCGTGCAGTCAGATTCATTTTACGTAACGGGTTACTTTGAAGAGAGTAAAATACCGCTTATTTATCCTGATCAAAAAGCTAAAATAGCGCTTTTAAGTGGTGGTAAGCAATTAACGGGGCATGTAGTGAGTGTAGGTAAAGCAATTGCAAATACGAATACACAAAGTAACGGGCAGCTTTTACCACAAGTACAACAAACATTTAATTGGGTACGTTTATCGCAACGTATTCCTGTTGATATTAAGTTAGATTCATTGCCCGAAGATACACAGTTAAGCGCAGGAATGACCGCCACAATACATCTCGCTACACGTTAAGGGGAAGACAGTGGGCGTTGTATTACAAAATTTGTTTTTTCCTAAAAAACAGGCAATTATTTTTGCGATTAAGGGCGTTATAGCCATGGTAATGGCGCTTACTATTGCTATGTGGCTTAATCTTGAAAGACCTTATTGGGCGCTAGTATCAGCTATATTTTTGCAATTACGCCCGCAAAGTGGACTCGTTATTGAAAAAGCAATTTGTCAGATTATAGGCACCATAGTAGGTGGTTTGTTTGGTATATTGCTTTTAACTCAGCTAATTCTCTACCCTTATTTAGCGCTCGGTGCACTTGCATTATGGTTAGGGGTAAACTCTGCGTTATCGGCAATGGTACGCCAAGCAAACTTTGTGTATGCGTTTGCTATGGCCGGTGTAACCGCCGCTATTATTGTGCTTTTAGTTATGGTCAATCCGGTTATGGTGAGTAGCCAGAGTATATTCGACATTGCACAAACGCGGGTGAGTGAAATAGTTATAGGGTCTATATGTGCCGGGCTTGTGAGCCATTTATTTTGGCCTGTAAAAGTTAAGCATTTACTGCAAGTACAAGCGCGGTCGGTTATAAACCAAACGTTAGATTATTTAGTAACCGAGCTTGATTCTAAAGACTCGCACGAAAACCGTCATCTACAAATAGATGGTATTATGGCAACGTTAGGGTCTATAAATGAAGACTCTAGTGCAGTGAGGTACGAAGGACCAAAAGGTCCTGGGCGCTCACGTGCTGCAAATCAATTGTCGCAAAAAGTACTTTCTTTGTTGGCTCTCATTCAAATAATTGGGCGTTTGCAACGAAACCACGAAGACCTCATTACTCACACATTAGACAAATTAATAGGTAAACTTAAACACGTATTTGCACAAATTAAAGAATCTGACGATTTTGATTACTGCGCCGAGCAAGTTAAAACTCTGCGCAAACAACTAACCGACTACAGAGCAAATACGGTGTGTGATTCACCATTTGAATCCCACATGCTTAATGTGAGCTTAGACGTGGCTAACGATTTAACCATTTTACTGCGCGCATATAGGGCTTTAGAACAAAGCGATAAAACATTATTAAATGCACCGAGTATGCTTACATATCGTGACCCATTAGCTGGCATTATAGTTGGATTTAGAACTGCTTTGGTGTTTTCTATCGGCGCATTTATTTGGATTAATACAGGTTCTTCTGCAGCATTGTTAATTATGATTTTGCCAGTCATATTTTCGATAATGCTAGCGCGAATACCCTTGGCTATTTTACAGGGAGTTATAAAGCGCCTGCTTGTAGGTGTTGTGGTTGCCAGTTTTGTAACTGTTTTTTATGCGCTAAATTTATTATCACAAAGCGGTGGGCAATTAGAAATATTATTACTTGTACTAGCCGGTCCCTACTTTCTGGGATTACTGTTACTTGCTGAGCAACAAACGCTGCCATACGGCTTAGGGTTTTGTATACCATTCACTATTTTGGTAAGGCCTAGTACCGATATGAGCCTTGCGTTTTCAATTGATTACACACTGAGCTCTGCAATCGCTATTTTTGCTGGCGTGAGTATTTTATTTTGGATTTTTCAGTTATTTACAGGACCCAGTGTTCAATTACTTGTTCATCGTGTTTTTAAAGCCACTTATAAAGATTTAATCGAAATAAATACTCATCAAACGCCCAGTATTTGGTACAACCGTCGTATGGCAGATAGATTGCTGCGCTTAACTAATTACGATCAGGGTTCACACTCTCGTGCTATAACCGACCTTGCATTAACTGGTCTAAACTTAGGGCATGCGTCTGTGCGATTAAACTCAATTTGTGAAAATTTGGCTGGTAATACAAAGCTAAAGTATTTAAATCGGTGGCAGCGTACATTAGCCGATGCATTTATGTTGGCAACCAAGGGCAAGTTTAATAATAAGTTTAAGCAAGCGTCAGATAATCTTTATGAGGAATTGGCTCAGACGGTTGGCGATTCAAATCAATTAGAAGCAATAAAAGGCATGTTTATTCGCATTAATCTGACCTTTGAAAGAAGTGCCAGCAAGATAAATTAGCCCTATTCGCTGCTTTTCGAGTTCAGATGTTATAACGAAATCTGTTATACTTACTGGATAATTTTATGGGGCTGTTATGATTTCAAAAAACCAACTCAAACTTATTCGCCAACTTGGCCAAAAAAAGTACCGAAAGCAATATAATCAATACCTTGTACAAGGTGAAAAAAACGTACTTGAGTTATTAAACAGCCCATTAAATGTGGTTAATATTTTTGCTACAAACGAATTTATAAATGCGTACCAAGGTAAGTATCAGCACGCTAATATTATTGAGGCTGATGAAGAGGTTCTCACCAAAGTCAGCACGTTAGTTAGCAATAATGCAGCCATTGCTATTGTTGATATGCCAAAGACAGCTTTACCACAAGCAAGTGGCTTAATACTCGCACTTGATGGCGTATCAGACCCTGGAAATTTAGGAACAATAATAAGAGTGGCAGACTGGTACGGTATTAAGCATATAGTAACTAGCACCGACAGCGCTGACGCTTACAACCCAAAAACAATTAGCGCCACAATGGGCTCGTTTGTAAGGGTATCGGTAAGCCAAGTAGATTTACCTGATTATTTACAATCTTTAAGCTTACCTGTTTACGGTGCTTTTTTAGATGGGCAGAGTGTACACAAAACCCAATTTACGGGCTCAGGCGTTTTACTAATGGGCAGTGAGTCGCATGGAATACGCGAGACATGCGCAAAGTTAGTAACTAATAAAATCACCATTCCCGCTTTTGGTGGAGCAGAGTCGCTTAATGTGGCAATGGCGACTGGTATTATTTTAGATAATTTTAAACGACAAGCTTAACAATTTAACTGTTAATGAGTTAAATTGTTTGTAATCAATAACAATAATAATCGGTAATAACAATAAGATGCGCTTAAGCACTATTAAATTAGCGGGCTTTAAATCGTTTGTAGAGCCCACTAAAATTCCATTTCCTGATCAAATGACGTGTGTTGTAGGCCCTAATGGCTGTGGCAAATCGAACGTTATTGATGCAGTGCGATGGGTGCTTGGTGAAAGCTCTGCTAAAAACCTGCGTGGCGATGCCATGACCGACGTTATTTTTAATGGCTCAACTAATCGAAAAGCCATATCGCAAGCTTCTGTAGAGCTTGTTTTTGATAACGATAACGGAAGTCCTTCAAACACATTTGCCGACAGAAACCAAATTGCTATTAAGCGTTTAGTAACGCGCGACGGACAGTCACTGTATTTTTTAAATAGCAGTAAATGCCGTAAGCGCGATATTACCGATATATTTTTAGGCACCGGTCTTGGTCCACGTAGTTACGCAATTATTGAGCAAGGGATGATCTCGCGCTTAATAGAGAGTAAACCACAAGAGCTGCGCGTATTTTTAGAAGAAGCCGCTGGCGTTTCTAAATACAAAGAGCGTCGCCGCGAAACACAAACACGTATAAAAAGCACTCGCGAAAATCTTGAACGCTTGTTAGATGTTCGCAAAGAACTACAAAGCCAGCTCGATAAATTGGCTGTGCAGTCGGTTGATGCAAAAAAATACCGCGAATTAAAAGCCCAAGAACGTACGCTAAAAGGCCAAATTGCGGTTTTAAAATGGCAAAAGTTACATCAGCAGCAACTTGAAAAAAGTGCCCAAATTAAAAAACTGAATGATCAAATTTCATTTTTTAAAACCGCTAACTTAGGACATGACGATGTACTTTTAAGCTTAGAAGGGCAAGTACAAGCTCAGCAAGATAAACTAAGCGATGCACAGCACCAGCAACATGTAATACACACCGAGCTTACTCGCGCTGAGCAGCAACAAATAAACGTAAAGCAACAAATCCAAACGCTTAAACAAAATTTAGTTAAATTACAGCAACGCCAAACTCATAGCACTGAAGCTAAAACGCAGCAGCAAATTGTGTGTGAGCAACTAAATGAAACCCTGCAAGGGGTTAGTGAAAACGCTTTAATGTGCGAAGAGCAAGTTAGGAAGTTAACGCATGAACTTGAGGAATTATTAGCACTTAGGCAGCGCCGTTATACCCATTGGCAAACTTTGTGTGATCAACAGCAACAACTTAATAATAATGCACAACTGCATAGTAGTCACATTAAACAAACTCAACAGCAAATAAGCCACGTTAACGAGCAAATTAATCAGTTAAATGTGCAGCTAACTGATCTAAAAAGTAGCGATGTAGAGCAACAATTAACGCAGCAAACACAGCAAACACAAAAATTAACTCAAGAACTGGCCGCTAAACAAACAGCCCACACACAGTGCAGCGCTAAGCTTGAATTGCAAAATGAGCGTGTTAATAACTCACAAAAGCAATATTCGGCGCTTACTCAAATAATGAACGAGTTAAAAGCCAGTATAACGGGGCTTAAAAGTACATTAGGGCTTGACGAGGAAAGTGAACGTACTAATGGTTTGTTTAATCAACTAGGTGTTAAAGAAGGCTTTGAGCCCTTAATAGAGCAAGCACTTAAATCGCTAGAGCACTTAAATGTAAGTGAGCAGCAAGCTGATAATAGTGTGTGGCCAATTAGTGGTAAGCACATTGCTGAAAATAGCTTAGCGGCATTCATAACAAGCGGCGTGTACCCAGATCATTTAACGCGTATTGCTTATAGCGAAAGCGGTGATTTAACGCTGTTAAAAGATGCTTATTATACAGCCGTTATGGATAAAAACGGTGCTTTATTTGGTCGTAACTGGCATGTAAGTGCTGAATGTAATGCAGAAAACTCATTGCTTTTAAAACATAAGCAATTGCAAGATCAAGCACAGCAGTTAACTAATACCGAGGACGAGCTAAAACAAGTAACACGCACTCGTGACGAACATACAGCTGAGCAAATAAAATTAATTAACGAACAAAGCGAGCTAAAAGAAGCCATACATGAGCTTGCGCAAAATATAGCAGTAGCCGGTACACGCAGCGATATGCTCAAACAGCAAGTAGCGCAATTTAAGTTACAACTAAAAAAGCTACAACAACAAAAGCAGCAATTAACAAATCAGCTTTTACAATTAAATACCGTGCTTGATGAGCAAGCAGCGCAATTTGAAGTGTTAAATGAGCAGCAACTCAACTTAACGGATGAGGTAGACGCTGCAAATAGCCTGCGCTCACAAAGTGATAAAAGTTATAGCGAAGCATTAAGTATGCTTGAGCAATATAAAACGCAAGCGCATAAGGCAAAACTCTCTGAGCAAAAGGTGCGCAGTGAATGGCAATTAAGCCAAACAAAATTGAGCCACGCAGAGCAAGAGCATATTAGTGCATCAGAAGGCGCGCAAGAATTACTCAATGAAATAGAAGAGCTGCTGATACCAGAGCAAGAGCTTAGCGATAAAATAGCGCAGTTTTTAGCGCAGCATCAAAAAGGTGAGCAGGCCTTGGTGTTACTTCAAAAAGAATTAGCTCACGCTAAAGAAAGCTTTAACACCAAGCAAGTAAGCATTAAAAATTCACAAGGTGAGCTGGTGGGCTTGCAAGAGCAGCATCAAAAGCTAACAATTGAAGAGCAAAGCCTACTCATAAAAGCGCAAGTTGCGCTCGAACCATTAGAAGAGCTAAAGCAAAGCTTAAAAGCAATACTTGATGAATTACCAGATTCAGTAAATTTAAGTGCAGCGCAAAATCAGTTAACCGGATTTACTAATGAGTTAGATAAGTTAGGTGCAGTAAACTTAGCAGCAATAGAAGAGTTTGACCTAGCTAAAGCACGTAGTGACTATCTTGATAATCAATTAGATGATTTAACAAAAGCGTTAAGTACCCTTGAAGGTGCAATTCGTAAAATTGATAGTGAGACCAAAACACGCTTTAAAGCGACGTTCGATCAAGTTAACGAAGACTTTGCAGAGCTATTTCCTAAAGTTTTTGGTGGTGGTAGTGCGTATTTAGAATTAACCAGTGACGATTTACTCGAAAGTGGTGTTAGTATAATGGCACGACCACCGGGTAAGAAAAATTCAACAATTCATTTGTTAAGTGGTGGAGAAAAAGCGCTGACCGCATTATCATTAGTGTTTTCTATATTCAGGCTCAATCCAGCTCCTTTCTGTATGCTGGACGAAGTAGATGCACCATTGGATGATGCCAACGTTGTGCGTTTTTGCCGTTTGGTTGAGGAAATGTCACAATCAGTGCAGTTTATTTATATTAGTCATAATAAAATTGCGATGGAAATGGCAGGTAGATTAACAGGTGTTACTATGGCAGAACCTGGCGTATCGCGTATGGTTGCTGTAGATATAGAGCAGGCTGTGCAACTTGCACATGCATAAATTTTTATAACAAGTGTATTATTTTTTAATTAATATACAGGTTTTAGGCATATCAAATAATAAAAGGTGAGGGGATGGCCGAACAATTAAGATGGGTTTTAATCATTATCAGTGTAGTTGTCATTGGTGGTTTATTAATACATGGATTGTGGTCTGTGAGAAAAAAAGACCGCCCAGAAGTATCTGATAACGAGCGGGTTGAACCATTGCAAGAAAGCGCATCAGCTTCATCTAAACCGTTTCGAACTGAGGCTGAACCAAAAGAGCCAATGCAAAACGAACGTGATGAGCCACAGTTTGGCGAGCTTAACTTTGATGCAAATGAGCCGCAAATAGATACAAGCGTGCCAGAAGTGCCGATTGAAGATGACCTAGAAATAGTTGATGACCTAGAAACAAAAGAGCAAAGCGCGGAAGAAGCACCTGCCCAAATGTCTGACTTTGTTATCGTACATATTCAAATGCCGGAAGAGCTTAGTATGCAGGGCAGTAAATTATTGCCGGCAGTTAACACTTTAGGTTTTAAATATTCTGAGGAAGGCTTTTTTAATCGCCACCTAGATCCGGCTGGTCAAGGCCCTGTTTTATTTAGATTAGTAAATATGTACAACCCAGGTACGTTTGATATTGATAATATGGAACAGTTTAGTACCGCTGGGGTAAGCTTATTTATGACGTTACCGTGCGACGGCGATGGTCTAGCTGCATTTAATATGTTGCACAGCGCAGCTAAAAAGTTAGCGGATGAATTTGGTGCACAAATTTTAGATGCTGAGCGAAATGAAATGACAGTAGATCGCGTAAGACAATATGTTGAGCAGGTTCGTTCTTTTTCAGCGTAAATAACGCATACATTATATTTTTATAAGCCACTGGACGGTGAATCGTCAAAGTGGCTTTTTTTATGTTTATTGAGGTTTAAATGTCTAGCAGCATTAGTGAGCAAGTTAATCATCTTCGTACTACATTAGAGCAACACAACTATAACTATTATGTGCTCGACACCCCCAGTATTCCTGATTCTGAATACGATAGGTTATTACGCGAACTAAGCGCACTAGAGATGCAGCACCCTGAATTTTTAACCGCCGACTCACCTACACAAAAAGTAGGCGGTGCAGCACTTAGTAAATTTGAGCAAGTAGCGCACCAAGTACCCATGCTCTCACTTGATAACGCCTTTAGTGAAGAAGAATTCACTGCGTTTAATCGCCGTATAAAAGAGCGTTTAATGAGTACTGATGAGCTTACTTTTTGTTGTGAACCAAAACTTGATGGTTTAGCTGTATCAATTATTTATCGCGATGGTGTGCTTGTACAAGCAGCAACGCGAGGTGATGGTTTTACCGGTGAAAACATTACTCAAAATGTTAAAACCATTCGTAATGTACCGCTCAAGCTACGTGGTGATTACCCAAAAGAGCTTGAAGTGCGCGGCGAAGTATTTATGGACAGCGCTGGCTTTGATAAATTAAATACTGAGGCGCAAAAACGCGGTGAAAAAGTATTTGTTAACCCGCGTAATGCAGCCGCGGGGAGTTTGCGTCAACTCGACTCTAAAATTACCGCTAAACGCCCACTCATGTTTTATGCGTACAGCACCGGGCTTGTTGCTGATGGCAGCATTCCTGAGGATCACTATCAGCAATTAGAAAAGCTGACTGATTGGGGGCTACCTTTGTGCCCAGAAACAAAATTAGTTGAAGGCCCAAAAGCCGCGCTCGAGTACTACAGCGATATTTTAACGCGCCGTGGTGAGCTTAAATATGAAATTGATGGCGTAGTAATAAAAATAAATAAAAAGACCTTACAAGAGCGTTTAGGCTTTGTGGCACGTGCTCCTCGTTGGGCTATTGCGTATAAGTTTCCGGCGCAAGAGGAAATAACCCAACTACTTGATGTTGATTTTCAAGTCGGTCGTACTGGCGCCATTACACCTGTTGCACGTTTGAAGCCTGTTTTTGTGGGTGGCGTTACCGTATCAAATGCAACGCTTCATAACAGTGATGAAGTTGCACGTTTAGGTGTAAAAGTAGGCGATACAGTTATTATTCGCCGTGCTGGAGACGTGATCCCACAAATAACACAAGTTGTACTTGAACGCCGCCCTGATGATGCTAGAGATATTGAATTTCCGGTAACTTGCCCAATCTGTGATTCTCATGTTGAAAAGGTTGAAGGCGAAGCTGTAGCTCGTTGTACAGGTGGGCTTGTATGTCCTGCGCAGCGTAAGCAAGCAATTAAGCACTTTGCTTCGCGCAAAGCGCTGGATATAGATGGTCTTGGCGATAAAATTGTTGATCAGTTAGTAGATAGAGAACTTATAAAAACGCCTGCTGATTTGTTTATTTTAAAACAGGGGCATTTTGAGTCACTTGAACGTATGGGACCTAAGTCAGCTAAAAACTTAGTAACAGCACTTGAAGAGGCTAAAGGCACTTCGCTTGCAAAGTTTTTATATTCATTAGGTATTCGAGAAGCCGGGGAGGCGACAGCACAAAATTTAGCTAATCACTTCCTAACCCTTGAAAATGTAATAAATGCCAGCATTGATAGTTTAACGCAGGTAAGTGATGTAGGCGAAATTGTTGCAACACATGTTCGTGGCTTTTTTGATGAAGAACATAATTTAGCGGTTGTTAATGCACTGATAGAGCAAGGCATAAACTGGCCAGCGTTGAGCGCACCTTCTGAGGAAGAACAACCGCTCGCGGGGCTTACATATGTACTTACAGGTACGCTTAATACACTTAACCGCAATGATGCAAAGGCACGATTACAACAACTAGGTGCCAAGGTGTCTGGTAGCGTATCGGCTAAAACTGATGCATTAGTGGCGGGTGAAAAAGCAGGTTCAAAACTAACTAAAGCACAAGACCTAGGCATAGACATACTAACTGAAGATGAATTAATTGAGTTGCTTATAAAGCATAACGGTTAGGAAAACGACAATGAGCCGATATGGGCCAGAATACTGGGATAAATACGGAAGTTACCGTACGCCTATTGCATTTCATTTAAGTGTGCTTGTGCTATTGCGCAGTTATTTTATTTGGGTTATTGCGGCTTTAAGTCGTAGGCCTGAACTGGATTTAATGTCGTTATTTTTTAAAAATAAAAATGACTTTTTTATCGCAATAGCAATTGGAAGTATTGCAATAATACCGACTATTTTATTTTGTTTACGCAGACCACGAGATTCACACAGTGCAAGCGACAGGTTAGCAAAAATATGGCGACATATGCGCTGGCCTCTTATTTTATGTGCAGTTGTTGATTTAACATGGTTAAGTATTCAAGCAGCGCATAGCCATTATCGATTTTCATCATTTTTAGCAGTACAAATGATGATCGTTTTATGGATATTGTGGTATTTGGTGAAAAGCCGCTATTTAACCGTTTTTTTAATGATTGGCCTGAGCCGACAGAAAAAGCATCAGAAGAAAAAAAGCGACTTAAAAGGGATTAGGTGTGGACGCTGTAAATAAAAAAATAGCGATAGCGATATCGCTAATAGGACTAGTGCTTATTATTTTAATGATTAGCACTGATCTTTTAGAGTTTATGTGGTTTAAAGCGCTATTTGGGTTGTGGGTATTTGTTTTTTGCTCAAGCGTTTATAGGTTAACGCCTCTATTTAAATCAAGAAACCGGTTAGAGGATTTTATCCAAAGAGACGCCCAACATTTATTACTTTTTAGCTTGATGGGGTTTTTTGATAAAAAGCACGGTCCAGATTGGCTTGTTATTAAGAGTATAGACTGTATAAAGACTAAAGATGACGAGCTAATAATTTACAGTAATAACGAGCGCCAATTAAGTGTAAGTTTACCTGCAAAAAAAGCAGAGCTAGATAGTTTTATTAAACGAATACTGACCGATTCAGAAAAGCAAAATATTACCTTTAATTAGGGCGTTTTTTCTAGGCTAAATAAGCTTTAAGCCTAAAAGGAGATCACAGTCTCCGGCTGATCTTTTACGTGTTAAATGGCGTAATAGTTAGCGATGCTTTATAAATATAAAAGGCATGGTTAATCAACAATTTATGAGGTTATTATGTTGAAGTGGAATGATGTTATTAACTTTGCCACCAACGGCAATCCTACCCCAAGTCAAAAAGTAGTTAAAACTGACCAGCAGTGGCGGATGCAACTATCAGAAGATGAATATTACGTAACACGCAAAAAGGGAACAGAGCGCCCTGGTAGCTCGGGTAGTTGTACATTACTCGAACCTGGTAAGTATGTGTGTATTTGCTGTGATAATTTATTGTTTGATGCTGATGAGAAGTTCGATAGTGGCACTGGTTGGCCGTCATTTACGCAACCTGCGACAATTGAAGCAATTGGCTATGTAAGCGATACAAGTCATGGTATGGAGCGCATAGAGGTGGTTTGTAACGTGTGTGATTCGCACTTGGGCCATATTTTTCCAGATGGTCCATTACCAACAGGTTTACGTTATTGCGTTAATGCCGCATCAATGAAAAAGCGCTAATATTTTATTTACCAGCGCTTTGAAGATCTAAATTCATTTCTTTTGCTATGTGCAAAATTTTATCTAAACGCTGCGTCTGATCTGCTTGTAATTTAGTTTTATCAAGAAGGGCGTAGCATCTTTTAGCAAGTTCCATATTAAATGAGCTGCCAGATTGCTTTGTTGAATCAAATAAGCACTGTAATAAATTAAGTGCGATACTTTGATTACGAGGCATGACTCTAAACGCTTGTGTAAAAGCTTCCAGCGCAGTATTTAATTGGCCTTTATTAAATTGATTAACTGCATGGTTATTAAGCTCTTTCGGACCCATTTTAATATCACGTCGCTCACTTTGTTGCTGCTGAATATAACGTAAGTAAGTTGTGTCGCTAACTGTTGGGTGTCTTTCACAGTGTTTAATTATTTGGGTAAATAAGGTTTGCGCCTTTTGATGAAACCCTAATTCGTGAAACGCTTTCGCTTTATCAAGTGCCCCATCAACCGAACGGATATGAGTATCGTCATCATCAAGCTGTTCAATTAGCTTTTTCGCTTTTTGATGCTCGTCTTTTAAATAATGAAGTCGTGCATTAAGTACATCAATTTGAGCTTGATTTGTATTATTAGGAAACTGTTTTTTAAATCATTAATGTACTGATTGGTTTGCCTAGAAATTCGTTGAATTTGATCTGTTTGATCAGTCGTTAGCGCAAAGTCGATACCTGCACGTGCTGCATTCAAATATACATCGGGGTGGTCGTGTATTGAGTGTTTGGCAAAGGAGGCTATATCTTTTTGAGTTGAATAACTCTTTTCGTAGTCGTGATTAATCAGCGATACAGTACTTAATGACTTTTGTCGTGAAATATTTCGTGGTGCAATTTTTGCTGCTTGACTTAAAAAACCTTGTGCTAGTTCAAATTGATTTAGTTTTATCTCTAATTTACCCATAAGGTCTAGAGCAACTAATCTGGTTTCTTGTCGCTCCAACATTGTTTTAAGCATTCGCTGCGCTAATATATGCTCGTTATTCGCTATAAGGGCCTCGACTAAGCCAACTTTTGCCCAAGCGAATTTTTGAATGTCGAGAACAGATTTAAAAAAGTCTTTTGACTCTTGAACGCGTTTTAAACGAAGCAGAGCGTCACCCTTTAAACGTAGTAAAATAGGGCTGTAGTTATTGCCTTTTTTATCTAATGTTGAATCAATAAGCTTAATTGCTTTTGAATCGTTACCATCATCAATAAAAGTGTATACCGCTTGTAAGTCATGCTTGCGCTTTAAAATCCGTTCTATACGTATTTTAAGTTCTTGTATTGTGAATGGTTTTACTAAAAAGTCATCAGGCTGCAGCTCAAGAACGCTATGAACCAATGAGCCACTTGTTTCAGCAGAGATAAAAATAAATCCAGTTGAACTTTTTATTAACTGCTTTACACGCAGTTCTTCATAGAGTTGGTAGCCATCCTGGTGTTTACTTAAATTAAATGAGCAAACAATTAAATCAAATTCTTCACTTAAACATTGCTCTTTTGCAGAGATTGCATGATCGGCAAAGCGCAATTGCCGAAAGCCAAGTCTTTCTAACGATTGTTTCATATAGCTTTGGGCAAGCGGTTGCTCTTCTACTATAAGTATTTTGGCTTTTGAATAGATCTTAGTTGGCATTAGCTTGAATGTTATTGTATTTAACACAGACTATAATCAACAGTTTAACTGCTTACAAGGGAATTTAAATGATAGCTGTATTTATTAGGTATTTAATTTTGCCTAATACGTTTATCTAGCTAAAAAGTACAGAGTAAAATAACATAATTAAAAACTATACAGTGACCCTCGCCATTATTTGTAAAGGGCGGCGATGCTCTTTTTTCTTACAGCGAAGCTAATTATCCACATAGAATTACATACTGTAAAAATTATTAGTGTTTATAAAAGTGTAATTATTGATTTTGGCAAGGAAGATTTTCTGAAGTGTTTATATGTGGTGGGTGATACTGGACTTGAACCAGTGACCCTCGCCTTGTAAGGGCGATGCTCTCCCAACTGAGCTAATCACCCACATATAATAAATATAACTGTTATTAAATTTTTTACTAATTAACTGCTTATTATGTAA
>NZ_BADT01000205.1 GCF_000239855.1 Pseudoalteromonas sp. BSi20652 | reverse complement strand
TAGAGAAGGAGAAGATCTGATAACTTCTCAGTGTAGCGCGCAGCGCCTCGGTGCTCTCGGTGGTAAAATGTTTAAAATAATATAAACATAAACGTTTGATGCGCAATATTTGCATCCATCGTGATTATAAAAATAAAGTACACGTTTTTCGTATTAGCTTTTATTACTAGAGTGTTATTTTTGTTCAGTTTATATATAAGTTTAAATTGCTAAATTAAAAAGAATAAATTAATAAATTAATAAATTAAAGGACTACCCTGTGAAAGCTGTTATACCTGTTGCGGGCCTTGGTACTCGCATGCTTCCTATGACTAAAGCAATCCCAAAAGAAATGCTTCCTGTTGTTGATAAGCCATTGATTCAATACATAGTGAATGAATGTGTTTCTGCTGGTATAAAAGATATTGTGTTAGTAACGCACAGCTCTAAAAATGCGATCGAAAACCACTTTGATACAAGTTATGAACTTGAAGCAACGCTTGAAAAACGAGTAAAGCGTGCGCTATTAGACGAAGTGCGTTCTATTTGCCCTAGTGATGTTACGGTTATGAGTGTACGACAGGGCGAAGCTAAAGGGCTCGGGCACGCAATTTTATGCGCTAAACCTATTGTTGGTGATAATGATTTTGTTGTACTACTCCCAGATGTTATTCTAGATGCTTATACGGCAGACCAAAAAACTGAAAACCTAGCTGCGATGATCAAGCGCTTTAATGAAACACGTGCTAGTCAAATAATGCTAGAACCCGTTGCGCGTGAAGATGTGAGCAAGTACGGTATTGCTGATATTAATGGTGTTGAACTTACTTCAGGGCAAAGTGCTGCAATTAAAACAATGGTTGAAAAACCTGACGAAGATGTGGCCCCTTCAAACCTTGCAGTTGTTGGTCGTTACGTTCTTAGTAAGAATATATGGCCATTACTTGCAAAAACGCCTGTAGGTGCTGGTGGCGAGATTCAGCTGACAGATTCGATTGATGCGCTAATGACCCAAGAAACAGTAGAAGCATTTCATATGAGTGGTCGATCACATGATTGTGGCGATAAGCTTGGTTATCTTAAGGCTATTGTTGAATATGCAATGCGTGATGAAAAACTAGGTAAAGACTTCAGGGCGTTTTTAACCAAAGTTAAAAACTAGACCCAATATGCTTATTACGCTATTTACTGACTATAAGTTGAAGATAAATAGCCTCATTTTAGTTTTTTGAGATGAGGTTAATTGTTCCCAAATATTTATTAATGCTTATTAAAGTACAAATTTATTGAACGAGTTATTTATTCGTTTTATTTTAGGCATCGAGTAAAATTCAAATGATTAAAATTATAAACTTTAAGGGAATAAAATGAAAATTGCCGTAGTAGGTACAGGTTATGTAGGTCTTTCTAATGCTATGTTGTTATCACAGCATAATGAAGTGGTTGCACTAGATATAGATGAACAAAAAATCGCACTTTTAAATAACAAAAAGTCACCTATTGTTGATACTGAAATTAGTGAGTTTTTAACTCGTAGTGATTTAAATTTCACAGCTACTACAGATAAGAACGCTGCCTATAAAAATGCTGATTTTGTAATTATTGCAACACCGACTGATTACGATGTTGAAAATAACTACTTTAATACCAGCTCTGTAGAGGCTGTAATTAAAGATGCCATAGCGCATAACCCAAATGCAGTTATGATTATTAAATCGACTATACCAGTAGGTTTTACGCAAAGTATTAAAGAGCGATTAAATGTTGATAATTTAATCTTTTCACCTGAATTTTTACGCGAGGGTAAAGCTTTATACGATAACTTGCACCCTTCACGTATTGTAGTCGGTGAGCAAAGTGAGCGTGCAACTGTTTTTGCAAACTTGCTTAAGCAAGGCGCAATTAAGCAAGAAGTAGAGGTGCTATTTACAGACTCTACTGAAGCAGAAGCAATTAAATTGTTCTCAAATACTTATTTAGCAATGCGTGTTGCTTACTTTAACGAGCTAGATAGTTATGCAGAGGCTCACGGTTTAAATTCGAAGCAAATTATTCAAGGTGTTAGTTTAGATCCGCGCATTGGGAACCACTATAATAACCCGTCGTTTGGTTATGGCGGTTATTGTTTACCTAAAGATACTAAGCAATTAAGAGCTAATTATGCGTCTGTTCCTAATAATATTATTAGTGCCATAGTTGATGCTAATACTACGCGCAAAGATTTTATTGCAGATTCAATTATCAAGCGTAGCCCAAAAATAGTGGGTGTATATCGACTTGTTATGAAAACAGGATCTGATAACTTTAGAGCCTCGGCTATTCAAGGTATTATGAAGCGTATTAAAGCTAAAGGTATTGAGGTGGTAGTATACGAACCGGTACTTCAAGAAGATGAGTTTTATCATTCACGCGTTATTAAAGACCTTAACGAATTTAAGAAAATATCTGACGTTGTTGTATCTAACCGCATGGTTGAAGAGCTTAATGATATTGCAGATAAAGTGTATACCCGAGATTTATTTGGTAGTGATTAAAGTATTAGAAAGCTATCGACTTATTGTTGTTTAATAAGTATATAACCCCGTGATAGTAAACACGGGGTTATTTATATGATGTATCAGCTAAAATGCAGGGTGTGCTATACCTCTAATTAGTAGGGGTAATTTCAGTGTAATATAATGACATGTTTACTAATTAAAATTGGCTGTAACGCCTAGTTTAGCAAAAGATTCACCGTATACATCTTCGCCGCCATAAAAATCTATTCCCCAGCTTTTTGCTCCCCAAATTGATCTAGAAAGTTTTCTGTTATAGGTAACTTGTAATTCATAACTAGTTTTATAATCATCGCTTTTATTTTTTAAAGTGCGAATTACGGTTTGTAGACTTTCTTTTCGGTTTAATTGCCAGTTCCAATTTAAGCTAATGGCCTTAGCCGCAACGTAGTCGTCGTAAACATGCTCATCACCCGCCCAATGGCCAATTACATTGCCGTTATTTCTATTTCCATCTAGATATATGCCATTGGCATACCAAAGGTCTTGCCAGTTACTGTGTTCGATACGTAAACTGTGTTTGTCGCTGATAAATGGAAGAAATAAACCAAAGCTATATGCATTATTACGATCCCCCCCAAGAGTGTCTTCTAATGCTATTTCAGCATATAGTTCATAAGGTGTATTATAAAGTGTGTTCGAATACTCAAAAGCAATAGCACCTAGTTGATCACCTAACTCAAAGTTAACGTCGTTTGTGTCATCTTCTCCAACATTATCTTTGGTTCCTGGGCTAAAAAAGCCCTCAGCAAAATCTTTTAATGATACATCTCTGGGGCCACCACCGAATTGCATGAGACGACTTAGACTCAGTGTTAAGTTGTTGGTTACTGCAAAGCTAGTATGTAGGCCAAATAAATAAGGTTTTCCTGGTTCGTATTCTCGGTCTTCTGCGTTTTCGACTCTTTTGTTTTTTAAAATACCTCTTTGCTCAGAGAGTTGAGTAATAAACATATCATATCGAATTTTAAAGCTGGTTATGGGTTCTACATTACTTATTGATATTGATGGAGTTGTTTCTGCTTGTGTGCTGAGTAACATTGCACTGTTATTAAAAGGCGAGTACCAATGCTCTCGGTAACCGATATCTAGTTGGGCATATTTGTAACCTAAGTACGCCACACTTTGCGTGGGTATTATTCCATCTTCGTTTGCTATACCAGTAATACTGACGCCGAAGTAATCACTAAAGTTAGAGTAGCCCCCCCTTCTATAATTATGTTTGTTTTTGTAGTTTGACCACGTTGATTGGGGAGGTTTTTATTATTATTTCCTGCTGATAGCGTTGCTTTGGCTAGAGTGATTGCACTTGATTGTGTATAAGGATTAATCTGATAAGTTAGTGCGTGATAAAGTTCTGGGTAATCGTATCTTATGGTTTGTAATACGTTATATATATCATGAGCTTTATAAGGTTTACTCATAATATGCGTGTTTTTACTTACCGCTAAAAGGCGCTCAATATTATGCTCTAACTCTGGTGCTTGGTTTAAAGGTAAATATGGTGACACCCCTCCTTTTGCTACAGCGTTTGTACTTAATACTAATGCTATAAGTAGCGATATTTTTTTGAGCATAATTATTCCGTTAGCCAATTTTAAAGTAAGTAAATACGTTAATGCGAGGTTAGCAATAATTGCTTTAGTAAGAAAGAAAAAAGCGTTATTAGGGAATGGTTTTGGTCGGTAGTTATTGGTAGTTAGTAATCAGAAGTTAGAAGTAGGTTGTTAGTAGTGATAGATAGTAATAGCCGGTTTCGGAGTTTTTCAAGTTAGTTCTTTTCTAAAAAGTAATTGATTTACCACAGGGAACTCAGAGAAGTGAAAGAGTAGCGATTTTAAGGCGAGTAAATTGTATTAAGCTCTTTTCTGTATAGCGCGCAGCGCCTCGGTGTGCTCTGTGGTCGAGTTACTATTTTGAGCAATTTTAACGCGCCTACAATAATTCTGCCGCGGTGCTATTTATTTCCTGTTCATTTAAATCGGGCTCTTTGTTAGAGAAAAAGTGAATTATTTACCACAGAGAAGACAAGGAGAAGTGCAGGAGAAGTTACTAATAAATATTTGTATTTCTTCTGTGAAGCGCGCAGTGCTTGGCGTGCTTGGTGCTAAAAACTTTGTAAGTACCTTTTATTACTCGTACTTTAAATAAATTGCGAAATAAATTTATATCTGCGCTTTTAATAATAAAGCTGCATCTATTCGTAAAAATCCACTATGCTGTGGGCTATTCGTCATTACTATTTATAAGGATTAACCATGATTGAACAAGGCCAAAATTTACCAGAGGTTGCACTGACACAATTAACAGATGAAGGTATGCAAACGCTAACAAATAAAGAACTGTTTGATGGCAAAAAAGTGGTGTTATTTGCGGTGCCGGGTGCGTTTACACCAACGTGTTCTAATGCTCATTTACCTGAATTTATTACGCTTGCTGATAAAATAAAAGCAAAAGGTGTGGATGCTATTTATTGTGTGTCAGTTAACGATGCGTTTGTTATGAAAGCTTGGGGCGACTCACAAAACGCACAAGAGATTTCGATGCTGGCCGATGGTGATGCAAGCTTTAGCAAAGCGCTTGGACTTGATAAAGATACTGCAGGATTTGGTGGCATCCGCTCAAGTCGTTACGCGATGATTATTGATAACGCGGTTGTTACTGGGTTATTTGTAGAAGAGGGCAAAGAGTTTGCAGTAAGTCGTGCAGAAGCTGTTTTGGAAAAGCTTTAAAAGGGGAGTTGTTGATATCGTTCTCAGATATCAGTTTTTAGTGAATTTAAAATTCGCTATTTTTAGACGAGCTTATTTAATCACTTACAGCATTATTTGTTTTTTACTTATTTAACACTAAGCTAGGGTGTGTTGATTTTTGTGGATTGAAATTTGTTTAATCCAAGGAAGATTAAATCGCGACGCGAGGTTTGTAACCTAGTGGGCTCAATAACTGCTTCTGCGTTATCCTACTGGCTTACATCCATGCAGGCAACAAAGAGTTAATCGTTCCTAGAAAGAACCCTTTAGGCTGCGCATGTTTGGTATTTATTCTGCTTATCGCCTATTTATGGGGAATAACCACACTACATAGTCTCTACCTTGCCTAAAAACCAAACATGCTGCTATAAATTCAACTACCAAAGGTCAGCATGCTCCAGTAAAAGTGATATAAATAAAAGCCCCCATGAATTTAGAAGTGTGGAAACGATCTGCACGTTTTAGTGCAGATATTTACAGATCTACAGCAAATATAAAAGATTATGGTTTCAGAGATCAATTAACACGTTCAGGTCTTTCACTGCCGAGTAACATTGCAGAAGATGTGTGCGGAGAAAGCTATAAATAGAAAAGCAGATTTATAGACATAGCTAGAGCTTCCCTTGCAGGGGCTAGAACACAAATATACATAGTTATAGAAATAGGTTACCTAAATAAACCCACATGCCAAAAATGGATAACAGAGACAAAAGAGTTAGCCGCCATGTTAACAAGTCTTAAAAATAAGTTTAATAACAGCTAACTCTAAAGCACTAAGCTACTTATACTAAATACTGACAACTACTAATATCCATTCTTATAGTTCAAACGGTGCTACACCCACTGCTTTCATTTTATATCCTACTTGCGCTAATTCGCCTGACCAGGTTTCTGTTGTGATGACACCGGTGACTACAATAGCATCGTAAAGGCTTTCGATAGGTACGCCGCCTTTTATAGTTACGTGAACAAGCTGGTTAGGTGGTGGCGGTGGTACGTGTATGCAGGCGCCAAAATAAGGTACAAGTAAAAATTCGGTGATCACTTCGCTGTCGCCCTCTAGCGGCACAACAAAGCCGGGTAAGCTAACCGATTGTCCGTTTAGCTCTTTTACTACGGGGGCGTCTAAATCGGGTTGCACCCAGTTTTGATCGCTCCCTTCGTGGTTAGCTTGCGCTTGAGTATCTATTTGCACATGATCTTTAGGGATTAAGTCTTCCCAGAAAATTTCTTTAGGTGCATTAGCGTTACTTGTAAAAGCAATAATAGCTAAGCTTAATGCGCATAAGGTGCTAAGCGCTGTTTTGAAAAGTGTCATAAAGTTCCTAAAAATTATGTTTTTATACTCATGCCGTCGCTGAGTGAGTAAAAGTAAGCACGAGTGGCGGGTATTAAACCGATTATAAAGCCTGCTGCCATAATAACGCCTATGAGGGTGAGTTCATAGCGTGAAAGCATGGCTATATTTACACTAATGCCAGCATGGCTTTGGAGGTAGTCGGCTCCTAAAAATAAGGTGCTATAAAATAATGCACAACCAACCACACAACCTAGTAATGTTGTAAGTAGCGACTCCATACTTATGAGTGTAAATAGTTGCCACGGCCTTGCGCCAACCGAGCGCAATATGGCAAGTTCGCGGCGTCGTTGATTAAGGTTTGCAAGTAGTGTAGTTAACATACCAAGCAGGCTGATCAGTATCACAACAAATGAGAAAAGTAGCAGTGTTTTTTCAACAATGGCGAGCATCTCCCACAGTTCTTTGAGGGTAACAGTTGGCATTATGGCTAATAGAGCTTCTGGTTTATATTGATTTATATTACGCCTAATTTGTAGCATGTATAAGGGCGAATTAAACCCCATTAAAAATGCGGTGACTTGCTTAGGGTGGCCAGTTAGGTTGTTATGTTCGTCATGCTCATGCTCATGCTCAAGGCTAGCTTTACCGCCGTGAATTAAATCGATTGCAGCCAAAGGAATGTGCAGCGTTTTATCAACAGGTGTACCTGTAGGGTTAAAAACACCAACGACTTTAAATGGGTTATCTTGATGATGATGAAAACTGGTGTTACCCATGCCGTGCGATATAACAATGTTATCGCCCAGTTTATAACCTAATTTTGTAGCCACTTCACTGCCAAGCACCACTTCGTTAATTGCGGCAAAAGGACGGCCTTTGTTAAAGGTTAAGTTTTGTTTTTTCGCAAAGCGATAATGGTTAAAGTAATCAAGTGTTGTGCCTAGTACCGCTTGGCCTTTATGGCTGTCGCCTAGGCTTATAGGTATGCTCCATTTTACGCCTCGCTGACTTGTTATGTATTGATAACTTTTCCAACTTACGCCGTTATTAGTATGGCCAATTCTAAATACCGATGAAAGCAGTAATTGAATATCGCCTGTGCGCGCACCAACAATTAAATCAGTGCCCGAAATAGTATTACTAAAACTACTTTTAGCATCAATTCGTACACGTTCAATACTTAAAAGTAGCATTACGCTAATTGCGATAGTAAATAATGTAAGCAGTACACTTGCACGGCGATTTAATAAGCTTTTGTAAGCAAGTTTAGCTAAAATCATACTTGTTCCTGCAAGCTTATAAGGTCAATGAAGCGGTCAAATAATGGCTTTAGTGTTTCATCGTGGCTTACAAATACTAAGGTACTGTTTGAGTTATTAGCTTGTTTAAACAGTAAGTTAATAAAACTTTCACGGTTTTGCGTATCAAGGGCGGAGGTTGGCTCATCGGCAATGATGATTTCGGGGTTACCAATAAATGCACGAGCAGCGGCAACGCGTTGTTGTTGGCCAATACTCAATTCTGCCACATTTTTATTATGGTTTTGCTCAGTTAAGCCAAGTGCATTTAATAATTGCGTTGCTTCGGTATTTAACGTAGCTGATTGGCTTAAGGCTTTTTGTTGACGGCTTTTTGAAAATTGACACCCAAGCACTACATTTTCGAGCGGTGATAAGTAAGGCAGTAAGTTAAAGTTTTGAAAAATAATACCAATATGGTCAGCTCTAAATATATCTCGTTTAGTATTGTTTAATTTATTTAACGTTTGATTTAATAGCGTTACATCACCGCTGGTGGCTGTATTAATACCAGCAAGAATCGCTAACAATGTCGATTTACCTGAGCCACTAGGACCGTGTAAAAAAATATGCTCACCTTTTTCGATAACTAGCCCTTTTATGTTGAGCGTGGGTGAGCTATCGCTTTTATGCCACTTAAAAGTTACGTTTTTTAGGTTTATCATTATCTTGTTACCAACCCCAGTAGTTTAGATCTTTACGCATTTTTAGCTGTCTTATTATATTTAGTGGCTTGGGTTTTAGTTTATCGTTACTTTGTAAAAATTCATTAGCTGCATTTAACACGCGCTGGCTAGATTGACCATCGGTATATGGATGAATTTCCTGGCAATAGCTTTCAATATTTTGCATTAAATCACGAGGTTTAGTAAGCGCATGTTCAATAGCGGTTTCTACCTCATCAGCGTCGGTAATATCAAGTAAATGAGGAAGTGGTTTTTGATTGCAAAATGTTACTACCGGTTTACGTAGTAGTAAAAACATTAAAAGAACTGACGATGTATCGCACAGCATAACATCGGCAGCTTGCAGTAACGGCAAGACGTTATCGGTTTCAATAAATGTTAGGTTTTCGTTACTCAGCGCTTTGTATTTATTAACCCATTCAGCAGGCATTTTTGGATGAAATTGCATTAAAATTCGCCATTTTCCGGTTTCACTAAAATGTTTTATTTGCTCATATAATTTAGGAGCAAGTGATAGGTTTCGTGAGAAAGTAGAGCATATAAGTAAAGTAGGGCGAGAGTCGTCACTTACATAAGGATTATTTGCAGTATTGCTAAACAGTGGATCGAGTGTTGGCCAGCCAGTTTCAGCTACTTTAAAGAAACCATGCTGCTTAGCTAACTCTTTAAATCGGGTTGTTGTATTTGGACCTTGCGTACAATATAAATCGTAACAACCACGAATGTTAAAGTGATCTTCTTTCCCTTTTCGATTTAATTTTCCTGAATTGAACCCGTGGAATACAGCCACTTTTTTTCCAGGAATAAAGTCAGGAATTACATTTCCAGGTATAAATGTAATGTTTGGAGCCCAGCTTTTAACATCCTTTATGGTATGTAAACGTGGCTCGTTTGTGGTTAAAAAATCGGGGTTTACTTCGCTACCAGCTAAAAACCAGCGCACTTGGCCACCATTAGCTAATACTGCAGCCTGCAAAGGTCTCAAGATAGCGTACGAATAATTCTGAGAAATATACATCAAGTATTTTTTATTTTTAGTGGCAGTTAAGTATTTCAAGCTATCTCCTCAGGCTGGTTAGCACATTAAGTTTACCCCATTGCGAGTCGCTTATAAATATATGCCTTTATTTGTTTTAAGCATCCGATTGAGCTTTGAGGTTGGCTAGATTATTATACAGCCCATATAACCCCATACCATACTTTGCTCAAAGAGCATCCCTAACCCCGGAGATAGCATGACTAGCTATAAAGTTTTAGACGTAAACGATGATTTACCCATTCGTACCAAAGGTGAAGTACACAGTGGTAAAGTGCGTTCAGTTTATTGGTTAACAGACGAAGACAGCGCTCGACTAATCAAAGAAAAAGATTATAAAGTACCCGCAGGTACCGAGCTGGCTATTATGGTTATTTCAGACCGAATTTCTGCATTTGATTGCATTTGGCAAGGCGAAAACGGCTTAAATGGCGTACCAGGTAAGGGTATTGCATTAAACTCAGTGGCAGCCCATTGGTTTAAGTTATTTGATAAAGCAGGCCTTGCGGGTAACCATATTGTTGATATTCCGCATCCGTATGTGTGGATTGTACGCAAAGCCAGTACCGTAAAAGTCGAAGCAATTGCTCGCCAATATATTACAGGTAGCATGTGGCGTGATTACGCCAAAGGCGTACGTAACTTTTGTGGTATTGATTTACCAGAAGGTTTAAACGCCAACCAAAAGCTTGATAACGTATTAATTACGCCATCAACAAAAGGTATTATTGAAGGCGTTGCAGATATTCCGCCAGTTGATGATGTAAATATTACTCGCGAAAACATAATTAATAACTTAGGTGTATTTAATTTCAAGTCGGCAGACGACGTTGCAAAATACGAAAAATTGTTAGTAGAAGGTTTTAAATTAATTAGTGATGAGCTTACTAAGCTTGACCAAATTTTTGTAGATACCAAATTTGAGTTTGGTTATGTAGAGGATTTAAATGGCGCACAACAGCTTATATATATTGATGAAGTAGGCACGCCTGATTCGTCACGTATTTGGGATGAAGCTGCTTATAAAAACGGTAAAATTGTTGAAAATTCTAAAGAAGGTTTTCGCCAATTACTTATTAATAATGTGCCAGAGAGCGACGTATTATTAAATAAAGATCGCATGAGTGAGCGTGAAAAGTTAGCAAAAGAGTATATTTTACCAGAATCAGTCATGCTTGAAGTATCTAATACTTATGTGGGCATTGCCAGTAAGATTGTTGGGAAAGCAATTGCTATTCCTGAGGATCCGCGCCAAGAAGTAATTTCTATTTTGGACGCTGATTATGGCTTAATTACAAAATAGTCATACTTTACTCCTAAAAACCCGGTAACTCGTTTTTATTTTTAGTTACTGGGCTATATTCCTTGCAATTAACCCCTGTAATTAATTACCTTAACCTAATGTTAATAGTTAGGTGGTGTTATGTTTAAACGCGGTTTGCAAAAAATAACTAAAAGTTAGCCGCTTTTTAGCCATGAGTTTATTTTTTGGGTACTTTCCTTTAGCTGCTGCAGTTGAGTTAGTAATAGAAGATCAGCATGGTAATAAATTAGCAAATGCCGTTATTGAACTAAACTTTAACACCGAGCAATTGGCTCAATCTAACCTTCCTTTAGCAACTATGGATCAAGTCCATAAGCAGTTTTTACCCGAACTATTAGTTGTACAACAGGGTCAAAAAGTTAACTTTCCGAACAGTGATAATATTCGTCATCATGTTTATTCTTTTTCACAAGCGAAGCCTTTTCAACTAAGATTATATTCAGGCCAACCAAAAGAGCCTATTATTTTTGAACAACAAGGGGTTGTAGTTTTAGGATGTAATATTCATGATTCTATGGTCGGCTACATTTATGTAGCGAGCAGTGAGTATGTTTACAAAACAGATAAAAAAGGCCATGTAAGTTTGCCTATTAATACACTGCCTGCACAATTGAGTGTGTGGCACTCTTTGCAAACAGCACCATTGGAGAATAAAAAAATGATAACTATCAATTCTCAAAATCAATTACGAGTCATCGTAAATACTTCATCTCTTGTACCTAGAAACACGTTTGGTAGTAAGTTTAAGGTTGGTAATGACTAATAGTTTAAGAAATCGAATAACCATTTTATGTGTTGGCTTAGTGTTATTAACTACTATGGTCAGCTTGTTTAGTTTTTGGTGGTCTACGAGTAATTTTCAAGAAGAAAAAGTAAATCAAGACATTACTGTAGCGCAAAATGTTTATAAGCAATATTTGAAATCAAAAGAAAGCCTACTATTAACCGCAGCAAAAGTACTCACCTCTGACTTTGGTTTTAAGCAAGCTGTAGCAACGCGAGATGCAGGTACAATAAGCAGTGTGTTGTTTAATCATAGTCAGCGTATTGATGCCGAATTAATGCTGTTACTTGATCTGTCGGGTAAGCTAATTTCCGCCAACACGAATGAAGATGTTTTTGCACACAACTTAAAGCCTTTAATGGAAGAGCTTTTAAGTGCGCCAGAAGAGTCTAGTTTTGTGGTGCTTAATAACGAGCTTTACCAAATTATTTTATTACCCGTAAGAGCGCCACGTACAGTGGCCTATAGTTTAGTGGGCTTTAAAATTGATGACAATGTAGCCCATGAGCTAAAAAGCTTAACAGGCATGGATGTAAGTTTTATAGGCAGTGCTGACGATATTGTTATTAGCTCATTAGTTAATCGGCCTGAGCAATTTGAACCTGTTAGCTACTTTAGCACCGTAACCACATCGCGGTTTTTTGGTGAGTACTTGGTGTATCGTAACCGAGATATAAATTTACCATCGTTATTGACCCATCCTATAATTATTTTACTGAGTGCTGATTTAACACAAAGCTATAGTGACTTCGAAAAACTTCTTTTTACACTTATTATTTTAGCTATTTTGACTATGTTTGTAGGTGTTATTACGAGCAGCATATTTGCAAATAATTTAACTACGCCACTCACTCAATTAGCTGTAATAGCAAGACAATTTGCACAAGGTAATTATGCCTTTGAATTCAAAGGGCAAAGACAAAGTACCGAAATAGATACGCTAGTCGCAGCGTTTGACAGCATGGGTAACGATATAAACGAGCGTGAACAGCAAATTAGCTTTCAAGCCCGACACGACTCGCTAACTGGTTTTTATAATCGCTCAGCTATGCTTGAGGTGCTTGATGATGAGCTAGATCCATCAGGCGAGTACACGCTAGTTGCAATAGATATCAAAGGTCTTCGTCATATAAACGATAAGCTAGGACCGCGCATTGGTGATGACTGCCTAAAGGCAGTTGCTTGCAGAATAAGTGAGTTTTCGGATGAATTAGGGGGCTTTCATGCTCGTATTGGCGGCGATGAATTTTTAACTGTGTTTCCGACTGCAGCAGTACGTGAAAAAAAATGCGAAATTGTTGATTTAGTAGCACAACTAGAAGCTTGCTATACCATTCAAAAGCTCAAAATTAGTCTACGTTTTAGTGCCGGTATTGTGCTGTATCCTATGCAGGGTACTGTAAATGATGACCTAATGCGCCGCGTACTAATTGCTGTAGAAAGCGCAGCCAACATGCAAGAAAGCATACATTACTATCAAAATGGTGAGGACGAAGCGCATTTAGATCGTTTAATAATGCTTGATGAATTAAAGCAGGCTATTAGTGACGACGATGGTCAATTATTTATGACCTATCAGCCTAAACTGCACATCAAAACGCAACAAATAGATAAAGTTGAGTCGCTGATCCGCTGGCAACGAAAAGATGGTAGCTGGGTTAACCCCGAGCTGTTTATTGACTTAGCTGAGCAGTCGGGTCTTATTGTTGAGCTTACTGGGTGGGTTGTTAATACGGTTGTAGCACAAGTAGCTGATTGGCAGTCTAAAAATATAAACTTGCAGGCTGCAATAAATGTTTCTGCACAAGATATTGCATTTGCGGGCTTTCATTCAGCCTTAGTTCGCACGCTTAAAAAATATAAAGTAGATCCTAAATTGATCACTATTGAGCTTACTGAGCGCGATATGATCGAAAACGAAGAAAAAGGCATTAAAGCGCTCGAAAACCTAAAAGCAATTGGCGTTAAAATATCATTAGACGATTATGGTGTAGGGCAAACATCACTTGGTCGATTAAAAATGCTACCTATTGATGAGCTTAAGCTAGATAAGTGTTTTATTCTAAAATTAGACGAATCGCAAAAAGATCAATTTATAGTGCAATCATCAATCACTCTAGGGCATCAGTTAGGTTTTTCTGTAGTAGCCGAAGGGGTTGAAACACTGGGCTCGTTAAATTTATTGAAAAATATGAAATGCGATCATGCGCAAGGTTACTACCTAAGCAGACCTTTAAAAGCAGAGCTATTAGAAGAATGGCTGCATGAGTATTATGCAAAAAATTAAATGCTTTATAGTCTTTTTTTATTACTAACAAGCGTACCTAGTATCGCAAGTAGTGGGAAATTATTAGCCACTCCAGGCGTTTCTCAAATAGAGGGGAGTGCTGGCGGTGGTATTGTCCCATGGGCACAACTTGCAGGTTATGCGAGCGAAGATGAATTTTCGGTCAATGGCTTTTGTAGCCGTGCAGATGTAACCGACTACACACTTGACGTGTGTGGTGCGCAGCTTAATGTATTTAATCGTGTTGAACTCAGTTATGCCCAACAGCGCTTTGATGTACCAGCACTTGATGCTGAAATAGAGCAATCAATCACAGGTGCTAAAATACGTTTATACGGCGATATTGTTTACAGTGATTGGCCACAACTCAGCTTAGGGCTCCAGCATAAATCACTGGATGATGGCACTATTGCAACACTTGTAGGCGCAGAAGATACCAGCGGCACTGACTACTACCTCGCTGCTAGTAAATTACATTTAGGGGCTATTGTTGGCTATAACTGGTTTTGGAATGTAACAACACGTTACAGTAAAGCCAATCAACTAGGCTTGTTAGGTTATGGTGGTGAAAATGCTAATACCAAGGTTTTATTTGAAGGCAGCACGGCTGTATTTTTGAGCCGAGACCTTGCGATAGGTATTGAGTATCGTCAAAAAGCAAATAACTTAAACTTAGGCGAACAAGATTGGAAAGACTTATTTGTAGCGTGGATGCCTAACAAGCATGTGAGTGTGACAGCGGCTTACCTTGATTTAGGAAGCATTGCAGGGGCTGACGATCAAACAGGTTGGTATTTATCGGTAACAGGGTATTGGTAATGAAAAGCGTTGGTATTTTTTTGATTTGTTTAGGGTTGCTTAGTGTGTGCGCGAATTCTACTAAGCTCTCACTTTATCAAAAGCTGGATGGAAAAGAGGGGATAGGCAGAATTGTTGATAGTTTTATATATCAAATAGGCAATGACGAACAAATAATTCATTACTTTGAACACAGTAATATAGCGCATTTTCGACAAGGATTTATTAATCATATCTGCATGTTAGTAGAGGGCCCGTGTACATACGATGGCGACTCTATGGTAGCAATTCATACCGGTATGCATATTACAGAGAAAGATTTTAATCATGTTGTTGATTTGCTTATAAATGCAATGAATGAGCAAAACGTTAGTCATAGCTTACAAAACGATATTTTTTCTAGAATGGCGCCACTTCGTGGTGAAATTATAAAAATGTAACCATAAAGCTTTTAAAGTAATTATTAAGTAAAAGGAACCTTGCTTTGATGGTATTGTCCACATAGAATTATTTCATAAAACAACGGTTGGCAAATATAGCTTGTATGGCTTATCTATTTATCTCTCGCAAAAATGTACATGCAAAATACTATAAAAAAATAATCAAAAAATTGTCGATGGATTGCCAATTACATATTATGGGGGCACCTAAGCTTTCTGCTGTTAAATATTTAAAAGATGCGTTTCAAGTTGATTTTACGGATGTAGTTAACTCTCAACTAAAACGTAAAAGAATACGTAATGCTACCTGGAACAATCCTATCGTTACTGTGGTTTATAGTGCTGGGTTAGTTTTATTTGAACGATTACGATACGCTAAGTATTTAGCCTTATTAACCGAGACTAACCCTGAGTGCATTGTTATTTGGAACGGCAATAAACTTCCAAATACGACCGTTGCTATGGCTGCAAAAGCATTAGGTGTTAAGCAATTTTATTATGAAAATGGTTTACTACCCGGTACAAGTAGCTTAGACCCTAGCGGTATTAACTATAATGCGTCGTTAAGCCGTGACCCTTCTTTTTACCTGAATTTTGACCCACAAAATAAGTTAAATTTTTGTGCGCCGGATTTAATTCCAAGAGCTGATCATAAAAAGCGCTGTGAATTTGAATGCGCCGATGTGCCAGAACGCTATATATTTGCGCCTTTTCAAGTACCTCACGATACTCAATTAGCTAGCTTTTCTCCGTGGATAAGTTCTATGGATATGTTTTACGACGAGGTGATTAAAGCCGTCAAAAGCTTAAACGATCCAAGCTTAAAAGTGGTTTTTAAAGAGCATCCGTCGTGGCATAAACATTACGCTCACCTTTATGAAAAAGACCCGATTGCAATCTTTGCTAATGGAAATCAAACAAGTGATTTGATTAAATGTGCTGAAGCCGTATTAACGATTAATTCAACGGTCGGCTTAGAAGCATTACTGCTAAATAAACGAGTGTTAACTCTTGGACAAGCTTGTTACAACATTGAGGGTTTGGTAAAGCATGCAAGAAATGCAGAGCAGCTAGCAGAGAATATGAACGAAGTAGTACAGGGCTGGCAACCAAATGCATTATTAAAGGATAAGTTTTTTAGCTTTATTGAACATGTATATTGTATACCTGGCGTTTGGAAACACACTGAAGATAAACACATTAAAGCGATTGAAGCGCGTTTTACGGGTAATGACGAGTTTGCTAAGTTTCATGGTAATAAGGAATCGTAGTGAAAAGCCTGATTAGCTGTCAGCAATTACACGAGCAACTTAATAATCCTGCATTAATGATATTTGATGCAGGTATGCTGCGCCCTGGTGTTTTAGGGTCTTATTCGCCGCAAACGATGCTGCCTAACGCTAAACGTTTTGACATAAAAAACGGATTGGCCGATAGATCAAACCCGCTACCAAGCACACTGTGTAATGCACCGCAATTTACGCAGGCTATGCAAAATGCAGGTGTAAATAACGACTCATTTATTGTGGTATACGAAGATGGCGACTTATTTAGCGCTGCTAGAGCGTGGTGGATGTTAAAGGCTATGGGGCATCACAATGTTAAAGTACTCAATGGCGGCCTCAAAAGGTGGTTAGAGAGCGGTTACGCCACACAACAAGGTTATAGTAAAGCACTAGTTAAAGGTAATTTTACGGCAAACTATAATTCTGAGTATTTTATTAACAGCCAACAGGTGCTTAAAGCAATCGATGAGCCTAACACTGTATTGCTAGATGCACGTGCGTATAAACGCTTTACCGGGCAAGAGAGTGAGCCACGAGAAGGCATGCGTAGCGGGCATATCCCAAATAGTCGCTCGTTGCCTTTTATGGATTTACTTAATAAAGGTGAAGCCAAACCACTTACTGAAATTAAAGCGATATTTAGTGATGTAATCGGTGATGCGCAGCAGTTACAGTTTAGCTGTGGCTCAGGTATTACAGCGTGTGTTTTAGCGTTATTTGCTACCGAAAGTGGCTATAAAAACCTAAGTGTTTATGACGGCTCTTGGAGTGAATGGGGCGCAAGTGATTCATTGCCCATCGCCACGGGAGAAAGGTAAATGTGTTGTGGGTTTAGAGCCCGCTCACGTTAAAGCCGCAGCGCCTTTAAACCTTTTTGTGAATAACAGTGCTTA
>NZ_BADT01000206.1 GCF_000239855.1 Pseudoalteromonas sp. BSi20652 | reverse complement strand
GTCCCGGCTTATCAGCTATTTTTACGTACTTTTTTGAAAACGATTACATGTCTAACTGTAGAGCGCAGCCGGGTATTGCAAGCGTTAAAGGCGGGCTTGAGTATTACAAATACACAGTTAATTACTACACCACAACAAACGCCACACCAAAGCAAATACACGAACTAGGCCTTAAAGAAGTCGCGCGTATAAAAACGCAAATGCAAAACATTATTGATGAAGTAGGTTTTGATGGCACATACAGTGATTTTCTAGAATTTTTAGCGACCGATGAGCAATTTTACGCAAAAGACGCGCAAGACCTGCTAGAAAAAACAGCCTTTATTACGCAAAAAATGTATGGAAAGTTACCCACCTACTTTAATCATTTACCGCGTAACACCTTTACAATAAAAGGCTCAGCGAGTCGCGGCGCGTTTTATATGCCACCTGCTGATAACCGCTCCCCTGGCACTTACTTTTTAGCCTCAACACCTAAACTACAGCCATTATATAATTTAGAAGCACTTAGCCTTCACGAGGCAATACCAGGGCACCATTTACAAAACGCCATTGCAATGGAGTTAGATGTACCCGAATTTAGACGCACACTTAGCCACTCAGCATTTGGCGAAGGTTGGGCACTATACACAGAGCGCTTAGGTAAAGAAGCCGGCTTTTATCAAAGCCCGTACAGCGACTTTGGTCGTTTAGGCTACGAAATGTGGCGTGCAGTGAGGCTTGTTGTTGATACCGGTATTCATGCCTTTGGTTGGAGCCGCCAAAAGGCAATTGACTACTTGGCAGATCACACTGCTTTGCCACAAAGTGCGGTGGAGGATCAAATAGATCGTTATATATCATGGCCAGGCCAAGCGCTTTCGTACAAAATGGGGGAGCTAAAAATACGCGAACTGCGCGCAAAAGCTGAAAAAGAACTAGGCGCACAATTTGATATACGCAGCTTTCACGACACCGTTATTGGCCAAGGCTCGCTCCCTATGGCAGTACTTGAAGACGTAATAAACGATTGGATTGCAGAGCAAAAATCAGTTATTTAAATTTTAATAGAGGCGGCTTACTCAGCCGCCTTTATTAGTTAAGTAAACCGTCGAGCTAATTAAAATACCTAACCATTAATCCCTACCCGCTTTTGCTTCGTAAACTTAATGATTACAAAAACCAGAGCAAACCTATGAGCAAACGCATTTTATATTGGCTACAAAACGATTTACGAATAGACGACAACCCTATTTTAAGCGAACTTGCTACTGAGCAGTGTGCGCTCGATATTGTATTTGTAATAAACCCACACTGGTTTAAAAATAATAACTACCAACAAAAGCCATATGGCGTGCATAAACAACAGTTTTTAATGCAAAGCTTGTATGCACTACAACAAGCGCTTATTGAACGTGGGCAAACACTGCACGTACTTGAGGGCGAACCGGTTAGTGTTTTAAAGCAGCGCATAGCTGAGCAACACATTGATGAAGTGGTGTGCAGTGAACTCGTTGGAACCTATGAGCAGCGACAACTCGCGCGACTAAAAGCACATTGCCCACATGTCATATTTAAAACAACTCAACAAGACACTCTATTTAAACAAAGCGACCTCCCTTTTGATTTAAACGAGCTACCTAAAAGCTTTACCCCATTTAGAAAAAAAGTAGAGGCGGTAAACATACCCATAACAATCTCAACCTTGCCCAAAGGTTTACTTCCTCAGCCTATAACATTATGTGCTGCAAACCCAATTGAGCTTAATGAGCATACTAATTATAACAACGCAATAATGCATGGCGGGTTTAAAAGTGCGCAAACACATTTAAAGCAATACTTTTCAGGCTTGCTACCAAGTACTTATAAAACAACTCGAAACGAGCTTGATGGTTTTAATAACACCACAAAATTTAGTACCTGGCTTGCTTTTGGCTGTGTAAGTGCGCGGCAAGTTTATAAAGCCGTTGAACAGTACGAACATAGTCAAATAACAAACGAGTCTACTTACTGGATTAAGTTTGAGCTGCTGTGGCGAGAGTATTTTAAATGGCATGCACTTAAAGCAGGCAACAGCCTGTTTAGCTTTAAAGGCCAAAAGCAAACAAAACCCCTTACGACATTTATGCCAAACCGATTTGCTGCCTGGTGTAATGGCTCAACACCTTATCCATTAGTCAATGCCATTATGAATGAGCTTAATGCGACCGGTTATATATCAAATAGAGCAAGGCAAGTTGCAGCAAGTTGTTTAGTGAACGAACTTGGTCTTGATTGGCGCTATGGTGCTGCTTATTTTGAACAACAACTGATTGATTACGATGTAGCCGCTAATTGGGGTAATTGGCAATATATAGCAGGTGTAGGCGTAGATCCGCGTGGTGGTAGGCACTTCAATATTGAAAAACAAACGTTACAGTTTGACCCGCACGCTGTTTACACTAATAAATGGCAAGGCAATAAAAATTCCAGTACGCAGCTGGATAATGTAAACGAAGTTGATTGGCCAATTTAAGCCGCCAATTTAGTTAACCTGAGTTCTGGATAATAAATCTATCTCAAGCAGCTATTTTTAGCTAAAGAGAAACAAGCTTAAATATCGTTATTATTTATAGCGTTTTTAAATCTCTTAACCAGAATTTAAAACAGCTCAGCAATGCCTATATTAATAACGTAACCGCCTAACGTTAAAAACAAAAATAAGCACAGCGCCAGTAACAGCGGTTTAATACCCGCTTGGCGAATTGCCCCTACATGTGTGCGTAAGCCCAAAGCTACCATCGCAATAGTGAGTAATATATTATCAAACCAAACAACTGCGCTTGTAGCCACTTGAGGAATAATAGAGAGTGAATGTATACCACTTGCCACAATAAATAACACCGCAAACCAAGGGATGCTAATACCTGATTTATTATCCTCATTACTTATAGTATTACCTGCCTTTGCTCTTTTTTTACTTTGCCAAAACGATAAAGCGACTAAAAATGGCGCAAGCATCATCACGCGTAGCATTTTTTCAATCACTGCCGTGTCAGCAGCATTGGCGCTTACAGCTGTGCCCGCTGCAACCACTTGGGCTACTTCATGAATGGTTGAGCCTACAAAAATACCATATGCGTGTTCACTTAGCCCCATGTACTCAAACATAATTGGGTAGGCAAACATACTTAACGTGCCAAACACCACCACCGTTGCCACCGCTACCGATACTTTATGCGCCTGCGCTTTTATAACCGGCTCGGTTGCCATAACCGCTGCTGCACCACAAATAGAGCTACCCGCGCCAATTAATATGGTTGTTTGTTCATCAAGCTTAAATACGCGCTTACCAAGCTGTATTGCTAATATAAACGTACCGCTGAGCATAACAATGTCGGTTAGTAAGCCATGCCAGCCAACGCCTGCTACTTGCGCAAAGGTAATTCTAAAACCAAATAAAATAATACCCGTTTTGAGTAAAATACTTTTAGCGTAATCAACACCTACATCGGTTTGCGTAGCAATGCGCGAAAACACACTGTTACCCACAATAATGCCAAGCACAATACCAATAGTTAAAGAACTAAACTGGGCACTTTGTATTACCGGCAACTTACTCAGGGCAACAGCAACACCCGCCAAAACAACCACCAGCAGCATACCCAACCACCAGCGCGTATCGCCGTATTGCTTAGTATTAATACTAAAAAGCTGTGGCATATCTTTAATTGCACTAAGCATAGTCATCCCTTAATAAAGTCATCGTAATTAATTGACTTCATTTTAAGAAAGCGCAAAATATAACTCCAATACATTAAAATCATGATTTGATAACTTAAGGTTATGCAATTTGAGAGGCGCAATGAACTTGCATGCACTTCGGGTGTTTTATACGGTAGCAAAGCTTGGTAGTTTTTCAGGCGCAGCTGAGGCGCTTTTTATAAGCCAGCCGGCTGTATCTAAAGCGCTAAAAGAGCTTGAGCATCAATTAAATATTCAACTTATAGAGCGTGCATCTAAAGGCAAAAAACTTACCTTAAGCGAGGGCGGCCAAGCCTTGTATGATCATGCACGTAGCATTTTTGCCATTGAAAAGGCAGCCATTGAAGATATTAAATCGCGTACAGGCCTTAAGCGTGGCACGCTCGTTATAGGCACTAGTACAACCATTGCCAGCTATT
Organism: Pseudoalteromonas sp. BSi20652; assembly: GCF_000239855.1. GTDB lineage: Bacteria > Pseudomonadota > Gammaproteobacteria > Enterobacterales > Alteromonadaceae > Pseudoalteromonas. The sequence continues at coordinate 9,288 of NZ_BADT01000206.1, read as the reverse complement.
GGTTACCAGCTTATTTAGCTAAGTTTTGCGCGCAGCACCCACATATAAAAGTAGAAGTACAAGTTGCCAATACCGCGCAAATTGAGCTCGCCCTACTAGAATGCACTATAGATTTAGCACTGGTTGAAGGTACACCTACCGAGCCGCATATTATAAGTAAGCACTGGCAAAACGATTTAATGAGTATCGTTATACCCAGTAACTTTAAGCCCACGAAAGACTTAAAAGCATGGTTAAACAAACAGTTTTGGCTACTGCGCGAGCCGGGCTCGGGCACTTTAGAAATGTCGGTAAAGTTATTAGCCCAACATGGCGTAATAGAAGAGCGCAGTATGCAATTGGGCAGCAACGAGGCCATAGCAAGAGCCGTCGCTCAAGGTATGGGGGTCGCTTTATTGCCTAATGTAGTCACAGAGGATTTAGTGCAGCTAGGTAAATTAACACGCTTGAGCCAAAAAAATAACGAGCAACTCTCTCGGCCACTGTATCAACTACATTATAAAGACAGGCCGTCTTCACATGCTGCGCAAGCATTCGAAAAAAGCCTGTTTAGTGAATAATGCTCACAATCTGTAAGTAGTGAGGCACCAGTAGCAAATGTAGATAAAGTTTAATATATGAAGTCAAAATTTAAGCCTTTAGTCTTTCTAATGCCTATTAGCTAAGTTAAAACTCACTTGTGTTACGTGATACACCTTTCATACTTCACTATTAAATTAAAATAATTTTTAAACATGTGTTCAGAACTGGTATCCCTTAAATCCACATCAAAATAGTAGCCGCCTTCTAAAACTTTCACACTCTCTAAATCATTGCAAATGCGCTCAAGAATCAAATTTTTATATTTTGGAGTTATATTTTTGATTTCATCCAGAGTGAGCCCTTCGGCATCAAAATTCAAAACAACTCTTAAACTGGTACCTGAATAACCATGCCTTACAAAACTAATTCGGCTATCAATAGATGAAAAAAAGGCGCTGAAGTGATTTTTATCTTCCTCGTATTTCCATTGAGAAGCATCTCCCAAAATCAAGACAAAAATAGCACCAAAAACAGCTGCAGCTACATACAATTTGTTGGCATTTATCATAAACCACAATTGAGCTTTTTCAGTTCGCATTAATTTCATAGGTCACATAACTTTAAGTAAAAGACTAAATCAGTCGGATAAAATAAAAGACTAATAATCAAAACCAAAGTCTTGCTCATTCACATGTGTGGGTAATATAACCAGGGTTAAGAAAAATACCTTGATGCTACACCAATGCCGATAAGTAAAATAATTAATAAAACCAAATATCTTTTTGAACCATCTAAATTTTCACCGCACACCGGGCAAGATGATGACGCGATTGGAGTCCCGTTAATATTTGTCGTTTTAACTATTGGGGAGGTAATTCCTGATTTACACTTTTTGCACTTCATAAATATCCATATTAATTATAAATAAAATCGCGGGTTGATGCTCACATAACGCTTACCTAATTGACGTTAAATGACAGGCTATAATTAGCAACAAATCAAAGAAAGCCAAGCTTTATACATCCTTTTAATTGAATTGCCATAACATAAGAATAGACCTTACAAACCCTGAGTTAAGTCTTGCGCTAACGTACCCGTTGGCTTCTCAATTACACGTACTAACTCTTTACCATTTTGTTTAACAATAAACGTAGGTGTGTATTGTAAGTCGTGAGCCTTTGCAATGCCTGCATCGTCTTGCTTGTTGTAACCTACGGCCACATATTCAATGCTTGCAAGTTGTACTTTCGACGCATCAAGTAACTTAATGAGTTTTGGCACTTCGCGCTCACTGTCGTGGCACCACGTTCCAAATAATACAATAAGCTCTTTGCCTTCTAGCTTTTGCATTAACGCAATGTCTTGTGCTGTTGGCGTAAACGCTTTGTATTGCTCGTTAAACTTATCGTAGTCGCTTAGCAGTACATCAGTGGTAATTCCGCCTGAAAACGGTACATCAGCAGCACAGCTTATTAGCGGCATGCTTAACGCACATAGTAAAATTAATTGTTTAAACATAAGGTTGCTCTTAAATTAGTTATTGAATGAGGCGTTTAATGACTATACCCAAAATTGAGCGTGGAGTGAACAACTCTAGGGCGCTACTTTTTATCCATAAAAAGTTACCTTGCGATAAGTTGATTAAATATTTTTGCCTTATGTCTTTATTTTTAGCAAGCTTATCTAAGCCACTAATTATGAGAATGACGGCTTGATTTTTAAACTCGTCTTATTTTCATTGCTCTAAACATGCACTAGTTATCATTCGTCTCTTTTATTCTTTGTACTAAAAAGTCGACTGCCGCTTTTACCTTTGGTACTAAATAGCGCTGCTTTTGATACAACAAATAAACCGCCATAGTCGCATTTTGGCTTATCGCTAATTCATGCTCAAACTTAAGTTCTTGCAACTGGCCAGACTCAAGGTATGAGTCGAGCGCCCATCGAGTTGACATTAAAATGCCCTCACCATTACATGCTTTTTTAGCCAGCCACGATCCGTTATTTGAAATAGCGACCGCAGGCCCAGAAACGTCGTGCCATTGCTCATCTACTTTACATAACCAAGGCGTTGGCCCCGCTGGCGTTTTAAAATAAAGGCCACTGTGGCCCTTTAATTCCATAACATTAGTGGGCACACCGTATTTTTGTAAATAGCAGGGTGACGCGACAGGAATAAAGCCGTTATCCATTAGTTTTATTGCTAGCACGCGCTCATTTGGCGCATAACCACCACGAATAGCAATATCAACATCGTCACGCCCGAGTGTCGACAGCTCATCACTTAAGCTAACATCTAATATAATTTCGGGGTATAGCGCGCTAAATTCATCAAGCAATGGCAGTAATATTTTGTCACCAAAACTCACCATTGAGCTTATACATAATCGCCCCATGGGTGTTGTTTGATAACTGCGTACAGTTTCGTGGCTTTGCTCTAGCTGATTTAATATTTGCTGAACATCGTTATAGTAAATTTGCCCAACTTCGGTCAATTTAACTATGCGGGTCGAGCGCTTTAAAAGCGTCGCACCTAGGCTTTTTTCTAAATCAGCAACTCGCCGTGACAACGACGAAGGCGGCACATCAAATGCTTTTGCGGCTTTGGTAAAACTGCCCGTTTCAACCACCTTAATAAAATACCGTATGGCTTTTAGTTGATCCAAGTCGCCTCTCCATTAAATAAAATGCTTTATTGTCTTAAAGACAAAAGTGATTCGCATTTTCCCCTATATATAAGCAAATTAAAACAAGTAATAATGTACTCAACCCAAAGACAGGGACTTAAATTGCATTTTGGCAATAAGTATCTTCACGTTAATAATGGAAAGCTGACTTATGATTACTTTGCACGGTTTTGCTGCTAGCAACTATTACAACCTAGTTAAACATGTACTTTTACACAAACAACTGCCATTTAAAGAACACCTTGTTTACGGCGGTAGTGAAGAGTTATTAGCAATCAGCCCTGCAGGTAAAGTGCCTGCAATCACAACAGCTAATGGCCTTAATATTTCAGAGTCGAGTGTTATTTGCGACTTTATAGAAGAGTCGTACCCACAAACCCCGCTATACCCTGAAGATGCAGGTGAGCGCGCAGTTGTACGTCAAATTATGAAAATGGCAGAGCTTTATTTTGAACTGCCAAGCAGACGGTTCATCCCTTATGTATTTTCAGGCGCTGAAGTAACCGACACAACTAAAGCCGAAGTACGCCAAGTATTAACGCGTGGCGTAACCGCTTTGAGTAGCGTGTGTAAGTTTTCACCTTGGATTGCAGGCGAGCAATTTACAATGGCAGACATTTACGTTTATTACGTAAACACCATAGTTAGCGCCTTTGGCTCAAGCCAGCTTGATTGGGATGTACTTGCACAAGTACCCGGCATGAAAGAGTGGAACGAATCAATGAGCCAATTAGCCATTGCCCAAAGCATAGAGGCCGATCGGCAATCAAATATGGCTGAATTTATGCAAAAAGTGAAAGCGCAAATTCAAGTGGTAAACGCTAAATAACGCGTAGCTATAAAAGTATCTATTCTAAATTTTAATTACTAGGGCGTGTTGATCTTTGGTGGGTTAATTTGCAGCAGTATGTTTGGTTTTTAGGCAAGGCAGAGCCTATGATGTGTGGTTATTCCCCATAAATAGGCGATAACGCAGCATAAATGCCAAACATGCGCTGCCCGTTGGGTTCTTTCTAGGAACGATAAACTCTTTGTTACTAGGTTTTTACTTAGCCCACTTGGTTACAAACCTCGCGCCGCGATTTAATCTTCCTTGGATTGAACAAATTTCAATCCGCAAAGGTCAACACGCCCTAATACAGTATCGCCAATACAATAATGTTATTGGCTTAACAAACTTAATTCTTTGCACGGGACACCTATGACAGATAAAAATATCCAACTTACTTCAACTATCAGCGAAGACAATAAACTAACACTTGCCTTAAAAAACATCGATATGCCAAAGCCAAATGCCGATGAAGTGGTTATTCGCATTGAGGCTGCACCATTAAACCCATCAGACTTAGGCGTTTTATTCAGCGCAGCTGATATGTCTACTGCAAAGCAATCAGGTACTGATGAAGACCCAGTAATTACTGCCGATGTTCCAGCTCAATTTATGGCATCACTTAAAACCCGTGTTGGAAAAGCAACACCCGTAGGTAATGAAGGTGCAGGCACCGTAGTAGCAGCAGGAGCATCACCAGCCGCACAAGCATTAATGGGTAAAACCGTTGCAGTAATTGGCGGCGGTACGTATCGTCAATTTATATGTGCCAATGTACAAAGTTGCCTAGAGCTAAAAGAAGGGACTACCGCTAAAGAAGGTGCATCATCTTTTGTTAACCCACTTACCGCACTTGCAATGGTAGAAACCATGCGCGCTGAAGGCCATAAAGCCATTATTCATGCTGCTGCAGCTTCTAACCTTGGCCAAATGCTAAACCGTATTTGTATTGCCGATGGCGTTGATTTAATTAATATTGTTCGCAAACCAGAACAAGAAAAATTACTGCGCGATATGGGTGCAAAATATATTGTTAACTCAAGCAGCGACACTTTTCTTGCTGACCTAACAGCTGCAATAATCGAAACCGGTGCAACTATAGCGTTTGACCCCATTGGTGGCGGCCAGCTAACAAGTGACATTCTTAACTGTATGGAAGTTGCAGCTGCGCGTGATATGAAAGAGCACACAATTTATGGCTCTGATACATTTAAACAAGTGTACATTTATGGCGCACTAGACCGCGGCCCTATTACATTAAACCGTAACTTTGGCTTTGCTTGGGCTGTAAACGGGTTCTTGTTATTTAATGCTTTAGGTAAATTAGGCACAGATACAGTAATGAAAATGCACAAACGCGTTGCTGATGAAATCACCACTACATTTGCGAGCAACTACACGCACGAAGTGTCATTAGCTGAGGTATTACATTTACAGTCAATCGCAACTTATTCTAAACAAGCTACCGGCGAAAAGTACTTAATTAAACCTCAAGCTTAATTAAATATTCTTCGTTAAAAATTAAAAAGCAGGTGCTAATTAGGTACCTGCTTTTTTACGTTTAGCACAGGGGCTATTTATATTGAGCTTTTATAAACAATACAAACTCTGTGAAGGTGACCTATCAGACTGATAATCATCCCACAAAAGCGTGGTATTAAGAAGATCATGTTAATAACTTGAATGTCTTAGTTTGGCTTTTACTAAGTTCAGTTTTACAAGGAGTGGAAGTCATTTAGGCGCCTTTGATATTACTTTTCGCTGTAATGCATTTATTAAAGGTACACACGCTAAAGCAAGTATAAGTGCAATAAAAAAGCCAACCATAGTGTTGCCAAACCAGATCCTAAAAACATTACTTAATAAAGCTAAAATAAGAGCAGATATAAGCCATGGATTTACGTTTTTCATTTTTAATTCCTTTTATATTTTCAACAACTATTTTTATCTAACTAGACTTCCCGTACTTTGCTAAACACTCAAACACATTAAACATTTAGAAATATAGTTAATTTGATCAGTTTACCCTTACAAACTTCGCTAATGTGCCATCCACGGACGGTGGTAACGCTGTTTTAAGCCGCGAGTAATAGCTTGCTAAAATGAGAAACGAAGTGGAACCAAGCAAGCTGTTACGAGTCCGACTTGAAAGCCCTTGTTAGATTACGATTACTCCGAACCCTTTAATTCTTGCGGGTTAAACTGGTGATTGTAACTATTCCACTTTGATGCAATACCAATATCATATCCGTATGTGAGAGTTACTTGAATCAAGTCTTTATTTAGTGACTCTGGATAAGTTTTAATTATTGTCTGAGCTAATTGTTTTGCGGTATCGGAATCATCTACATTATTTTTATAGAGAAAAGCCTGAGTATTCACATATGTAGTTGTTTTGCTGCCTGAATCAGACGAGGTGAAAGTAGTTGACCCCTCTGTAACTCCTGCATATTTCACTGAATCGTTGCTGTTTATTGCTTTCTGAGTTGCTATCAGACCTTTGAAAGGCTCTGATTGAGTTAAGTCTGAAGTAAATACAGGTATAAGGGTTGCTGTAATGAATAAACCTGCAACTACAGCTAAGTGAGGTTTCCACACTGAAGGTAACTCTCCAGAACTAACCTCTGCATTTACAACATAAGTTCCTACCGCAAGATCATGTAATGACTGCCGAGTTACACGGTTAAAAATATATAAGTAAGAAATTGAAAGTAAGCCACCAAATATAATAAATGATAACGGGTACATTAAGTATGAAAGCAATGCTTCGTTAGTTATTTGTGCTCCATTCAGTGAAAATGGAACAGCGAGGAAGCTATACCTTAAAAAGGACTTAGGTAGGCTAATAGTTGAATTGGTTGAATCTACAACTTTGATGTTTAGTATTTTTTTACCAATTGTTTGACAATTTGATAAGGAGCTGTTCATAACTCCAAAATATGTAATTGATACAGCAAAACCAATTAACCTTCCCCAGCCACCAAGCTGAACGAAGGTATCTTCAAGGAATAAGCCTACAACATATCCCAAGACACCTAAAACCAGAGTGTCAATAATCAAAGCTCCGATTCTTCTCCAAAACCCACAAATCCATTTTTTTGTACTTCTCCCAAAATTTAATCCTTACTACAATGTTTAAAAGTAATCTAACGAGACTGTAGAATAACTCCAACAGCCAAATTCAATTAAAAAACGAGTTCCGGTAATTAAGTCTAAGCGTTTTTAAAGCATTAGGTAATGCATTTGGAACCTGTAAAACAAGCTGTTTTTCTTAAAAAAGAGTAATTCTACAGCCTCAACGCCCTGTTAACAGGCAATAAAATAGTTGGTTAAAATAAGCGACGAAGGAGCAAAAACCAACTGTTTTTTGTCCTTGTTTAACAGCTTGTTAGGCTACGATTTCCGTAACAATTTCAGCTTTTACTGAGTTAGCAATAAAACATTGATCATGCGATTGATGGTGCATTTTTTCAAGTTGCTCCATCGTTGGTTTTTTATCACCCGAAAACTGAACATGTGGTCTAAGTGTAACTTTAGTCATTGAAATTTTACCATCGCAATCTTTCTCCATAATACCTACAGCATCGTCTACATATGAATCTACAACATATCTTCTTTTTGCTGCAATTGATAAGAAGAACAACATGTGGCAACTAGAAAGAGACGCAACAAATGCTTCTTCTGGATCTACATTTGCTTCAACGGAATAAGGTAAAGGAACTACGTGAGGTGAAGAAGAGGCTTGAACGGTTACACCACCATCAAAAATCCATTCATGTCCTCGGCTATATTTGTTATCAACATAACTTTCATTGCTATCTCTAACCCAATTGATTTTGGCAAAATACTCTGACATTTGAACTCCGTGTATGAAAGTAGCCTAACGAGCCTGTAGATTAACTCCAACAGCCAAATTCAATTAAAAACGAGTTCCGGTAATTAAGTCTAAGCGTTTTTAAAGCATTAGGTAATGCATTTGGAACCTGTAAAACAAGCTGTTTTTCTTAAAAAAGAGTAATTCTACAGCCTCAACGCCCCAATAATGGGCAAATATCAGTTGGTTAAAATAAGCGACGCAGGAGCAAAAACCAACTGTTATTTGTCCTGCTTTAATGACTTGTTAGCCACTTTTGATATAGCAATTACGTTAAGTTTTTTTATTAGTTCCTCGGGATAATTGTCAATATCATTTGTAGCTACAAACACTAGCAAATCCTCGTTTGGATAGTACTTAAAATCAGCAAAAGAGTAACCATTGGAGCCATTATGGGTTATTAATCGACTTCCTTTTTCACCAGTAGTAATAGCCCAACCATAACCATAACTTGAGCTTTCTCCTTCTTTTACGTAAGGCGTAAACAGTATTTTCCATGATTCCTCACTCAAAAGCTTGCCGGAGCGTAAAGCCAGATACCAATTGTGCATATCTGAAACTGTAGACATAAAACCACCAGCCCCCTCCATCCAACGTTCACCTGGGGTATCGTATAAGTGTTTTAACGAATGACCTACACTGCGACTTTTAGCTTCAATAGAAAATAGACGTTGAAATGCATTTTGATCAGCGCCATAATTTATAGACAATACTTCAGATTTAAAATTAGGAATACGGTAGCCTGTACTAGTCATTCGTGAAGGCTGTAGCAATGTTTCGCTGATGTGCTGCTCCCAATTTTTATTTGTGACACTTTCTACTACTCTTGCCAATAAACTATAACCAATATTTGAATATTGATATTTTTCACCAGGCATCGATAGCAGCCTTTCCTTGAATGCCAGAGAAGGGAGTTTTTTGTAGTCAACAACATCGTAAAGTTGATGATTCGAAAGATTTGCCGGAAAGCCTGCAGTATGTGTCAAAAGGTGGTGTAACTTTATCTTTTTCTTATCTTCAGGTACGTCTTGAAAGTATTTTGTTAGTTCATCTTCAACAGATAGTCGACCTTGCTCAGAGAGTATCATTATTGACGTAGCCAAAAATTGTTTGGTTATTGATCCAATATCAAAAATTGTATTTTCACTAAATCTAATTTTCTTTTCTCTGTTGGAATAGCCAAAAGATTTTGAGTGCAAAATCTGCTGACCATGAGCAACAAAAATATTCCCAGAAAATGACTTTTCAATTAATGCATTATCAACATTTTCAAAAAAAGTATATTCATTTGCTATAGCATTAGAAAATTTGAAAAAAAATAACAACGTAAGAAATGATAATACTTTTCGCATTTAGTTGGTGCTCCTTATGGTGGC
>NZ_BADT01000207.1 GCF_000239855.1 Pseudoalteromonas sp. BSi20652 | reverse complement strand
GCGTTACAATACGATGTTTATTTCCTTTGCCATTCCATACTTGAATACATTTATAATCAAAATCAATATCTTTTACTCTTAATTGCACCGCTTCCATTACTCTTAAACCACTTCCATACATAAGGGCCGCAACTAAATAATAACGCTTATTTAAATGTGTCATCAACACTTTAACTTCTTCAGGGGTCATCACGACAGGGAGCTTTGCTTGTTTTTTACTACGGGCAAAATTTAAATTTAATGAAAGTTCGTTTTTATTATATGTTTGTATAAAAATGACAATGAATTGAGTGCAGTGGCTTGCGTACGTGGTGCGACGTTTTGATTTAACACTAAATGTTCTAAGTAGCGCTCGACTTCATTGTCTCCCATTGAGGCGGGATGGCGTTTATTATGAAAATGGATATAAGATGCAATCCATCTTAGGT
>NZ_BADT01000208.1 GCF_000239855.1 Pseudoalteromonas sp. BSi20652 | reverse complement strand
TGGTCTTTTTTTATGCGAATAAGCACAAAAAAACGGGATCACTTTGATTTTGAATGCAGTCGTTTTTTCTACGTAGTTTTCGCCAAGGTCATCGAGTTGTTGGCGTAGTTGGTCGATCATGGTGTGTCCTCAAATAGCAGTGCGCAGATATTACCTTATTACCGCGCAATATTTTAGTTTACAGCTGCTATTTAGGATAAATACTCATACCAATAGTAAGAATATGACAAACAAACACAACAGAGGTAAGTACTACACGCATTTTTTGATAATCTTTATGATAGGTTTGCCATTGCGGCGTGGCTTTTTCAAATATAAGTACTAACCAAAAACTAGCACCTAACAAAGCGAGTGCCCATTCGACAGGTAAAAATGATAAAAATGGAACTGGGATAACAGGTAA